>NZ_BAAGPS010000013.1:434-21578 GCF_054783935.1 Streptomyces pseudoechinosporeus
GCTCCGAGTTCACTCGTACGACGAGGTGTCAGACCTCGACCACGACCGGCAGGATCATCGGCCGACGGCGGTAAGTGTCCGAGACCCATTTGCCCAGCGTGCGGCGGATGAGCTGCTGCATCTGATGGGGTTCGACGACGCCGTCCTGGGCCGACTTCTCCAGGACCTCGGTGATCCTCGGGAGGACGTCGCTGAAGGCGGAGTCGTCGATGCCCGAACCGCGAGCCTGGATGTGCGGACCGCCGGTGATCTTGCCGGTACTGGAGTCCATCACCACGAAGACCGAGATGATGCCCTCGTCGCCGAGGATCTTGCGGTCCTTGAGCGCGGGCTCGCCGACATCACCGACGGAGAGGCCGTCGACGTACACGTACCCGGCCTGGACCTTGCCCGAGATCTTGGCCTTGCCCTCGACGAGGTCGACGGCGACGCCGTCCTCGGCGATGACGATGCGGTCGTGCGGGACGCCGGTGAGGGCGCCCAGCTCGGCGTTGGCGCGTAGGTGGCGCCATTCGCCGTGTACTGGCATCAGGTTCTTGGGCCTGCAGATGTTGTAGAAGTACAGGAGCTCGCCGGCTGAGGCGTGGCCCGAGACATGCACCTTGGCGTTGCCCTTGTGGACGACGTTGGCGCCCCAGCGGGTCAGACCGTTGATGACGCGGTAGACCGCGTTCTCGTTGCCGGGGATGAGTGACGACGCCAGGATCACCGTGTCGCCCTGGACGATACGGATCTGGTGGTCCCGGTTGGCCATCCTCGACAGGGCTGCCATGGGCTCGCCCTGCGAACCCGTGCAGACCAGCACGACCTCGCCGTCCGGTAGGTCATCGAGCGTCTTGACGTCGACGACCAGGCCCGGCGGGACCTTCAGGTACCCGAGGTCTCGGGCGATGCCCATGTTGCGGACCATCGAGCGGCCGACGAAGGCGACCCTGCGGCCGTATTCGTGGGCGGCGTCGAGGATCTGCTGGATGCGGTGGATGTGGCTGGCGAAGCTGGCCACGATGATCCGTTTGCGGGCGTTCGCGAAGACCTGCCGCAGCACATTCGAGATGTCGCGCTCGGGCGGGACGAAGCCCGGAACTTCGGCGTTCGTCGAGTCCGAGAGAAGGAGGTCGATGCCTTCCTCGCTCAGGCGCGCGAACGCGTGTAGATCTGTGAGGCGGCCGTCCAGCGGGAGCTGGTCCATCTTGAAGTCGCCGGTGTGCACCACCATGCCCGCGGGAGTGCGGATGGCGACCGCGAGGGCGTCCGGGATGGAGTGGTTGACCGCCACGAACTCGCAGTCGAAGGGGCCGATGCGCTCGCGGTGACCCTCCGCGACTTCGAGGGTGTAGGGGCGGATGCGGTGCTCCTGGAGCTTCGCCTCGATGAGGGCGAGGGTCAGCTTGGAGCCGATCAGCGGGATGTCCGGCTTCTCGCGCAGGAGATAGGGGACACCGCCGATGTGGTCCTCGTGGCCGTGCGTGAGGACGATGCCCTCGATGTTGTCGAGGCGGTCCCTGATGGACGTGAAGTCCGGCAGGATCAGGTCGATTCCGGGCTGCTCCTCCTCGGGGAAGAGCACTCCGCAGTCGACGATCAGCAGTCGGCCGCCGTACTCGAAGACCGTCATGTTTCGGCCGATTTCGCCGAGCCCGCCGAGTGGGGTGACCCGGAGGCCGCCCTCGATGAGCTTCGACGGGGGGTTGAGTTCAGGATGCGGATGACTCAAAAGACTCTCTCCTCACCACACGCGCCACGTACCTGGCAGGGCACGTGGCGCGCATGACGTTCGTGCATTAGCAGTTGTCTGGGTGGTGCAGGCCTTTGGCCTGCGTGGTCGTACGTATTCAGTTGTGAAGTCTGTGATCAGAGCTGTACCCCGCCGGCGGCAAGATCGATCTTGAGCTGGGCGGTCTCCTCGGGCGAGAGTCCGACCATGGGCAGGCGCAGCGGTCCGGCGGGCAGGCCCTGGAGGGCGAGCGCGGCCTTGGTGGTCATGACGCCCTGGGTGCGGAACATGCCGGTGAAGACCGGCAGCAGCTTCTGGTGGATCTCGGTGGCCTTCTGGACGTCGCCGCTGATGTACGCGTCGATCAGGGCCCGCAGGTCGGGGGTGACGACGTGACCGACGACGGAGACGAAGCCGACCGCGCCCACAGAGAGCAGCGGCAGGTTCAGCATGTCGTCGCCTGAGTACCAGGCGAGGCCGGAACGGGCGATGGCCCAGCTGGCGCGGCCGAGGTCGCCCTTGGCGTCCTTGTTAGCGACGATACGCTGGTGCTCGGCCAGGCGCACGATCGTTTCCGAGTTGATCGGTACGCCGCTGCGGCCCGGGATGTCGTAGAGCATGACCGGGAGTTCGGTCGCGTCGGCAATCGCCGTGAAGTGCCGGTACAAACCCTCCTGCGGGGGCTTGTTGTAGTACGGCGTGACCGCGAGGAGGCCGTGCGCGCCCACCTGCTCGGCGGTGCGGGCCAGTTCGATGCTGTGGTGGGTGTAGTTCGTGCCGACGCCGGCGACGACGTGGGCACGGTCGCCGACCGCTTCCAGTACCGCCCGTACGAGATCCGATTTCTCCGCATCGCTGGTGGTCGGGGACTCGCCGGTGGTGCCGTTGATGATCAGGCCGTCGTTGCCTGCGTCCACCAGGTGGGTGGCGAGCCGCTGCGCGCCGTCCAGGTCGAGTGTTCCGTCCGCCGTGAAAGGCGTGACCATTGCGGTGAGGACCCGCCCGAAGGGGGTCTGCGGAGTGGAGGTCGGAGCCATGGGTAACACGCTACTCGCTGCTCAGCGCGCGGTCTGCCCTCGGGTCGGGCGACAAGTCGCGACAAAGGTGGAACCCGGCACTGCCTGCTCGGGGGTTCAGGCAGTGCCGGGCCCGTTTGATCAGGCTAGATGAACAACTCGAAATGCCGCAATACAGACACTTCGCCCGATCGACCCGTACATCTGTGCCGGATGCTGCAATGGAGTGCGCTACGGCGCGACCCGACCGTTGGCGTTGAACGCGGCGTACGTGAGGGGCATGAGCTGCGCCCATTCCGCCTCCATCTTCTCGCCGACCATCTCGATCTCCCGCTGCGGGAAGGACGGCACCTTGGCGAGCTCGTGCTGCGTGCGCAGGCCGAGGAAGTGCATCAGCGAACGGGCGTTGCACGTCGCGTACATCGACGAGAACAGGCCCACCGGGAGGACCGAGCGGGCCACCTCGCGAGCGACACCGGCGGCGAGCATCTCCTGGTACGCCTCGTACGCGTAACGGTACGAGTCCGCCATGACGCGGCCCGTGAGCTCCTGCTGGGCCTGGGTGCCCTCCACGAAGACGTACTTGCCCGGGCGGCCCTCCTGGACCAGCTTGCGGGACTCGTCCGGGACGTAGAAGACGGGCTGGAGCTCGCGGTACCGACCCGACTCCTCGTTGTAAGACCAGCCCACGCGGTGGCGCATGAACTCGCGGAAGACGAAGATCGGGGCGTTGATGAAGAAGGTCATCGAGTTGTGCTCGAAGGGGCTGCCGTGCCGGTCCCGCATCAGGAAGTTGATCAGGCCCTTGGAGCGCTCGGGGTCCTTCTTGAGCTCGTCCAGGGACTGCTCCCCGAGGGTCGAGACGCGGGCGGCGAACAGCACGTCGGAGTCGGCCGCGCTGTGCTTGACCAACTCGACGGTCACATCGCTGCGGAAGCTGGGCTTGAGGTCGTCGGCGGGGCTGTCGGTCACGGCTTGCGGAGTCCTTCCCATCACTGGCGCGGGCGGCGCCCACTCTACGGCCCGGCACCGACAAGGGGGCGTTCGGTAGCGGGCCGCGACATTCTTCGCCGAACTTCTGCGAATTCGGTGAAACGGGGCACCTTTTGGGGCGTTCGGTCGTCTGTCTTGGTGAGCACGATCCGTTCGAGTCCCCCGAGGAGAAGCAGTTCCCATGTTCCGTCGGCGCGAGCCTGTTCCGTTCGCCTTCATCGCCGAAGCCGACAAGTACCGCAGCAATGTCACTCCCCCGCCCCGCGAGCGTGCCTCCGTCTCAGAGATAGCCGGGCGCTGGCTCATCGGCCTCACCGTCGTCGCCGGGCTCGTGGGCTCCCTGCTCTTCGGGATGCCCGCGCTGTCGCAGAACCAGTCACCTGCTCAGACCCAGCAGTCCGAGGCCTCGAACAGCCGCTGAGAGCCACTGACAGCCGGGGGCTCATCCGGACCCCCGAGGGTGGTGAGCAGGGACATGGCTAGGTAGCCTCACCAGGCACAGACCGTGCGTGGATTGAGTGAGGATCAGTCGTGCCCCTGCCCTTCCTGACGGCCGACCGCGCGTTCGACGAGGTGGCGGACGATCTCCCGCTGCCGTTCGACGACCGTGACCGCTGGCGGCGCCCCTACCGGCCCGGTCCGTGGCGGGTCGCCATGGCAGCGCTCCTGCTGCTGCTCGCCTCGTACGTGCTGTTCGCGGCGGTCATCATCGCGGTGGCCGGCACGCTGGGCGCGGGCGCGATCGTCTTCGGCGTGGCGCTGTTCGTCATCGGCTGTGCGCTGCGGCTGTTGCGGGTGGGCGCGTGGGTGAGCGCCCAGGGGCTGCGTCAGGTGCGCTTCTTCAGTACGCGTACGGCGCCTTGGGCACAGGTCGTGGAGGTGCGCACGGTGCAGCAGCCGGTGCGCTGGCTCGGGCTGCCGCGCACGGTGCAGGGGCAGGCGCTCGTCCTCGTCCGCCGGGACCGGGCGGGCGACGAGCCGACACCGTTGCTGACCACGCACAACGCGGACTTCCTGGGGCGCCCGGCGGCCTTCGACCGGGCGGCGGACGGCGTCGAGGTGTGGGCGGACGAGTACCGACACAGGTGATCAGCAGCACGAAAGGGGCCGGTCCGCGCAGGGCCGGCCCCTTCGTCGTACCTCTCAAGCTCAGGCCTGCACAGGCCTGCCCTCGCGCAGGGCGATGGCGCGCTGCATCGCCTTGCGGGCGCGCGCGGTGTCGCGGGCGTCGTGGTAGGCGATCGCGAGGCGGAACCAGCTGCGCCAGTCGTCCGGGGCGTCCTCGGTCTCGGCCTTGCGGCGGGCGAAGACCTCGTCGGCCGAGTCGCGGTCGATGCGGCCGGCCGGGGTGCGCTTCAACTCGTCGACGGGCAGGCCGCCTTCGGCGTCGAGTTCGGCGGCGAGCTGGTTGGCCTTCCGGACGAACTGCGTGTTCTTCCAGAGGAACCACAGGCCGATCACCGGCAGGATGAGGACCGCCACCCCGAAGGTGACCGTCAGGGCCGTGCCGGTCTCGATGAGCATGACCCCACGGCTGCCGACCAGGACGAAGTAGACGACGAGGACGGCGGCCGTGACGGCGTACGTGATCTTCGCGCGCATGGTTGTCGTCCGACCGCTCAGTTCAGGTCCAGGAAGTGTTCCAGGCCGAAGGTGAGGCCGGGGGTGTCCACGACGCGGCGTACGGCGAGCAGGATGCCCGGCATGAAGCTGCTGTGGTGCAGCGAGTCGTGGCGGATGGTGAGGGTCTCGCCCTCCCCGCCGAGGAGTACCTCCTGGTGCGCGAGCAGCCCGCGCATCCGCACCGCGTGTACGGGCACCCCTTCGACGTTCGCCCCGCGGGCGCCGTCCAGTGCCGTCACCGTGGCGTCGGGCTGGGGGGCACTGCCCGTGCGCTCCCGGGCCGCGGCGATGAGCTGGGCGGTGCGCGTGGCGGTGCCGCTCGGGGCGTCCACCTTGTTCGGGTGGTGCAGCTCGACGACCTCGACGGACTCGAAGTACGGCGCGGCGACCTCCGCGAACTTCATGGTCAGCACGGCGCCGATGGAGAAGTTCGGGGCGATGAGCACGCCCGTCTCCGGAGAGGCGGCCAGCGAGGTGTTCAGCTGCGCGAGGCGCTCGTCGGTCCAGCCGGTCGTGCCGACCACGGCGTGGATGCCGTGGCGTACGCAGAAGTCGAGGTTGCCCATGACCGAAGCGGGCGTGGTCAGTTCGACGACGACCTGGGCGCCGGTATCCACCAGCGTCTCCAGTTTGTCGCCGCTGCCGAGGGCGGCCACCAGTTCCATGTCCTCGGCCGCCTCGACGGCTCGTACCGCCTCGGATCCGATGCGGCCCTTGGCGCCGAGGACCGCCACACGCAGCTTGCTCATGTTCTTGATTCCTTAGTCGAGGGCTGTCGAGGACGTACGCGACCGTCGCGGACCTACGCGACCGCTTCGTCCAGCCGGGATGCCTGCTTGTCCTTGAGCGGGCCGATGACCGACAGCGAGGGCCGCCGGCCCAGGATGTCGCGGGCCACGTCCCGTACGTCGTCGGGGGTGACCGCGGCTATCCGGGCCAGCATGTCGTCGACCGACATCTGCTCGCCCCAGCACAGCTCACTCTTGCCGATGCGGTTCATGAGCGCACCCGTGTCCTCCAGGCCGAGGACGGTGGAGCCCCTCAGCTGGCCGATGGCGCGGCCGATCTCGTCGTCGGACAGACCGTGCTCGGCGACCTGGTCGAGCTCGTCACGGCAGATCTTCAGTACGTCGTGGACCTGGCTCGGCCGGCAGCCCGCGTACACCCCGAAGAGTCCGCAGTCGGCGAAGCCCGAGGTGTACGAGTACACGCTGTAGGCCAGGCCGCGCTTCTCGCGGACCTCCTGGAAGAGGCGGGAGGACATGCCGCCGCCGAGCGCGGTGTTCAGGACCCCCATGGCCCAGCGGCGGTCGTCGGTACGGGGCAGGCCGGGCATGCCGAGGACGACATGGGCCTGCTCGGTCTTGCGGCCGAGCAGTTCGACGCGGCCCGCGGTTCGGATGGCGCGCGAGCCGTCACGCGGGGCCATGGGCGTGGCGTCCGGCTGCTTCAGGGCGCCGGCCTTCTCGAAGGCGGCACGGACCTGGCGTACGACCTTGTCGTGGTCGACGTTGCCCGCGCAGGCGACGATGAGGTGCGTCGGGTCGTAGTGCCTCTTGTAGAAGCGGCGGATGCGGTCCGCGGTGAGGGCGTTGACCGTGTCGACCGTGCCGAGGACCGGGCGGCCGAGAGGCGTGTCGCCGAGCATGGTGTGCGCGAACAGGTCGTGTACGCAGTCGCCCGGGTCGTCCTCGGTCATCGCGATCTCTTCGAGGATCGCGCCCCGCTCGACGTTCACGTCCTCTTCGAGGATCAGCGAACCGGTGAGCATGTCGCAGACGACGTCGATGGCGAGGGGGAGGTCGGCGTCGAGCACGCGCGCGTAGTAGCACGTGTACTCCTTCGCCGTGAAGGCGTTCATCTCGCCGCCGACCGCGTCGATGGCGGAGGAGATGTCCATCGCGCTACGGCGGGAGGTGCCCTTGAAGAGCAGGTGCTCCAGGTAGTGCGTGGCACCGTTCAAAGCCGGCGTCTCGTCGCGGGAGCCCACATGCGCCCAGATGCCGAAGGTGGCGGAGCGCACGGAGGGCAGCGTTTCGGTGACGACGCGCAGGCCTCCGGGGAGGGTGGTCTTGCGTACCGTACCGATGCCGTTCTGGCCCTGGATCAGGGTTTGGGTACGGGCGACGGCCCGCGCCTCGGAGGAGGAGCGGGCCGTCGCCGTGGAGCTATGAGACGTCACTTGTCGGTGTCGTCCTTCTTGTCGTCGTTCTCTTCGCCCTCGATGACCGGGATCAGGGAGAGCTTGCCGCGGGAGTCGATCTCGGCGATCTCGACCTGGACCTTGGCGCCCACGCCGAGCACGTCCTCGACGTTCTCCACGCGCTTGCCGCCGGCGAGCTTGCGGATCTGCGAGATGTGCAGCAGACCGTCCTTGCCGGGGAGCAGCGAGACGAACGCGCCGAAGGTGGTCGTCTTGACGACCGTGCCCAGGTAGCGCTCGCCGACCTCCGGCATGGTCGGGTTGGCGATGCCGTTGATCGTGGTGCGGGCGGCCTCGGCGGAGGGTCCGTCGACCGCGCCGATGTAGATCGTGCCGTCGTCCTCGATCGTGATGTCGGCGCCGGTGTCCTCCTGGATCTGGTTGATCATCTTGCCCTTGGGGCCGATGACCTCGCCGATCTTGTCCACGGGGATCTTGACGGTGATGATCCGCGGGGCGTTCGGGGACATCTCGTCCGGGGTGTCGATCGCTTCCATCATCACGTCGAGGATGTGGAGGCGGGCGTCACGGGCCTGCTTCAGGGCCGCGGCCAGGACGGAGGCCGGAATGCCGTCCAGCTTGGTGTCGAGCTGGAGCGCGGTCACGAACTCCTTCGTGCCGGCGACCTTGAAGTCCATGTCGCCGAAGGCGTCCTCGGCACCGAGGATGTCCGTCAGCGTCACGTAGTGCGTCTCGCCCTCGATCTCCTGGGAGATGAGGCCCATGGCGATACCGGCGACGGGGGCCTTCAGCGGCACACCGGCGTTCAGCAGCGACATGGTGGAGGCGCAGACCGAGCCCATCGACGTCGAGCCGTTCGAGCTGAGGGCCTCGGACACCTGACGGATGGCGTACGGGAACTCCTCGCGCGTCGGCAGCACCGGCACGAGCGCGCGCTCGGCGAGGGCGCCATGGCCGATCTCGCGGCGCTTCGGGGAGCCGACGCGGCCGGTCTCACCGGTGGAGTACGGCGGGAAGTTGTAGTTGTGCATGTAGCGCTTGCGGGTCACCGGGGAGAGGGTGTCCAGCTGCTGCTCCATGCGGAGCATGTTGAGGGTGGTGACGCCCAGGATCTGGGTCTCGCCACGCTCGAACAGCGCGCTGCCGTGGACCCGCGGGATCGCCTCGACCTCGGCGGCCAGCGTACGGATGTCCGTGACGCCGCGGCCGTCGATGCGCTTCTTCTCCTTGATGACGCGCTCACGGACCAGGGACTTGGTCAGCGAGCGGTACGCGGCGGAGATCTCCTTCTCGCGGCCCTCGAACTGCGGGAGCAGCTTCTCGGCAGCGAGCGCCTTCACGCGGTCCAGCTCGCTCTCGCGCTCCTGCTTGCCCCCGATGGTGAGGGCCTGCGAGAGCTCGTCCTTGACGGCGGTGGTGAGCGCCTCCAGGACGTCGTCCTGGTAGTCGAGGAAGATCGGGAACTCGCCGGTCGGCTTGGCGGCCTTCGCGGCGAGGTCGGCCTGGGCCTTGCAGAGCACCTTGATGAAGGGCTTCGCGGCGTCCAGACCGGCGGCGACCAGCTCTTCGGTCGGCGCCTCGGCGCCACCCTTGACGAGCTGGATGGTCTTCTCGGTGGCCTCGGCCTCGACCATCATGATCGCGACGTCGCCGTCCTCCAGGGTGCGGCCCGCGACGACCATGTCGAAGACGGCGTCCTCGAGCTCGGTGTGCGTCGGGAAGGCCACCCACTGACCGCGGATCAGCGCGACGCGGACGCCGCCGATCGGGCCGGAGAAGGGCAGACCGGCCAGCTGCGTGGACGCGGACGCGGCGTTGATCGCCACGACGTCGTACAGGTGGTCGGGGTTGAGCGCCATGATCGTGGCGACGACCTGGATCTCGTTGCGCAGGCCCTTCTTGAAGGACGGGCGCAGCGGGCGGTCGATGAGACGGCAGGTGAGGATCGCGTCCTCGGAGGGGCGGCCCTCACGGCGGAAGAAGCTGCCGGGGATCTTCCCGGCCGCGTACATCCGCTCCTCCACGTCCACCGTCAGGGGGAAGAAGTCGAGCTGGTCCTTGGGGTTCTTGGAGGCCGAGGTGGCCGACAGAACCATGGTGTCGTCATCGAGATAGGCCACGGCGGAGCCGGCGGCCTGGCGGGCCAGACGGCCTGTCTCGAAACGGATGGTGCGGGTGCCGAAGGAACCGTTGTCGATAACGGCCTCGGCGTAGTGGGTCTCGTTCTCCACTAGCGTTTTCTCCGATACTTTTCGTCTTTCGTCCCGTCCCGCCCGTGTGGCGGGTGGACGTCGGAGAAGCGCTCCGTCTGGTGCGGGCCGGTCTTCGATCGAAGCACCCGGGGTTCGCATTCTCCCGGGGGCCACTACCGAGGACCGGCGGCGGCGAGGTGCGCTCCTCCTCGTTCGGTTGTGGTGTCCGCGCCGTCGCTGTGCGCTGTCGCGGGACCACGTCGTGTCGTACGTCTTGCGTTGTGCTACCACACTACAAAGGGGCGGTGACACTCCGCACGTACAGCAAAGGGAGCGGCCCCCTGTGCATGGGAACCGCTCCCTTCACGGCGTCTTACCGGGCGCCCGCCGCGCCACGGCGGATGCCGAGGCGGTCGACCAGCGTACGGAAGCGCTGGATGTCCTTCTTGGCGAGGTACTGCAGCAGGCGGCGGCGCTGACCGACCAGGATCAGCAGACCACGACGGGAGTGGTGGTCGTGCTTGTGGGTCTTGAGGTGCTCGGTCAGGTCCGAGATCCGGCGCGAGAGCATGGCGACCTGGACCTCGGGGGAGCCGGTGTCGCCCTCCTTGGTACCGAACTCGGACATGATCTGCTTCTTCGTAGCGGCGTCGAGCGACACGCGTACTCCTCGTAGTCTTCTTTGATAGCCACCGAGTGCCCCTGGTCCACTTCTCAGGGGAGCTTCCGTTACTCGGGAGGCGGGGATCCGCTGGGCGCGTCCTCCAGGGCCCTTGGGGGCGGTCCGGGGGTGCGTACACATACGGCCGTTACACAGGGTACCAGGAGGTTGCAGGCCCACTGACCAGGGTTCCGGGAGCCCTGAGAGGCCGGGGTCCGTCCCAGTAAGGTGACGCGACAAGTCGTTCGTAGGTCGGGAAGGGGTCGCTTCGCCATGGCCGAGGCAGAGGACAAGGACGTCAAGGCGCGCAAGGAGCGGGAGAAGAACGAGCTCTACGCCCTCGACATCTCCGGGGTCGAATGGCACAGCGCGCCGGGTACGGAGGAGCACGAGGAGAGGGTCGAGATCGCCTATCTCCCCAACGGCGCGGTGGCCATGAGGTCGTCCCTCGATCCGGACACGGTTCTGCGCTACACGGAGGCGGAATGGCAGGCCTTCGTACTGGGCGCCCGGGACGGGGAGTTCGACCTGGAGCCGGCTCCGCACAACGGAGGCCTCTCGGCGGAGTAGCCGCTCGGGGTACGACGAGAGCTCGCGGCCACGGTGGCCGCACAGGGCCGACGGGACTCGCGTCTCGTCGGCCCCTCGGCGTTCGCCGTCTCCTTCAGAGGCTCATGCCACGCTTTCGATCCCCAAGACGGCCCGTACGGGATCCCGTCAGCTCGTCATCGACCGAGCCGTCGCGTACACGTCGAAGACGGCCAGTGCCAGCGGTACCAGGGTCAGCAGCACGAAGCCCTCGGCGATCTCCAGGAAGCGGCCCCAGAACGGGGTGAGGCCGCCGCGGGAGACGATCAGGCCGATCGCTGTGACGAGGGCGGCCACCGCGGCGATCGCCGCGACGAGCCAGATGGTCCGGAGGTCGAGGTCGGCGCGGTCGATCGCGTTCGGCGGGTTGAGCGCCAGTCCCAGGCCGAGCAGCATGAGCGAGGCGAGGCCGCCGGCCAGGACGGGGGCGACCTGGGCGGTGTAGCGGAAGAGGTGGGCGCGCATCAGCAGGGCCACGCCGGTCGCGAGGGCGAGGAGTTGGGCCCAGACGTTCGAGGAGAAGCCGAGGACGGCCGAGGAACCGACGGCGATCAGTGCGCAGCCGCCCACCAGACCGACCAGGAGTTCGTGTCCGCGCCGTGCCTTGGCGGCGACCCGCTCGGCGTCGACCGGCTCCTGAGGGGTGGGGTCGGCGTCGTACGCGCTGCGCGGGGTCGTGTCCGGGGTGTCGAAGCCGATCGGGAGCCGGGCGAAGCGCATCGACAGGCCCGGCAGGAAGGCCAGGCCTCCCACGGCGATCGGGGCGCACAGCGCGCCGATCTCGGCAGGCGTCCAGTCGGCGAGGGTCGCCGCGAACAGGGCGAGCAGGCCGATGGCGGAGGCGAAGACGAAGGCGACGAACGGGCCGTCCCCGCTCGGCGAGCACAGGGTGAGCAGCACCGAGGCGAGCAGCACCGCCGCACAGGCGAGGAGGAACTGGAGCTTGCCGATGCCCTGTCCGTCGGCGAGCGGCAGGAGACCCGAGCCGCCCACGCCGACGTTGGGCAGGGCGCCGAGTCCCAGGGCGATGGCCGAGGCCCGGTCGGCGTAGACCCGGGCGCGTACGCACGCGAGGACGACCAGGAGGACACCGGCGACCCCGGCGAGGATGCCGGGCAGGCTGTGCATGTCGTGGTGCGGGTCGCCCGTCCAGGCCACGAAGGCGAGCAGGACCGCGAGTACGCCTCCTCCGACGAGGCCCGCGGCGCGCGTCAAGTCGTCGCTCCACAAGGCACGTTCGCGGGTCACGGCGGAGGCGACCGCGTCGGAGACGTCGTCGAAGACGGCGGGGGGCAGTGACTCGGAGAAGGGGCGCAGCGTGAGGAGTTCGCCGTCGAGGATGCGCTGGGCGGCGAAGGAACGGGCACTGTCGAGGACGGTGCCGTCCCGGCGGACCAGGTGGTAGCCGACGGGTGCGCTCTGGGCCGGGCTCTGCTGGGAGAGCCTGAGGATCTCCGGATAGATGTCCGCGACCGGGATGTCGTCGGGCAGCGCCACGTCGATCCGGCTGTCTGGCGCGACGATGGTGACCCGGCAGAAGCCGAGACCCGTGCCCGTCCCGGCAGGAGTTCCCGTACCGGGTCCTCCTCCGGTGACTGCCGCGGAGGCCGTCATGCTCACCTGCTGCTCCCCCTCAGTGATGATTCTGTACCTGCGGTTTGGACATCCTGCGCCGTTTTTCCCGCCCCTTGTGACCGCCGATGCGGCGAGGTGGCGAGAACGGTGCCGTCGTGCCGCTGCCAGGATTCCGCTTCCCGCCGGATCACACGGAATGCCCCATTGCTCTGGCTCAACTCGCGTGTGCTGACGCGAACATGGGGCACCCTACCGCCCTCTTGCCTCAGCTGAAGTCAGTAGGATCACCCGGCGGCTGCGTCCGCCCGACACGGGGCGGCGGACGGACTCTCGGGCCGGTCAAGAGAATGGGTGACAGTGAGCCACATCGTCGTGAAGCGCCCACCTCGGGTGCTGCCGTCCGAAGTGTCCACGCGGGAGATCGTCCTGCAGCCTCCGCCCGAACTGCCGCGGGGGCAGCAGGAAGGCATGCTGATGCAACTGCTGCCCATGCTGGGCATGGGCGGCTCCGTGGTGTTCTTCTTCATGCCCAACGCACATCCCTTCATGAGGATCATGGGCATGATCATGATCGCTTCGACGATCGCCATGGGCGTCGCGATGGCGATCCGCTTCCGCCGCGGCAACCAGGGGCAGTTGGCGGACATGCGCCGCGACTACCTGAGCTACCTGGCGCAGACCCGTCGCACGGCAGTCGACACGGCGAAGGCTCAGCGCGACGCGCAGTACTTCCTGCACCCCTCCCCCGAGCAGCTGTGGGCCCTGGTCGCCGAGGGCAGCCGCGTCTGGGAACGCCGCCCCGGCGACGAGGACTTCGCCCAGGTCCGCATCGGCCTCGGCTCGCAGTCCCTCGCCAGCACCCTGGTCGCCCCCGAGACCGGCCCCGTCGAGCAGCTGGAGCCGCTGACCGCGGGTGCGATGCAGCGTTTCCTCGCCGTCCACAGCACCCTGGACGACTTGCCGATGGCGGTCTCGCTGCGCGCGTTCTACCACGTGACGATCAGCGGCGAACCGCAGTCCGTACGGTCCTCAGCGCGGGCCATGGTCGGCTCGCTGGCCGCGCTGCACTCCCCCGAGGATCTGCTCATCGTGGTCACGGCGGGCCGCGAGGACCTGCCCCACTGGGAGTGGGCCAAGTGGCTGCCGCACGTCCAGGCACCCGGTGCCGTGGACGGCGCGGGCAGCCGCAGGCTGATCGACAGCGACACCCGCGAACTGGAGAACCTGCTCGCCACCCGGCTGACCGGCCGTCCGCGCTTCCACCCGAACGCGGCACCGCTGCCGGAGGAGCCCCACATCGTCGTCGTACTCGACGGTCGCTCCCTGCCCCCCGACTCGGTCCTGGCCAACCCCGAAGGACTGCAGGGCGTCACCGTCCTCGAGGTCGTTCCCGGCGAGCTGACCACGGGCGGCGGCGAGCTCTCCATCGTCGTACGGCCCGAGGCACTGCACCTGGAGTCCGCGCACGGCGTCGCCTACGAAGGGACTCCCGACGCCCTCTCGTACGAATCCGCCGAGGCCCTCGCCCGGCAACTCGCCCCGCTGCGGATGGCCACCGGCGGCGACGACGACGAACCGCTGCTCGCCAACCTGGAGTTCACCGACCTGCTGAACCTCGGTGACGCGGCATCAGTCGACACCCAGCGCACCTGGCGGCCGCGTTCGCTGGCCGAGCGGCTGCGCGTGCCGATCGGTGTCGGCGAGGACGGACGCCCCGTGATGCTGGACCTCAAGGAGGCCGCGCAGGAGGGCATGGGCCCGCACGGCCTGTGCGTGGGCGCCACCGGCTCCGGCAAGTCGGAGCTGCTGCGCACCCTGGTGCTGGGCCTGGCGGTCACCCATTCGTCGGAGACGCTGAACTTCGTCCTGGCGGACTTCAAGGGCGGCGCGACCTTCGCCGGTATGGCGCAGATGCCGCACGTGGCGGCCGTCATCACCAACCTCGCCGACGACTTGACCCTGGTCGACCGCATGGGCGACTCCATCCGCGGTGAACTCAACCGCCGCCAGGAGATGCTGCGCGACGCGGGCAACTACGCCAACATCCACGACTATGAGAAGGCACGCGCGGCGGGTGCGGCGCTGCAGCCCATTCCCTCTTTGGTGTTGGTGATCGACGAGTTCAGTGAGTTGTTGACGGCGAAGCCGGACTTCATCGAGATGTTCGTGCAGATCGGCCGTATCGGCCGGTCGCTGGGCGTGCATCTGCTGCTGGCGTCGCAGCGACTGGAAGAGGGTCGCCTGCGCGGCCTGGAGACCTACCTGTCGTACCGGGTCGGTCTGCGTACCTTCTCCGCCGCGGAGTCCCGGGCGGCGATCGGCGTCCCGGACGCCTACGAGCTGCCGAACGTCCCGGGCTCCGGCCTCCTGAAGTTCGGCACGGGCGAGATGGTGCGCTTCAAGGCGGCGTACGTCTCCGGCGTGTACCGCTCCGGCACACAGCGGGCGTCGCTGGGCGGCGGCCCCCTGCCGGTGGACCGGCGGCCGGTGCTGTTCACAGCGGCCGAGGTGCCGGTGCAGTACGCGCCGGTGCCGCAACAGCGCTCTTCGGCTCCGGACGGTCCGGAGGTCGACGACGCGCTCGCCGACACCGTGCTGGACGTGATCGTGCGCCGACTGGAGGCGCAGGGCCCGGCGGCCCACCAGGTGTGGCTGCCGCCGCTGGACAGCCCGCCGTCGCTGGACGGGCTCCTGCCCGGCCTCACGGCGGTGCAAGGCCGCGGCCTCACGCAGCCGGACTACGAAGGCGCCGGCCGCCTGGTCGTACCGGCGGGCCTGGTGGACAAGCCATACGAGCAGCGCCGCGACCCGCTCTGGGTCGACTTCTCCGGCGCGGCCGGCCACATGCAGATCCTCGGCGGGCCGCAGTCCGGCAAGTCGACACTGCTGCGGACCCTGATCTCGGCGTTCGCGCTCACGCACACGCCGTACGAAGTCCAGTTCTACGGCCTCGACTTCGGCGGTGGCGGCATGTCGGCGGTGGCCGGACTGCCGCACGTGGGCGGAGTCGCCTCGCGCCTGGATCCGGAGCGGGTGCGGCGGACGGTGGCCGAGGTGTATGGGGTGCTGACGCGGCGTGAGGAGTACTTCCGTTCGTCGGGCATCTCGTCGATCGCGGAGTTCCGGGCGCGGCGGGCCCGAGGCGAGATCTCGGTCACGGATCAGCCGTGGGGTGATGTGTTCCTGGTCATCGACGGCTGGGGCAACTTCCGTGCGGACTACGAGGCGATGGACCAGGTGATCCTCGACATCGCGTCGCGTGGTCTCGGTTACGGCATCCACCTGATCCTGACGGCCTCACGCTCCATGGAGGTCAGGGCCAACCTCAAGGACCACCTGATGAACCGCCTCGAGCTGCGGCTCGGCGACACGATGGACTCCGAGCTGGACCGCAAGGTGGCCGCGAACGTACCGGCGGGCGTACCCGGCCGCGGACAAGCCCCGCAGAAGCTGCACTTCATGGCGGCGGTGCCGCGCATCGACGGTCTGACCTCCGACACGGATCTGGCGGACGCCACGGCGGCGCTGGCCACCGAGGTCTCCCGGCACTGGCAGGCGCCCGGCGCGCCCGAAGTCCGGTTGCTGCCACGCGAGTTCCCATCCGAGCAGCTGCCTCCGGGCGACCGCTTCCCGCGCCGCGGCGTCGCCTTCGCCCTCGACGAGGACAACCTCGAACCGGTCTTCGTCGACTTCGAACAGGACCCGTTCTTCCTGGTCTTCGGCGAGAGCGAGTCGGGCAAGTCGAACCTGCTGCGGCTGCTCATCAAGCAGGTGACGGAGCGCTACTCGGGCGACGAGGCCAAGCTGTTCGTCATCGACAACCGCCGCGCACTGCTGGACGTGACGCCGTCCTCCCACCTGGCCGAGTACATCCCCATGTCCAACGCCATGGACCACCACGTGACCGCCCTGGCCGGCCTCATGGAGCGCCGCACACCAACGGCCGACGTGACCGCGCAGCAGCTACGGGACCGGAGTTGGTGGAGCGGGCCGACGGTGTTCGTCGTCATCGACGACTACGACCTCGTGGCCACGTCGAGCGGGAATCCGCTGGCTGGGTTGACGGAACTGTTGCCGTTCGCCCGGGACGTGGGAGTGCGGTTCATCATCGCGCGGTCGACGGCGGGCGCGGGGCGGGCGGCGTACGAGGCGTTCATGCAGCGCGTCAAGGAGCTGGGGGCGCAGGGGGTTGTGCTGGCCGGCGATCCGGGCGAGGGGGACCTGCTGGGTGGGGTTCGGCCGCGGCCGATGCCTGCGGGGCGGGGGATCTTTGTGTCTCGGCGGCGGGGGAAGCCGTTGGTGCAGGTGGGGTTGGTGGCGGAGAGGGTTTATTGAGGTGGGGCGAGGGCGAGTGGAGTTGTCGTACGTGGCGTACTTGGCGTCGGGAGGGACGTTCTGATGGTCGGTCTGGGGATCTTCATGATCCTTTTGGCTCTATGGCTCGCGGGGCTCGGCGCGGCCGACCAGCGGGCGCTGTGGTGGCGGTTCCAGGCACGTCGGTTCCGGGACCCTGAGGCGAACGAGCCGTCGGACTCGGCGTATCGGTCGAAGCGGATCGTGGCGTTCGTCTGTGCTGCCCTGATGGTGGGGATGGCTGTGTGGACGTTTTCGCTGGCTGCTCAGATGTGACTTCAGGAGGAAGTGGGGGTGAGATCCGTGAAATAGCTCGACTCGCTTGAACCGAGCTCGCGGATCTGGCCTGTTGGAAGTTCGGCAGAATGGTCCGTCCATCGGACGGGCTGAACGGGGACACAGGGAAGGGGTCTGCGCGATGGCGTGGGACGAGTGGGAACAGCTCAAAGCCGAGGCCGCTGCTAGACAGTCCGCTGGCATGCGCCTCAACCAGCTTCCGGCGGATCCTGGAGGCAGCAGCGGCGACCAGAGTGGGTTGAGGGTGAACCAAGATGACCTGGGCGCGGTCGGCCACGAGGCCTTCATTCTGCATGACCAGCTCAGAACGCAGGCAGACATAGGGACAGAAAAGGACGGTTCCGGGCCCACGATGCAAGCTGGCGCGGCCCTCAAGAGCCATAACTTCGCCCTCGGTTCCGAACTCGTGACCACCGTCTCGATGTGGGACAGCCAGCTCAAGCACCTGCTGCAGTCCTGCGCCCACATCTCCAACCACCTGAACTACTCGAAGGCGCTGCACGCCAACGACGACGCGGAGATCGCCGCGTCCGTGCGCGACCGCGTCGGTCAGGCCTTGCCCGTGTCCGAGCTCGCCAAGTACTTCAAGTAGGGGGACCAGTGGCCACCCTCACCTACAAGGACGTTGCCGAGGTCGACCTCGGCAAACTCGGCACGGCCGTGGCCGACTGGGAGAAGGCGGTCGATGACCTCAAGAAGCTGGCGTCAAGCGCTGAGAACCGCATGCTGGCTAGGTCGGAGGCGGCACGGTGGGCCGGGGTCAACGCGACGGTGACCCGGGACTTCGTGAAGCAGGTGACCAAGGAGTTCACCGACGCCCACGCCCAGGCGCAAACCATCTTCCGTCTCATCAACGACGCGCACCAGGACCTCGTCGAGATCCAGAGGAAGATGAAGACCGCGCTGCAGGAAGCCGACGCCCTCGGGCTACGGATCGAGGACCTCGGCGGCGGCCAGGTCCGCTGGTTCTTCCCGCACGTCCGCGGGGACAGCGACGAACGCACCCAGGAACAGCTCACCTCCGCCCAGTCGGTAGCCGACCGCGTCGCCAGCCTCACGGCCAACGCCATGGAGATCGACGCCTCGGTCACCGGCGCTCTCTCGAAGGCCCACGGCAAGGACCCGGCCAACTTCGGCCACAAGAACTACGACTCCCTTGACGACGCCCAGTCCGAGCGAGCGGTCGAACTCGCCAAGCGCGGACCGGAGATGACGGGCAAGGAGCTCACCGAGCTCAACCGCCTCATGAAGTACAACGCGAAGGACTCGGACTTCTCCACGGCCTTCTACCAGGGCCTCGGCGGCCCGAAGCAGGCACTCGAGTTCTTCGGCCAGATGTCGATCGACAGTGTGTACGTAGATGAAAAGGGCCGCCAGGCCATGACTCAGGAGCTGCAGCGGAACCTGGGCACGGCGCTCGCGTCGGCCACGGATCCCGACAACAAGACCCACCTTCAGGCGAGTTGGGCGAACGAGTTCCGCAAGCTCGGCACGGAACGCATTCCCATGACGAAATACGACCAGAATCCCCCGTACGGTTATCAACTACTCGGCGGGATCATGCGGTACGGCGAGTACGACGCGAGGTTCCTGAACCCCATAGCGGAGCATGTGGTCCAGCTGCACCAGAAGGACCCCATGATGTTCGCCGACTCGAAGTTCGCGATCGGGACAGGGGACCAGCACCCGTTCAACCCGTCCGGCAAGAACGGCGCCGGGTTCGACCCGGTCACCGGCATGCTCGAAGCTCTAGGTCACAGCCCGGAGGCCGCCAAGGAGTTCTTCACCGCCGACCCGAAGTCCTATGCCGAGGATGGGACGCTCAAGAACGAGGCCCCTGACCTGGGTAAGGGCAAGGACGGCCAGCCGATCACGAACTACCTCGACTACTTCGCCAACGACAAGTACCAGATGTTCCCGGACATCGTCGGCCACGCCCCGGACGACGCGGAGAAAGCCTTCACCTACGTCAACGACTCGTTCGGGCACGCCCTGGAGGCGGCAACGCTCGGGCACGCATACGACGACTCGACGCCTCAGCTCGTACGCGACGAGAAGAGCGCCCAGATTATGGAGCAGGTCGTCGAAACGTACGGCGGCGACGCCGAACTGCTCAAGAAGCAGGAGGTGCTCTCCGACAGCCTGGGGCGGATGGGTGCCGGGTACATCGACGACATCAACTGGGCGTTGAACGAGAATACCTCGGACAGCATCTTTGCGCCGACAAGGAACTACGACGGACATGCGGAGTTCGGGCGAGACGGCGCGCGGGACTTCCTGACGGCTCTGGGCCAACATCCGGGCGCCTACGCAGAGGTCTCCGCTGCGGAGAAGGTCTACACGACGAGTGTTCTGAGCGCTCAGGTCTCCGAAGACGGGACGATCAATGAGCCCGCGTCCCGCGAGGTCGTGCGCACGGGCGCGCACGTGCAAGGCATGCTCGACCAGTCCCGAGCAGACCAGGTAACGGCTGAGAACATCAAGAAGGACGAGGATTACAACAAAGCCCTTGAAGAAAGGGCCGGCTGGATCGAGCTCGGCGTCGGGGTGGGAGTGGCTGCCGGCGCGGCCTTCCTGCCACCCGTCGCCGCCGTTGGAGTGGCGGCCACCCTGATTCCCGTCGCCATGGACGCAGGTCCAGAAGTGGTGGAGCAGGTGCTGGGGAACGTGATCGGCGACTGGGCGGAATCCCAGCAGCAGGACAGCGGGGAGGACTCTCAAAAGCAGCGAGATGCCATTTACCATGCGGGCGAATACAACGCCGAAGTCCCTATGAAAGAGTTCATTCTCCGGAATGGGATCAATCGCGACAACAGTGACTTCGGCCAGGACCTAGAGGAAGCATGGCACAGTGGATATGACAGCGGAACAGCACGTGCAACCCAACAGGGCCAGCACCCGCAGACAGGGGAGTAGGAGAATGGGGCTGTCCCGTAGGTTGTTTGGCGCAGGGGCACCGCTGGCCGCGTTCGTCCTGCTCGTGGGATGCGGTAGCAACGATGAGGGCTCAGGTGACGAGCCGGTGAACGCTGCATCCCTCTGCGAGGGGAATCTCTCGACGAAAGCGCGTGGTGCGATGGAGCTCATCGCCGGCACCAAGGAATTCCTGCCTCTTGACAGCAGCAGCGCGAAGCGGGCAGCCGAGGACATCGTCGATGACTATCTGCTGGGTAGCCTCAACAAGGAGCGCGACGTCTGCCGGATCCACGCGCCCGGCACCACCGAAATCGCCGAGATCACGGTGCAATTCTCCCTGGACGATGGACGATTCCTGTCAGGTTCCGGCGATGATCCTTCCTTTAAGGCGTACGGCATCGGTCGGAAGGCCCTGGCTTCACCCAATAAGGCGGTCCTCTACGTCGAGTGCAGCAGTGCGAAGCTGAGCGACACTTCCGCTACCCTGCTGCGGGGTGAGTTGCTCAACAGAGACTCGCCCGAGGGCGATGCCGAGGACCTGCGCCGGGCAAACCTGACCGTTCTCCACTCGGTCGCTCTCGCGCTCACCAAGGAACTCGGCTGCGCGGACAACGCGGGGTTGTCGACTGAGCCGTCATTTACGTGAATCAGACGGGAATGCCAGTCTGCCGTAGATTTCCAGAATCTCGCGATTTTCCGAAGGAGCTGCCGCGCTATGTGGATGGTTGAGACAAGCGGGGCGCCGTGAAGGACGAGGAGATAGTCGCGCACTTCGACGGCCGTGGCCGCGTGCACCTGCAGTTTCCCTACACCACGAGTGCCGAAAAATGTCGCCGCATGATGGCAATTGCGCACGCGCTCGGCTACAAGCCGCTGTTTACCGACACACTCGGCCGCCGAGAATTCCCCCGCTTCTACGAACGCGACGACGCTCCCGACGCCCGCCACCGGGCCGATCAAACCGTCGAACGGCTGCGTTCAGGCGGCCCAGTGCTGCCAGCCGTCGAGCCACCTCCACCCCCGCTGCCGCCCCCGGCCCCACCCCTCACACC
>NZ_BAAGPS010000013.1:21660-77398 GCF_054783935.1 Streptomyces pseudoechinosporeus
CAGAGGATTCCGCCCCGGCCGCGCCACCCACCTCCGCCCCCGCCTTCCGTCACCCCCGACTCTTGGCCGGAATGACGTTCGAGCACCTGCCTGAGTAGGAGCACTCAGGTCATCACAGCGCTCGACGTGGCGATCGCCGCCCTTCATCCAGGGCGAAGGTGCACCAGACCTGCTTCTCGTCGAATCCCGTGCGGTGCCAACCCCATCGGTGCGACAGCGCCGCGACCAAGTGCAGCCCCCTGCCGCGCTCACTGAACGGATCGTCATCGCCGGTCAGTTCGGGTACCAGCTCCGGAGCGTGGTCGATGACCATCACGCGCAGCACAGGCGGTGCGTACTCTCGGCACGCCGCCAAGATCAGTTCCAATCCCGTGAGCCCACCCCCGTGTCGTACGGCATTGGTGCACAGCTCCCCGACGGCGAGCTCTACCGAGTCGGCCAACTTCGGGAGTTTCCAGTGCTGTTGGACCCATACGCGGGCGCGGTGCCGGGCTTCCGCAACGGGGCGGTGAGGGTCGAGAGCGGAGCCATCCCAGCCGACACGGGTGGGAGTCGCGTCGAAGGGAGCGGGCAGGGCCAGTGCATCCATCGTTCACCTCGCGAGGGAGTGGAGGGGGTCCGGCATCAGACGCTAACCGCAAAACTAAAACGCGTGCTACTCGCTTCACTCAAACGGGTATTCTCTGCGATCCCGATGGACACCCAACTCCAGAGATCGGCAAACTGTGCGCGCGAACGAGGAGTTGACCCATGGCACCACGGCAGACCCCCACCATCCGTCAGCGTCGATTCGGCGCTGAGCTCCGCAGGCTGCGCGACGCAATCGGCATGTCCGCACCGGTCGCGGCCGAGCGGCTCGGAGCGGACCGCACGATGATCTCCAACATCGAGTCGGGCAGATTCGGCATCAGCGAGGAACGGCTCCGCCGACTGGCGAGCATCTACGAGTGTGACGACTCCGAACTGATCGACGCCCTGGCCGCGATGACCGGCGGTCGGTCGAGGGGCTGGTGGAACGAGTACCGGGGCAAGATCCCGCCGGACTTCCTTGACGTGGCAGAACTGGAGCACCACGCCACAAGCTTGCGCACCCTCCAGACAGCGCACATTCCCGGTCTCTTCCAGACCGAGGACCACGCCCGGGCTCTCTTCGACCTCTTCGTACCGGCCTTGCCCCGCCTGGAAGTTGAGCTGAGGATCGCGCACCGTCTGGCCCGCCACACCGTGGTCGCGAAGGAGCCTGGCCTTCCGTACGTCGGCCTGGTTCACGAAGCGGCCCTTCGCATGCGTATCGGGGGCCGCAAAGTAGCCAAAGCTCAGCTGGACCGTCTTCTGGAGGAGAGCGAGCGCCCCAACGTCCGTCTGCTCGTCATCCCCTTCACCGCGGAAGGGTTCCCCATGGCCGGCGACACGATGATGTACGTCTCCGCCGCCAGCCCTCACCTGGACACGGTCGAGGTGGACTCTCCGCTTGGTGCTGTCTTCTTCGACGCGCCGGCCCAACTGGCCAACTTCCGCAGGCGACTGGACTTGGTCGAACAGGTGGCGTTGAATCCGAACGAGTCGAGGGATCTGATCCTCGGAATCGCCGGAGAACTGTAAGAGGTGCCACCCTTGCCCGAGTTGAAATGGCTCAAGTCCTCGCACTCGGAGGCGTCAGGCAACGCCTGCGTCGAGGTCGCCGAGAACGGCCCCCTCATCGCCGTACGAGACTCCAAGCATCCGGAGTTGCCGTATGCCACGGTGGGGTGTGAGGCGTGGGGTCGGTTCACTGTTGCGCTGGTCGACGGGCAGCTGCGCTGAGCCCTAGCGAGGCGGAAACTCACTGCCGAAACAACGCGCCGGGGTGGGCAGCTCGCGATACGGCACAGGGTGGGCACCTCCCGTGCATGCCCACCCTGTTTCCGCAAACCGTGCGCCCCTACTGGAAGTAGCTCGCGCCCTTCAGGTCGCCGCCCCGGTAGTCACCGCCGGCCGTCTGGACCCGCTGCGAGATGTTGACCAGGGCCTGGTGGATGCCCCGCGCGTGCGTGTCCCACTCCTTGGACTTCTTCTGGAACTCCTGGTACGCCTCGCCGCCCCAGCCCGAGGACACGTTGAGTACGGCCTGCTTCAGGGCCTCGAGGTCTTCCTCGAGCTTCTTGGCCTGGTTGCCCAGTTCGGTGGCAAGCGCGTCCATGGTGCCGTACGTAACGGCAAGTTCGTCGTAGTGGACTCCGGACATGTTTCCCTCGCTTCTGTGAAGATTTCAGCCGGACTGCGCAGCCCGGACAACGGTGCGGCTCAATGCCGCCGATGGCTCCTCAGTAGCTGTTGAGCGCCGAGGTCTTTCCGCCGAGATCGTCTACCGAGATCTTCCGGAGGTCGGCCTCGATCTGGGCTTCGAGGTTGCGCTTGTCGGTCTTGTTCAGGTTGATGCCCTCGAGGAAGTCGTCGAGCATCTTGCCGATCGCGACCATGTGCTGGTTGATTTCCGTCTGCTTCACGTTGAACGCCTGGGCGCCCTGTCCCCTCCAGGCCTTCTCGATCATGTCGATCGTGCCCTGCAGCTTCGCGAGGGATGCCCTGATGTTGTCGTATCGATCGACGACCTCGGTCTGAAGCCTCTGTACGTCGCTGTCATTAAGAACGCGGTCCGCCATTTCGGCACTCCCTTTCCTGAGAGCTGTGGTTCATTTCTGCGCGCGTCACCGAATGGTGGTGCGCTGGTCGTCGCACTTCCGCGCAGTTGTGGTTGGCCTGCGTCGGAACCGTTGTGTGCGACGGGTTCAATCCCGCGTGATTCGTCACGCGCCGCGCCGTGAACGAACCACGGTGAAGGCACCGCCTCCGATCACCACCAGAGCCCCGGCGGCTCCAAGGGCTACCCACAAGACGGTGTTGTCGGACGTCTCTGAGCTTGTTCTTGCAGCAGAAGTCCCGCCGCCTGAGGGGTTCTTCGGTGCTTTTGACGGGGCTGACGTGGAAGGTGATGGAGAGGGCGATTCCGAGGGGGACATTACCTCGAGGCTAATGCTGTTCTCGAAGCTGAGGGGGTCCTTGTTGGCCGGGCCTGGATCGATACTGCTGTTTTCCAGCACCTTGCGGGGACGGGCCAGGCCGTAGCCGAGGTACTTACTCGGTGTGTTCTTTGGCCAGTCACGGCTCGCTGTGTCAAGCAAACTGCGGAGAACCTGGTTGGCTGTCCAGTCGGGGTGAGCGGACCAGATGAGGGCGGCGGAGGCCGAGGCGATGGCGGTGGCCATACTTGTGCCCCCACCGCCGTCACAGTACGAGCGGAACGTCGCGTCGCACCATGTGGGCAGATTTAGGCCGGGAGCCGCTAGATCAACATCGTGGCCGTGCTCCGAGAACTTTCCGACCTTCCCCTTCTCGTCTGCGGCAGCAATCCCGACGACATAAGGATAGGCGGCCGGATAATCTATGAGATTTTTGGATTCAGCATCGTTGCCAGTGCTGGCGAACATCAACTTGCCCTTGGATTGGGCATACTTGATGGCCTCCAGCTCGTCCTGGTCGAAGGCATTTCTACCGATGGACATGCTGATGATCTGAGCATCGCTGTCAGCGGCCGCTTTGACCGCATCCTCAAACGAAGGGGTCTTCTTTCTGTCGGTAGGGTTCTTCACGCCCTTGATGAGTACCCGATAGGGGACGATCTTCGCGCCGGGTGCCAGACCCTGCAAGCCGCCTCCTGCGCCAGTACCGGCAATCAACTCCGCCATAGTGGTGCCGTGGCCGTCGTAGTCCTTAGTGGCGTTATGCGAGACCGCCCGTGGCACCTCCCCCTCCAGTACCTGGCCCTTCAGTGAGGAGGTGTCGGGATTCACGCCGGTGTCCAACACGGCGACCTTGACACCTTTGCCCGTGCTGGTCTTCCACATACCTTCGGCGTCCATCGCGTCCAAATGCCACTGTCGTGACTGGACGTCGGCGGCAACCACGCTCGGAGCCAGCCCGGACGACGCAATGGTGAAAGCGCCGAGTGCGGCGCACACGATGGACACCCGTCTTCCGGCACGTCCTGCGAAAGGCGCAGTCAATCTGCCACGGGGGCTGGTCCCTGTCATGCCTCTGTAGATCCTCGCTCGTGTTCAGTCAGTCGCTGGCGGCACGTTGCGTCGCTGGGTCTCAGGCTGACGTTGGTCCTGGCGGTCCTCGCGGTTGGTATTGCGTCGACTCGCCCTCGAGCCTTGTGGGACTCCAGCACTGACTCCGGCGGACCCGCCGTTCCTGCCTTCCCGCACTCGCCCCTTGGGTGTACCAACGACCCCGTCAGGATTGCTGGCAGCGGGGCGGGCAGGCTGCACCGGACGAGCCCCAGGAGCGGCCTGCGGCGCCCCGATGACCCCTCGCTGCTCGATCTTGCCGGCAGGTGGACGGGAACCGTTACTGCCCTCGGCGCCGACGACCGTCCCTCGAGGAACCCTGGAACTGGTTGATCCCGGAGCAGCACCACTGATCGGCCTTCCCCCGACGACACCATTGCCGCGCGCCGCCCCCGTCGGGCCCATGCCATCAGCACGGCCGCTCGCCGTTCCCCCTACGGGGCGAGGTGTTCCGCCGGAAATGCCTCGGCCCACGGGAGAGTTGCCAGTCGCCGTGCCACCGGCGCGAACCCCCGGCTGTCCTGTAGCCGCGGCACGTCCCATCGGACCCGTAACGCCGCTCCCCCCGGCGGTGCCGCCGGGAGCGCCTGTGCGTCCCTGTGCCGAAACCGGACCCGTGGTGCCGCGCCCGCCAACAGTGCCGCCGGGAGTACCTGCACGTCCCTGTGCCGAAACCGGACCCGTGGTGCCGCGCCCACCGACGGTGCCGCCGGGAGCGCCCGCACGTCCCTGCGCCGAGATCGGGGGCCTGTTTCCGGTCGTTCCGCCGAAGCCCGAGGTGCGGCCGCTCTGCCCGCCGCGGGCAAGAGGAACCGGTCCCGAAGCGAACGGAAGAGGCGCCCCTCCGCTGGAACTGCCTGAACTGGTAACCGACTGCGGCGAATTGGGCGTTGGCCTCGCGGCTTCCTGAGGGGGCTGCAGAGTGCCTACGCTGTCGATCTCCGTACCGACAGCCCCATCCGGGGAAATAGACGAGCCGTCCACATGCTTGAGTGGTGGGGAGGTGTCTCCCGAACGGGATTGGCCTGCCGCCGTGCCCGATGAGTCTTGCCCCGCCACCGCTGACTCGCGAAGAGCCCCAAGCCCCCCGGCGCCTTGCACTTCAGCACCTGGAGTGGGGGGCGTGATCCTTTTGTCCTGGGTCGGCTTAGGCACCCCCACATCCGGCATAGCCTCAAAAACAGGAGGCTCCTGCTGTGCCAGCATCGTCTCCGACACCTCGTAGAAGGACGACAGCCGATTCATCTGGTTGATCGCCTCTTGGCGGTCCTTCTCGGCCTTGACCGCCGCCGCGTACTCCTCGTTGCTTTCAACTCGATTGGGCGTCGGAATGTCCGCGACCGCCTTGGGGTCCTGCCGGGTGTCGCGGGGCGGCATGGCGTTGCGTACGGAGGCGAGGCCCGTGGCTGATGCCGTCATCTGGGTCCCGGCGGCCTCTGCGAAGTCGGCGAGTTTGCGGGCGTGGATGACGAGTTTGGCGCCCCACTTACGGAAGGCCTCGCCGGACTCGCCCTCCCAGTCGACCCGGCTGATGTGGCCCTCGAGCTCGCCAGCGGCGTCCTCGATGGCGGTCTGCGCGTTCAAGAGAGCAGTGGCCGCGGTCTCCAAGTCCTCCGGTTTCGCGGACTCGACCATGTCGATCATGGCGTTCAGGTCGTGGCCCTCGAAGTTCGTTGTGCCAAAGACGCGGGAGAACTTTCCGCCGAAGGGGAGGAACCGGGCCACCCCCGCCACACCGTGCGCTATGTCGATGCCGCTAACCTGCTGAGCGGCTTGCTCTCTCTCCGCCTGGTGCGGGTTCTGGTGCTCCTGCTGGTCGCTCATTAGTACCCGTCCCCTGCCTGGTCGTCATCAGAAAGTTGTGACCCGGCCTGGCCATCCTTCGCAGCCTCCGCCTCAGCTTTCTCCGCGGCCTTCTTCTCCCGCGCCGCTTCCCACTGCTGGCGGCGGATTTCCTCCCCGATCTCGTAGAACCGCCGCCGTTGCTCCTCTTCGAGGTTGCTGAAGTTGCCGTCCGCGCCCATGACGGCGATCTGCATCGCCTCGATCTGAAGCCCCAGGTGCTTGGAGAGTGTGGTGAGGCGTTCGTGGACGCGCTCGTACTGGCTGTGGAGGCCCTTCGCCTCGGCGAAGCCGCCCGCACCGCTGAACGATGCCTCCGAGAGAGCGTGCGCCGCGATCTTCTGAGGGCTGGCAGGCGAGCCCTCGAAGGTGGAAAGCACCGTATCCACACGCTTCTTGAAGGTTCCGAGCGCTTCCAGGCCGATCTTGAGGCCCTCCGCAGGCAGCATGCCTTCCCTCCCCGTTCCCCGTTCGTAAGCCGACGAGCGCCGCGCAGGCCGTGGCCTGATCGACTCACCCGACAACCACTGTAGTCATTGTGTAAATCGAGCCCAACTGAGCTTTGTGTTAGATCAGTTACGAAGTTGTCGAGACAGCGTCAATCAGCCACGCCCTGAACTACCGTGAAACGCCTGAATATTGGGCACAGCGACCTGACTCGGCCCTCTCACGTCCCATGACAGTTTTCCCTCCAAGGAGTTGGCTGCCTGGCGCGCCGCAACCTTTGCGATGCCAACGCGCGCCCGTCGTAGCTCCCCGTGCGGTGCCCGCCGAGTCCCCAACTCGCTGGGTTACTCCCGCACATGGGGCGAGCCTCTGCGTCCCTTACCACGCGGTGCGCACCGTAGGTCGACTCCACGGGACTCTTCGACAAGCTGACCTGAATCCAGCGCCCTGTTGACGGCGCCGTGCCAGGCGCACCCGAAGGGGATTCACCCAGCAGCAAGGTCACTTCGCGTCGCCATGCGTTGAGGATCCGTAGTCCGCCCGCGGCCCGCCGAGTCGATCCGCGACGAGCGCGAGCCAGCCGCTCGGCGCGTACGGCGCCGGCGGGTCGACCTCCATGCCCAACTCGGCGACGGCCAGGGCGTAATCGGACTCGCCCAGTTCGAGGGCGAGCAGCTCGTGCAGTTCGCCGACGAGGCGGGCCACGAGCTGTGGGGCGGTAGAGGCCCGGTAGTCGTCGACGGCCACGTCGTGGTCGTCGAACTCGTCGGGCATGTCCTGGGAGAACCAGCCGCCGAGGAACTGACCGAGTTCGGGGAAGCGGGCGTGCCACTCCCAGTGGGTGTCGTGGGCCTCACGGAGGGCTTCAGCCTATTTCAGGATTCGTCACTTCGGCATGAAGGTGACCACGGCGAAGGGTGGGTCCAGGCTGGCGTCGTATCCCAGGCGGGTCTGCACGCCGCATGCATCGGTCACCGGCGTCGCTTGGCCGTTGACCACCACGGAGGTACGACCAGTCACCTGGGGGCGGGGGCCAGCGGATTGCTCGGGTCCGCACTCACTGAGAGGACCTCGAAGACCGGCGACGGTGGTGCGGGCGGCGGGCCGGTTGCCAGCCAGGCGTCGATCTCGCTGCTCTTCTGCCGGATGTGGTCAACCGGCCACGCCGCGAGGTCAGCAGGCCCCCTCACGGCTCGTCACCGCGAAGTCGTACGACGGGACGGTCACCGTCCCCTGGCCTCCCGCGATACCCGGCGGCTCATAGTCCCCGTCCTTCGACCGGGTACGTGTGACATCCAGGCAAAAGGCCGTGCCCGCGCCGGAAGCCGTGACCCTGTATCGCGCCTCGGAGGCCGTGTTCGAGGCGGCGGGCGTCGCGTACACGTCGTACTGCGGGGCGTCGCCGCCGCCGTGCTCGACGACCTCGTCTTCGATGGTCGTCGCGTATTCGTCGATCCATCTGGTGTCGGTGTCCTCGGCGTAGATGTCGCCGAAGCCGGAACTGCCGTCCAAGGCGTTCGTGGCCCCCTGCACCGCGCTGGTCAGCTCGCTGTCGTCCCACGACGTGTCGTCGGAGACGCCGAAGCCCTGCACACTCAGGTAGATGCCGGTGCCGGCCATGGCTACGAGCGCGACGCGGGCGACGACGAAGAAGGCGTCGGGCAGTTCCTCGGCCGACGGGTTGATGCCGGCGCGCCACGCCCGTATGCGGTCCGCCTTGATGCAGGCCATGGCCAGCAGCACAGCGGACAGGACGAGGGTCAGCACGTTCATTTTGGTCAGCGCGTCCATGATCCCCCCTCCAGTCGTCGCCCCTGCCTGCGCCGCGCATCCCGGATCGCCACCGCCGTGCCGCCGAGACCCGCGACAAGGACCACCGCACCCACAGCCACGTACGTAGCAAGCCGAGCGTTCCGTTCCGCGGCGGTTTCGCCGACCTGGAACTTGGCCGCAGTAGGGGCTTCCGGATTGCCCAGGCCTTGCTGGGGGTTGGGGGACTCCAGCGGCTCGTCGTCCTCCGTCAGGGCCCGGACCGGGTCCACCACTCCCCAGCCGACCAGGCGGTCGTGGCCCGCGATCGTGCGCTCCGCCGTCTGTTCGATCTGGGCGACGATCTGCTGGGCCGTCCACGTCGGGTGCTTCGCCTTGATCAGGGCTGCGACGCCGGCGACGTACGGGGCCGAGAAGCTCGTACCGTTGTCGGAGCAGTGGCCGCCCTCGGGGACCGTGGAGATCATGTCGACGCCGGGGGCCGCCACGCCGACGAACTCGCCGGCCTGGGAGAAGGAGGCGCGCTCGTTGTTGCGGTCCGAGGACGCGACCGCTAGGACGCCCTTGTAGGACGCGGGGTACGTCTCCTTGACGTTGCCGCCGAGGCCGTCGTTGCCCGCCGAGGCCACGACGACGATGTCCTGGGCCAGGGCCTCGTTGATCGCCAGTTCCAGGTCGGACGTCGGCTTCACCGCGTTCGATGTGTCCTGGGAGATGTTGATGACGCCGGCCCCGGCCTGGATGGCGTAGCGGATCGCCTGCGTCAGGGTGTCGGCGGTGCCGTGGCCCTCCGCGTCGTTCTGCTGGATCGGGATGATCTTCGCCTCGGGGGCCAGGCCCACGAAGCCGGTGCCCGCGGCGGGGCGGGCCGCGATGATGCCGGCGACCTTGGTGCCGTGGCCGACGGTGTCCGTGGTGCCGTTCTCCTTGCCCCGCTCGATCTCGTTGCCGTCGTCATCCTTGAGGTTCTTCGGCAGGAGGTTGCGGCCGCTCTTCGCGTCGACCGCGTCGCGCAGCTGGGGATTCGTGATGTCGACGCCGGTGTCGATCACCGCCACCCGTACGCCCTTGCCCTTGGACTGGCTCCACAGCTCGTCGAGGAGGACGCGCTGCAGGGACCAGGGACGGCCCGGGTACTTGCCGTTGGGGAACTGGCACTGGTCCGAGTACGGGAGGTCGGCCGCCGCCGCGGGGGGTGCGAGGACAACGGGAGCGGTCGTGAGCAGGGCCGCGGCCACCGCGGTCGTCATGCGGAGGGGGGAGGGCATGTGTCGCACGTCCGCGCCCCCTCAGGACCCCTGCGGCTGGCGTGCCGCCGTCGTCGACAGGCGTGGGCCCGTGGGCAGGAACTCCGACCAGGCGGCGGGGATCGGCGCGGGGGCCACCTCCTTGTAGCCCAGCCGGGTCTGGGCCTGTTCGGCCTCCTGCTGGGCCTGTTCGCGGTCCTTGGCCGTCGTACCGATGCCCGCGTCGTCCGTGCCGCTGTCGGCGTTGGACTGAAGGACGTAGCGCAGGCCCGTGTCGGTGACGAGGAAGACGGGACCGGCCTTGGTCTCCTCGCCCTGGAACTGGCGGTAGAGCTGGCCGGAACCAGGCGTGACGTACGCGCTGGAGGAGCCTGTGGGCAGCTTGGCCGGGAAGTTCGTGCCCGCCCAGGTGCTCAGGGTCGTGGCGCCCGAGCCGGCCTTCACGTCACGCAGGACGTTACAGACGGTGCTGCGGCTACCGGCTGCTCCGGAGGCCTCGTTGACGGGTTGGGGGTCCTCGGTCGGCCAGGTGTACTCCGTGCCGAACGGTTCGCCCGGGACGATCGCGCCGGGGCCCATCTCCTTGGCCTGACCGGCCTGTCCGAGGGAGGCCAGGTCCTCGCTGAACAGCAGGAGCTGGGCGACGAAGGCCGAGATGGGGGCGACCCGGCCGGGCAGCACCAGGTAGTACTGGTCCGTGTTGTTGTCGGGCGCCTTGAGTACCATGCCGACCCTGTTGGTCGTCTCGTCCAGCTGACCGGGGGCGTCGGCCGCGGCGCCCACCTGGTCGGTGATCTCGGGGAAGGAGATCCGGTCGCCCCGGTGCAGGGTCTCCAGCCACTCCTTGGACACCTTCTGCGGCTGCCGGCCGGAGCCGACGACGGCGCGCAGCAGCAGTTCGTCGCTCTTGCCGATGGGGTACGACCGTCCGCTCGCGTCCACTACATAGCGGTTGCCGTCCGGGCCTGTGACGTAAAGGAGTTGACCTCCCGTCAGCTTCTCTCCCTTGCCCTCGGTCGCCTTCATGTCGCGGGAGGCGAGGACCAGGGCCGCCTTCTGGATCTCGCCGCCCGCGCTGGGGCGTTCGCAGACCGCCCAGCGCTTCTCGCTGCCCGCCTCGGACGCCGGGGGAAGGCGGTCGGGCCCGTAGGGGATGCCGATGGTGACGCCGTGCGGGATCTTGCCGTTGTCGAGGACGGACTCCTCGACGGTCACCACATCGCCCTGGCCCTCGTCGAGGAGCAGCTTGGCGGACGCCATGTTGAGGACCGGGTGCAGTTGGACCTCCCCGTCGGTCTTCAGGACGACGTAGCGCGTGGTCGAGTCGCTGGCGACGATCACCTTGGCGTTGGGGTCGTTCCAGCCCTTGGGCGCGGTGGGCTTGAACATGCCCCACGCCCCGAAGACGGCGATGACGATCACGCCCACGATGAGGCCGGGAACGATCGCGCGCAGCGGGCGGGGCGCCCCCTCCTCCGAGCCGTCGGGCGACGGCTGCAGGAAGGCCGCGAGCATGCGGCGCTTCGCGAAGGTGTAGGCATTGAGCTGGTCGCGCCGAGATGCCATCTGTGCCTGTCTCTCCCCGTGTTCACATGGGCCGCGCTCGCCGGGGTGACCTGGTCCCCCGCCTCCGATGTCAGAGCGGCCCCCTACTATGCCTGGTATCCGCGGGGACTTGTGGAGCGGGTAGGGTACTCGGGCCCTCAAGGGCCTTGTGCAGTGCTGAAATCCAGCGAGTTGTGAGGGAAAACGGGGGGATGGAGTGATGGCATCCGGAACGCGCGTCCGGTCTCGTGACCGATCGCGGACACGGGGCTCCTCGGCGCCCCGGCAGACACCGGCGCAGCGGCCGGCCTCACCGAGCGCGCTTCACTTCAGAGTGCGTTCGGGGCAGGTCGGGACATCTCAGTTGCAACGCTTCGTCCTGTTTGAGATCGCGGCCGCCATCCTGGTTGTCGGATGGGTGATCGACCCAGTGGCCCTGGTGCCTGCGGCTGTCGTCGCCGTCTGCCTGGTGCTGCTCTCCTTTTTCCGTCGGCGCGGCCGCTCCCTGCCCGAATGGCTGGCCACGGCACGGGCGTTGAAAGCGCGGCAGCGCCGGGCCGCGAGTACGCCGATACCGGAGGGCACGGAGCCGGGGCTCGCGCCGGCCGTGGAGTGCGACCCGAGTCTGCGGACGTACACGTACGCCGGCCGTGACCGCCGGCCTGTCGGAATCATCGGGGACGGCACGTTCGTCACCGCGGTCCTGCAGGTGGAGGCCGACGCCACCGCGCTGCGGGCCGAGCGGAGCAGGCAGCCGCTGCCGATCTCCCTGGTGTACGACGCCCTGGAGGTGGACGGGATTCGGCTGGAGTCGGCGCAGGTCGTGCTGCACACCCAGGCCGCGCCCGCGATTCATCTGCCCCAGCAGTCCGTGGCCGTCGCCAACTACGCGCCCCTGCAGGAGCAGACGGGTGCGCCGGCCGTGCGGATCACGTGGATCGCGTTGAAGCTCGACCCGGAGCTGTGCCCGGAGGCCGTGGCCGCGCGCGGGGGCGGTCTCGTCGGGGCGCAGAAGTGCGTCGTGCGTGCCGCCGATCACCTCGCGAGCCGGCTGACCGGGGCCCGGTTCCGGGCGACTCTCCTCGACGAGGAGGAGCTGACCTCCGCCATCGCCACCTCGGCCTGCGCCAACCCGCTGGTGACGGCGGAGGCCGGGCGGGCGGAGACGCGGGAGCGGCGGACCGAGGAGTCTGGCCGGAGCTGGCGCTGCGACAACCGCAGACACACCACGTACTGGATCCGCCGGTGGCCCACGCTGGGCGGCGAGAGAGCGCCGTCGATGCCGCAGCTCCTCGCTCTCGTGACGGCCGTCCCCGCGCTCGCCACCACCTTCAGCCTCACGCTCACGCGCGGGGAGCGGCAGGAGGTCTCCGTGGCCGGGCACCTGCGGGTGACCGGGCGCAGCGACGACGAACTCGTCGCCGCCCGGCGCGCGTTGCAGGGCGCGGCCCGGCACACGGGCACGGGGCTCGCCCGCCTCGACCGGGAACAAGTCCCCGGCATGCTCGCCACTCTGCCCCTCGGAGGTGCCCGGTGACGTCGATGACCACACGTGTGGGACAGGCGGCCACCGGTCGCGGCGAGCCACAGCCCTCCGTCCCCGAGCGGGCGCGCGAACTGCTGCGCAGCGGCCTCGGGTTGATCGGTCCGCGGCACGCTCGGCACTCCGTGTCCGTCGACCAACTGGACGCCCTCGCCCTCCCCATCGGAGACGACGGTGTCGTCATCGGCGTGGACGCGGAGGGGCGGCCCGCGGTGTTGGGGCTCAATCGGCCGACTCCGTACGACATCGTCCTCATCGGTGGGCTGTGGACCGTGCAGGTCCTCGCGCTCAGGGCGGCGGCGACGGGAGCACGGGTGGCCGTGGAGACGGGGCGTCCGCAGGCCTGGATACAGATGGTGCATGCCATGGGCGGCGGGCAGAACGGGCTGGCCGTGTATGACGTCGGACGAGTGCCGCCACAGGGCACCTCGGCCGGTACGCCCGTGCTGGTGGTGCGGGACTGCGGTATGCGGCCTCCGCGCGGCCGGGTCGTCTCCGGGCCCTGGCAGTCGGTGCTGACCCTGCTGCCGTACCTCAGCCCGGTGGCTCCACGGCTCGTACGGCAGGCGCGGCTCGTCGGTGTGCAGCGAATCTCGCCGGACGAGGCGACGGAGCTGGGCCGCACGATGGCGCTGCCGCGGCCCGAGGTGGAGGCCTTGCCCGGCCTCTCCGACGGCCTCACCCTGTGGTGCAGCGATCGCGACCGGCAGTACGTGATGACACAGCCGACGGACGCCGAGACCGGATTGTTGGGTATGCCACGAAGGATGGACTGAGGGTTCGGATTTGCGCGCCTTTGACTTGACTCGGGCGCTTTGAACGCGGGTCGCGGCTGATTCGATGTTCGCCTTTTGCGCGGTTGTTCGCCATTTCATCGAGCGCGTATGTCACTTCTGGGGCGGAGTGTGACGTAGTGGGTAGGTGCCGAGGGTGGGCGGGCCTGCCGTGGGGGTTGTTGTGGTGATTAGGCTGGGTGGGGTGCGGCAGGAGAACCCGTGGGCGGGTCGGCCGCGTCACAGGGGGAGAGCCGGGCGGATCAGACGGCCTCGGACGACAAGAACGGTCGCCCCAGTACGGCATGACGGTGCTCGACCACACCAGGAGGAATTGTGAACAGCGATCGGGACGGGATCCGCGGGGGCTGGGCCACACCCGGCGATGACCAGTCCGACGCGGAGTCCGCCGTCGAGACGACGGGCGAGTTCACCATCGATTACGCGCCGCCTGCCTGGTATACGCAGAATGCGTCGGGTAGTTCGGAGGAGGCATCTTCTTCTCCGGTTTCCCCCTCTTCACCCGCTTCGCCTGCTTATCCCGCTTATCCCGTTTCTCCGGTCGCGGAGGAGGCGGGTACGGCTGAGGGGACGGCGGCTGCCGACGCTTCGGCGGCTGTGCAGGGGTCTTCTGCTCCCGAGGCCTCGTCGGCTGTTGGTGGTCCGGGTGCTGTGCCCAAGTTGCCTGTGGACGGTGGGTTCGAGCCGGGGTGGCGTACGTCCGATGCGTCGGCCGGGACGCCTGCCGCTGACGCCGGTACTCCTACCGCTCTGCCCAACCTGCCTGTAGGAGGCAGTTTCCAGGCTCCTTGGGTTACGCCCGTGCCTCCGGCTCCCGTTGCCGATGCTCCTGACGAGGAGGGGGACGCGGGGAACGGGGATCTGGAGAGTGGCGCCACGATGCGGATCTCCGCTGTCGCTCTTAAGAGGGAGATTCAGGAGCGGGCTGCGGAGGCCGAGGACGGGGAGAGCGGCGACGACGGTTCGGGGGTTGTCGAGGAGTCGGCGGTTGTCGAGGAGTCGGCTGGCGGTGACTCCGTCGATTCGGCTGAGGAGAGCGCTGGGCTTGAGGGGGGCGACTCCGCCGGCTCCGATGGCTCCGATGAAGTCGAGGATGTCGTTGGCGCCGGCTCGGACGTTGTGGACGACTCGGATGTTGCTGAGGTGGTGTCGTTCGGGAGTGGGTCGGATGACGGTGGCATCGAGGGCGTAGACGAAGAGGAAGAGGTTGAAGGGGGCGACGCGGGGGCGTCCTCGGAGGGTGTGGCCGAGGGGTCCGACGAGGCGGAGGGCGAAGGCGACGTTGCGGAAGAGTCCGCGGACGTTGTCGGTCTCCCCCGGGTTGATGTCGTTTCCGAGGGTTCCGGTGAGGATGCCGAGGACTCGGACGACGAGGTCAACGACGCTGTTCCTACGGGGGACTTGGAGCCTCAGGACGCCGAGCCTGAGGATGCCCGGCCGGGTGACGATGCCGAGCCGGAGGACGCTCAGCCGGGCCGGGGTGAGCCTGCGGACGCGGAACCTCAGGATGCGGGGCCCCAGGACGCCGAGCCTCAGGACGTAGTGCCGGGGCTTGGTTCGGGGGCCGGCGATGCCGTGCAGGACGCGCCTCCGGCGTGGGCTCCGCCGCCGTTGCCGCAGGGCGGGCTTCCGCCGTTGCCGCCCGCGTATCAGCCTGCCGCGCCTGCTACGGCGGCACAGTGGCCCGCATCCGCGGAGAGCGACAGCCAGGGCGACGGCGGACAGACAGGGGGTCCGGCGCAGCCGTCGGTGCCGCCGCAGGGGCAGCAGCCGTTCCAGCCGCAGGCACCGCAGCCTGCGCCTCCGGCTTGGCCTGCTGGTCCGGGTACGCCTGCCGTGCCGGGCCAGCGTGCGGATGCGGCGTCGGCACCCGCTCCGGCCGCCGACTCCGCGCCTTCGGCGCCTGCCGCTGGTGGTTCCGGGGCTGGTTCGGTTCCTGGGCAGGCGGGGGGTCAGGGCTTCCCGCAGTTCGGTACTCCGCCTGGTACGGCACCGAGTCCGCAGGGCAGCCCCGGCTCCCCGCAAGCCGGGAGCCCGACCGCGCCTCCGGCCGCCCAAGGTGGTTACGGATTCCCGCAGTCGGGCGTCACGACGACGGCTCCGCAGGACAGCCCTGCCCAGCCCCAGCCCCAGGGCGGCTACGGGTTCCCGCGGCCGGGCAACAACCCCGCTCCTCAGGCGCCGAACATTCCGGCACAGGGTGCGCCCAACACGCCTGGGCAGGCGGCTGGTTACGGGTTCCCGCAGCCCGGCACGCCCGGAGGCGCCGCCCCCTCCGCCGCGCCCCAAGCACCCGGTCAGCAGGCCGGTTATGGATTCCCCCAGCCGGGGAGCCCTGCGCCGGAGACACCCAACAAGCCTGGCCAGCCCGTCGGCGGGTTCCCGCAGCCCGGCACGCCCGCAGGTGCTGCCGCCACTCCCGCTGCCCCCAACTCGCCTGCTCAGCAAGGCGGTTACGGATTCCCGCAGCCGCCCGCTCCTGGACAGCAGGCGCAGGGTGCCGGTCAGCCCCCGGCTCCGGCATCGGGGCAGCCCGCAGCTCAGCCGCCCGCCGCCGCGCCACCGCAGGCGCAGCCGCCACAGGCGTCCAGCCCGCAGGCCGGGTACGGATTCCCCCAGCCGGGGAACACCGCTCCGGGCGCGCCCAACAGGCCCGGGCAGCCCGCCGGTTACGGATTCCCGCAGCCCGGCACACCCACCCCCACCAACCCGGCTGCGCCCAACTCGCCCGCTCAGCAGGGGGGTTACGGGTTCCCCCAGGCGCAGGGTGCCGGCCAGCTCCCGGCTCCGGCGCCGGGGCAGGCCGCTGCTCAACCGCCCGCCGCCGCACAGCCGCAGGCGCCCCAAGCTCAGCCCCACCCCGGCCAGCCGTACCCACCGCAGGGCGGCCAACCGCACGTCCCGCACCAGCCGAACCCCCAGGCAGGCACGGACCAGCACCACCCCGGCGCACCGCACCCGCAGGGCGGCCAGCAGCCGCCCATGCCCCAGCCTGGCCAGCCAGGTCAGCCGGGCGGGCAGCCACCCGTCGACCCCCGCGCCGGTGCCGCCTGGCCGCAGGCCGTGCGACACGATCAGCGGCAGCCCACGAATCCGGGGGCACCGCTCGGGTACACGGCGGCCGTGGAGCTGTCGTCGGACCGGCTGCTCAACAACAAGAAGCAGAAGGCGAAGAGCGGGCGCACGGCGGCCGCGTCCTCACGCTTCAAGCTCGGGGGCAAGAAGGAGGAGGCCGAGCGGCAGCGGAAGCTCGAGCTCATCCGGACGCCGGTGCTGTCCTGCTACCGCATCGCCGTCATCAGCCTCAAGGGTGGCGTCGGCAAGACGACCACGACCACCGCGCTGGGCTCCACGCTCGCCAGCGAACGGCAGGACAAGATCCTCGCGATCGACGCCAACCCGGACGCCGGTACGCTCGGCCGCCGCGTTCGCCGCGAGACCGGGGCCACCATCCGTGACCTCGTCCAGGCGATCCCGTACCTCAACTCGTACATGGACATCCGCCGGTTCACCTCGCAGGCGTCCTCGGGGCTCGAGATCATCGCCAACGACGTCGACCCGGCGGTCTCCACGACGTTCAACGACGAGGACTACCGGCGCGCGATCGACGTGCTCGGCCAGCAGTACCCGATCATCCTGACCGACTCCGGTACGGGTCTTCTCTACAGCGCCATGCGCGGCGTACTCGACCTCGCCGACCAGCTCATCATCATCTCGACGCCCTCCGTGGACGGTGCGAGCAGCGCCAGTACGACGCTGGACTGGCTGTCCGCCCACGGGTACGCCGACCTGGTGTCGCGGTCCATCACCGTCATCTCCGGAGTGCGTGAGACCGGCAAGATGATCAAGGTGGACGACATCGTCAGCCACTTCGAGACACGGTGCCGTGGCGTGATCGTCGTGCCGTTCGACGAGCATCTGGCGGCCGGTGCCGAGGTCGACCTCGACATGATGCGGCCGAAGGTGCGCGAGGCGTACTTCAACCTCTCGGCGTTGGTCGCCGAGGACATCGCGCGGCACCAGCAGTCGCAGGGCCTGTGGACGTCGGACGGCAACCCGCCGCCGGTCGCCGCGCCGCCCCTGCCGGGCCAGCCCGTTCCCGGCCAGGTCCCGGGGCAGGGCCAGCCGGGCCAGGCGTACCCCCAGCATCCGGGTCAGCCGGGCGGCCAGCCGTACCCGCAACAGCCCGGCGCGCAGCCCCAGCCCGGCCACCATCCGGGTGCCCAACCCCAGCCCGGCCACCAGTCCGGCCCTCACCCCGGCGCCCAGCCCCAGCCTGGCGCCCAGCCCGGCGGCTACCCCCAGCCACCCGCGCAACCGGGCCACCCCGGCGCACCCCAGGGTTGGCAGCCCCACCCGGGCGGACCGACACCGCCCCAGCCCGGCGGTTACGGATTCCCGCAGCCCGGCCAGGCCGCACAACCCCAGCCGCAGCCCCAGCCAGGACAACCGCCTCAGCCGCACCCCGGCGGCCCGGCACCCGCACAACCTCAGCCCGGCCATCCCGCGCACCCCCAACCGGGCGCCCCGTTCCAGCCCCCCGCCCCGGGCCAGCAGTTCCAGCCGGGTCAGCCGTTCCACCCGAACCAGCCACCCCAGGGAGACCAAGGCCAGCACCAGGGCCAGGGACAGAACCAAGGCCAGGGCCAAACCCCACCACCCCCACCCCCGCAGTAACCCAACCGGCCGAATCCCACCCCCCGGTTCCACCCGAAGAGCCCGCCCCGTTCCCCAACGGCGCGGGCTCTTCGCGTACGCCCGTATCCGCCCGCGTACGTCCGGACACCGCCCCCACGCACGACCCCCGAAACACCCTCACACCAGCCCCGATCCCCACCCCATCCTCCACCGCCAGGCCGCTACCAGGCCCCCTTCACCGGTCTGAACCAATGGTCATCAAATCCGCGTCAACTCGTTATTTCCGCAGGCCACATGGGGTGTATCAGCCGTTGACGCACACCGATCGCCACTGATAGACACGCACACCAAACTCCCGGTGATGACGCGAGGTCAGCAGCCATGGACGCATACGACCAGTACGGCCAGTACGACAGAACCAAGCGCACCCCTCTCCGCCCCCTCCGCCTCCTCCTGGCCGCAGCCACCGCCGCCCTCACCCTCACAGCCGCCCTCACCACTCCCCTCAACCCGGCACCCCACCAGGCCCGTGCAGCGGAGGACGGCAAGGACGTCCTCACCGTCGCCGTGGCGCAGAGCGTCGACTCGCTGAGCCCGTTCCTGGCGACGCGGCTGGTCAGTACGAGCATGTTCCGGCTCATGTACGAGTACCTGACCAACTACGACCCGAAGGACAACCGCGCGATCCCGGGCCTGGCCACCAAGTGGGAGCCGTCCGCCGACAAGCTCACCTGGACGTACACGATCCGGGACAACTCCAAGTGGTCGGACGGCAAGCAGGCCACGGCCGAGGACGCGGCGTGGACGTTCAACAAGATGATGACCGACGAGGGCGCGGCCACCGCGAACGGCAGCTTCGTCGCGAACTTCCGCAAGGTCACCGCCCCGAGTCCCACCAAGCTCGTCATCGAACTGAAGAAGCCGCAGGCCACGATGGCCGCGCTGGACGTGCCGATCGTGCCGAAGCATGTGTGGGAGAACGTCGGCGACTTCTCGAAGTTCAACAACGACAAGACGTACCCCATCGTCGGCAACGGGCCGTTCGTCGTCACCGACTACGCCGCCGACAGCTTCGTACGGCTGAAGGCCAACACGTCCTTCTGGCGTGGGGCTCCGAAGTTCGACGAGCTGGTCTTCCGTTACTACAAGGACCAGGACGCCGCTGTCGCCGCCCTGCGCAAGGGCGAGGTCTCCTTCGTCGCGGGTGCCCCTGCCCTGACACCGGCGCAGGCCGCGTCCCTCAAGGGCGAGGAGAACATCAAGGTCAACGATGCGCCCGGCCGCCGTTTCTACGCGCTCGCGACCAACCCGGGCGCGCGGGCCAAGAACGGCGAGAAGTTCGGCGACGGCCATGAGTCGCTGCTCGATCAACAGGTCCGTCAGGCGCTGTTCATGGCCGTGGACCGCAAGACCATCATCGACAAGGTCTTCCAGGGGCACGCGGTCGAGGGCGAGGGCTATATCCCGCCGCGCTTCTCGACGTACCGCTGGAAGCCGACGGCCAGTCAGAAGCTGTCGTACGCCCCGGACAAGGCGAACCAGCTCCTCGACCAGGCGGGCTACAAGAAGAACGGCGACGGCAAGCGCGTGGGCAAGGACGGCAAGCCGATCAACTACCGCATCCTGTGTCACGCGACGGACCCCCAGGACAAGGCCGTCGGCAAGTACCTCCAGGAGTGGTGGGGCGAGCTCGGCATCGGCGTCACCCTCGACTGCCTGGACAACGTGACCGATCCATGGCTCGCCGGCGAGTACGACCTCGCCTTCGACGGCTGGTCCGTCAACCCCGACCCGGACTTCGTCCTGTCCATCCACACCTGCGCCGCGCTCCCGGCGACCCCCAAGGACACCGGTGCGACGGACAACTTCATCTGTGACAAGCAGTACGACGAGCTGTACGAGAAGCAGCTCGCCGAGTACAACCCCGCCAAACGGGCGGACCTCGTCAAGCAGATGGAGTCGCGGCTGTACGACACCGGGTACATGAACGTCATGGCGTACCCGAACGCGGTCGAGGCCTATCGCACCGACCAGATCGAGTCGATCATGACGATGCCTCAGGACGCGGGGAACATCTACGGCCAGGACGGCTACTGGAGCTGGTGGTCGGCGACTCCGGCCGCCGACGGCGAGGCTGCCTCCGAGGAGTCGAGCTCCGCGGGCGTCATCATCGGCATCGTCGCGGGTGCCGTGGTCCTGGCGGGCGTCGGGGCGTTCTTCGCGATGCGCCGTCGTGCCACTGCCGAAGACCGCGAATAGCCCCCACCCAGTGAGCCGAGTGAGAGTCCATGACCGTATGACCGCCGAAGCGACACCCTCGCTGGTCGAGAAGACCGACGGCCCCGCCGAGGCCGGGCCGTCGGTCCGCGGACCACGGGCGCGCACGACCGCCGCGTATCTGCGGTATGTGGCGGGCAAGGTGGGCGGCGCGGCCGTCTCGCTGCTCGCCGTACTCGTCACCAGTTTCTTCCTCTTCCGGCTGATCCCCGGCGACCCGGTGAAGTACATGACGGGCGGGCGCCAGGTGTCGGCCGAGCAACTGGACACCTACCGGCGGGAGTTCGGCCTTGATCTGCCGCTGTGGCAGCAGTTCACGGAGTACTGCGGCAAGGCGCTCACCGGCGATCTCGGCACCTCGTACCAGTTCAACGCACCCGTCATCGACAAGATCACCGAGGCGCTGCCGAACACCCTGCTGCTCACGGGCACGGCGTTCGTCCTCTACACGGCGCTCGGCGTCTTCCTCGGCACACGGGCCGCCTGGCGCCACGGCGGGCTCGGCGACCGGCTCAACACCGGTCTGGCGCTGACCCTTTACTCGATTCCGTCGTTCTGGCTGGGGCTGCTGCTCATCATCGTCTTCTCGGTGGGCATGGGCCCGATTCCGGGTCTCTTCCCGACCGGCGGTATGGAGTCGGGCGGCGAGGAGGGTTTCGCGTACGTCCTCGACGTCGCCCATCACCTGATCCTGCCGGTGATCACGCTGGTCGCGGTGGAGTACGGGCAGACCCTGCTCGTCACGCGGTCCGCGCTGCTGGACGAGATGGGCAGCGACTATCTGACGACCGCGCGGGCCAAGGGACTTCGGGACGATCTCGTACGCCGTCGCCATGCCGTGCCGAACGCGATGCTGCCGACCGTGACGCTGATCTTCGTCAATCTCGGGCGGACCGTAGCGGGTGTGATCCTCGTCGAGACCGTCTTCTCCTGGCCGGGCCTCGGCGGGCTCTTCTACCAGGCGCTGAGCGTGCCCGATCTTCCGCTGGTGCAGGGGCTGTTCTTCATCTTCGCGGCGGCGGTGATCGTGATGAACACGCTGGCCGATCTGATCTATCCGCTGCTCGACCCCCGGGTGGGCCGATGACGACCGAAGCAACTACCCCTGCCACCAAGAGTCCGCGCGCCCTCGCCCGGCAGCGCCGCCGTCACTCGGCGGCCCGCTTCTGGAAGCAGTACCGCACGCACCGTGCCGGCCTCTTCGGGCTGGCCGCCCTGGTGCTCTTCGCGCTGATCGCACTGACCGCGCCGCTGACCATCGGCTCCGATGTGCAGAGCGTGACGGATGCGCCCGGCGGGCCGCTGGAGAGCCCGAGCACCGAATTCCCGCTGGGCACGGACCAGTTCGGGCGCAGTCTGCTCGGTCTGGTGGTCTGGGGCTCGCGGGTCTCGCTGCTCGTGGGGCTGCTCGCGGCGGTGCTTTCGGTGGCGATCGGGGCGCTGATCGGGATCACCGCCGGGCACTTCCGGGGCTGGTACGCGACCGTGTTGATGCGGATCACGGACTGGTTCCTGGTCATGCCGACGCTGGTGCTCGCGATCGCCCTCGCCACTGTGATGTCCCGCTCGCTCAGCACGATCATCCTGGCGATCGGCGTCACGACCTGGCCGACCACGGCCCGGCTGGTGCGCGCCCAGACCCTGGCCGTGGAGTCGCGGCCGTACATCGAACGGGCCAAGGCGCTCGGCGGCGGCCACTGGCACATCATGTCCCGCCACGTCCTGCCGAACGTCATGCCGCTGGTGCTGGCCCAGACCACGCTGATCATCTCCTCCGCGATCCTCGCCGAGGCGACGCTGGCGTTCCTCGGGCTCGGCGATCCGACGGTGGTCTCCTGGGGCGGGCTGCTCCAGGACGCGCGGGAGGCGGGCGCGGTCAGTTCCGGGAAGTGGTGGTACCTCGTCCCGCCGGGTATCGCGATCGCCGTCGTCGCCCTCGCGTTCACGCTGTGTGGGCGCGCGGTCGAGTCCGTTCTCAACCCCAGGCTGGGGGTGGCCCGTTGAGGCTGCTGGAGGTACGCGACCTCGAAGTGACGTACGCGGGTGGGGCCGCCGCCGTGCGCGGGGTGAACCTCACCGTGGACGCGGGCCAGAAGCTCGGCCTCGCGGGTGAGTCGGGCTGCGGCAAGTCGACGCTGGCGCTCGCGCTGCTGCGGCTGCTGCCGTCCGGGACGCGGGTGTCCGGGGAGATTCTCCTGGACGGCGAGGACGTGCTGGGCATGAAGTGGGGGCGGGTACGGGCGGTCCGGTGGGCCGGTGCCTCGATCGTGTTCCAGGGCGCGATGCACTCGCTCAACGCCGTGCACCGCGTCGGCGACCAGATCGCCGAGCCCATCCTGCTGCACAGGAAGGCGACGCCCGCGGGGGCCCGCAAGAAGGCCGGCGAACTCCTGGAGCATGTGGGCCTTCCGGCGGCACGCGCGTCCGCGTACCCGCACGAGCTGTCGGGGGGCCAGCGCCAACGCGTCATGATCGCCATGGCCCTGGCCTGCGACCCCCGCCTGATCATCGCCGACGAGCCGACCACTGCCCTCGACGTGATGATCCAGGCGCAGATCCTCCGCCTCATCGAACAGCTCGTCGCCGAACAGGACCTGGGCCTCATCATGATCAGCCATGACCTCGCGGTCCTGTCCGACACCTGCGACCGGCTCGCGGTGATGTACGCGGGCCGGGTGGTCGAGGAGGGCCCGGCGCAGTCGGTCTACGAGAACGCCCACCACCCGTACGCCCGGGCTCTGTCGGCAGCGTTCCCCCGCATCGGCGACCCCGCCTCACGTTTCGCCCCCCGCGGCTTGCCGGGCGACCCCCCGGATCCGGCCGCCCTGCCCTCCGGCTGCACGTTCCATCCACGCTGCCCGGAGGCCCTGGACGCGTGCACGACGGAGGACCAGCCGCTGAGGGATGCGGAGCGGGGATGGCGGGCGGCTTGCGTGCACGTGGGGGACGCAAGGCTCGCCGGAAACCTCCGCGAAGTGAGGAGCCGCAAGCCATGAAGACCACCACTCCCCCACCCTCCGTGCCCTCCGCGTCGCCCCTCCTCAGCGCCGAAGGCCTGCACGTCACCTTCCCCGGTCGTCACGGCGCAGCCCGGGCCCGTGCTGTCGACGGGGTCGATCTCGACATCCGACCCGGTGAAATCGTCGCGCTGGTCGGGGAGTCGGGGTGTGGGAAGACGACGCTGGCGCGCTCGCTGCTCGGGCTCGTTGCGCCGACCGCGGGCCGGGTCACGTTCGCGGGCAGGCCCCTCGAGTACTCCTCACGGACCCTCAAGGCATACCGCAAGCGCGTCCAGTTGGTGCTTCAGGATCCGAGCGGCTCGCTCAATCCGCGGCACACGGTGTACGACGCGGTGGCGGAGGGCCTGCGTATCCACGGGTACGCGGGTGACGAGCGGGCGGCGGTCGCCGAGGCCCTCTCCCGGGCCGGGCTGCGTCCTCCCGAGCGCTTCTTCCTCCGCTACCCGCACGAACTCTCCGGCGGCCAGCGGCAGCGCGTCGTCATCGCGGGCGCGCTCGTCCTGGAGCCCGAACTCATCGTCGCCGACGAGCCGGTGGCCTCCCTCGACGCCTCCGTACGCGGCGAGATCCTGGCCCTCCTGCTGCGCCTGCGCACCGAACTCGGCCTGTCCGCCCTCGTGGTGACGCACGACCTGGGCCTCGCGTGGAACATCGCCGACCGGGTCGCGGTGATGTACCTGGGCCGGATCGTGGAGACGGGACCGGTGGAGCAGGTCCTGACGGCACCCCAACACCCGTACACCCAAGCCCTGTTGTCCGTCCTGCCGGAGGCACCCGGCGATCCGGTCGTCCTCACCGGCGAACCCCCGGACCCCTCCCGCATCCCCTCCGGCTGCCGCTTCCACGCCCGCTGCCAGATCCTGGCGAGCGGCGAGGCCGACCGCGCCTCAGTCGCGGACGCCTGCCGCGGACAGGACCTGCCGGTACTGGCCGGAGACGGCCGGACCCAGGTGGCCTGCCACTGGGCACGGGCCGTCCGGACGGAGGCAGTGGAGCAAGTGCCGCAGTAGTCGGTTGCGTCGATACGTCGACGGGGGCGTCCGGTGCCCTCACCGGCACCGGACGCCCCCGGACACGTACAGCCGCCTACTCCCCCTCGTACGCCTCCACCAGCTCCCTGCAGCGCTTCACGTCCTGAGCCATCGTCTCCAGCAGCCCCTCAATGGAGTCGAACTTGGCCTGCCCGCGGACGAAGGCCAGGAAGTCGACCGCGACATGCAGGCCGTACAGGTCGAGTCCGACGCGATCGATGGCGTACGCCTCGACGGTCCGCTCCGTGCCCTCGAACTGCGGGTTCGTGCCGACGGAGATCGCGGCGGGCATGGCCTCGCCCTGCGCGTGCAGCCAGCCGGCGTAGACGCCGTCGGCGGGGATCGCGGTGTGCGGGAGTGTCTCGACGTTGGCGGTCGGGAAGCCCAGCTCACGGCCGCGCTGGGCGCCGCGTACGACGACGCCCTCGACGCGGTGCGGGCGGCCGAGGATCTCGCGCGCGCCCTCGACGTCGCCCTCGGCGACGAGCCGCCGGGTCAGCGTGGAGGAGAAGGGCTCGCCGCCGCCCGCCGCGCCGGTCACGTACAGGTCGACGACCTCGACCTCGAAGTCGTACGTCTTCCCCTGCTCGGTCAGGAACGCCACGTTCCCGGCGGCCTTGTGGCCGAAGCGGAAGTTCGGCCCCTCGACGACGGCCTTGGCGTGCAGCTTGTCGACGAGGACCTTGACGACGAAGTCGGCGGGCGAGAGCTTCGAGAACTCGGTGGTGAAGGGCAGGATGAGCACGGCGTCGACACCCAAGTCCGCCATCAGCTCGGCGCGGCGGTGGTGCGGGGCGAGCAGCGGCGGGTGGCTGCCGGGGCGCACGACCTCGCTCGGGTGCGGGTCGAACGTCACGACCACGGACGGAACGCCCAGCTCACGCGCCCGCTCCACCGCATGCCGGATGATCAGCTGGTGCCCCCGGTGCACGCCGTCGTACGAGCCGATGGTGACGACGCTGCGCCCCCAGTCCTGGGGGATGTCCTCCAAACCACGCCAGCGCTGCACTGTGACCGCTCCTCGTAGAACCCGTGTCCGTATTGGCTGCGTACCGATCGCCTCATACGCAGGTCTCTCATACGCAGGTCCCAGGGTGCCATGCCGCACCCCCTCGCCCCGCATCGGCATGGGCCCTGTGACGGGCCGCACGCCGCCGATTCAGCACCGGTCAGCCGAAGACGGCCAGGCTCTTCGCCTTGCCCTTCTGCTCCTCCACCAGCGCGAGAACCCGCCCCTCGGGATCGAACACCCCGACGGCGCCGGCCCCCGCGTACACCTCGGGCATCTCGAGCCGCACCCCGTTCGTCAGCAGCCGCGCCCTCTTCGCGTCCACGTCCCAGCGCGGGAACGCGGCCGCGGCCGCGGCCGCCAGCGGCATCACGGTCAGCTCCTCCTGGAGCTGGTCGAGCGTGCGCGCGGAGTCGATCTTGTAGGGGCCGACGCGGGTGCGGCGCAGCGCCGTCAGATGGCCGCCGACACCCAGGCCGGCACCGAGGTCGCGGGCCAGCGCACGGATGTACGTCCCCGAGGAGCAGACCACCGAGACGACCAGGTCCAGTACGGGCGTACCGTCCTCGGCGACGGCGTCCCGGACGTCGTACACGGAGAAGGAGGAGACCGTGACCGGCCGGGCCGGGATCTCGAAGTCCTCGCCCTCGCGGGCCCGCTTGTACGAGCGCACCCCGTCGATCTTGATGGCGCTGACCTTGGACGGCACCTGCATGATGTCGCCGGTGAGCTTGGCGATCCCGGCGTCGATGGCGTCCCGGGTGATCCCCGAGGCGTCCGCGGAGGCCGTGATGTCACCTTCGGCGTCATCGGTGACGGACGTCTGCCCGAGCCGGATCGTGCCCAGGTACTCCTTCTCGGTCAGCGCGAGATGGCCGAGGAGCTTGGTCGCCTTTTCCACGCCGAGGACGAGGACGCCCGTCGCCATGGGGTCGAGGGTGCCCGCGTGTCCGACGCGGCGGGTCTTCGCGATCCCGCGCATCTTGGCGACCACGTCGTGCGAAGTGAAGCCCGACGGCTTGTCGACGATGACCAGGCCGTCGGGCGTGCGGTTCTTCTGGGTCATGCCGGGGCGTCGCCGTCCGTCTCTGCCGTCTCGTCCTCTTCGCCCGGCTTCTTGTACGGGTCCGCGTCACCCGCGAAGCTGGCGCCGGCCGAGACCTCGCGCACCTTCGCGTCCGAGGCCCGTGCCTTGTCGAGCAGGTCCTCGATGGTCTTGGCGGTGTCCGGCAGGGCGTCCGCCACGAAGCTCAGGGTCGGGGTGAACTTCACGCCCGCCGCAGCCCCGACGGCCGAGCGGAGCACGCCCTTGGCGCTCTCCAGGCCGGCTGCCGCCGCCGCCCTCTCCTCGTCGTCCCCGTACACCGTGTAGAAGACGGTCGCCTCCCGCAGATCCCCGGTGACCCGGGTGTCCGTGATGGTGACGTGGGAACCGAGCCGCGGGTCCTTGATCCCGCGCTGCAGCTTCTGGGCCACCACCTCTCGGATGAGGTCCGCCAGCCTCTTAGCCCGCGCGTTGTCGGCCACTGGTCCGTCTCCCTCTTTCTTGCCTGTTGCGCGTATCCGCGCGTGCCGCGTGTGTCCGCGTGCACAGTCCATCGTCGTGCACGGTCAGTCGTCGTCACCGTGCAGCCGCCGTCGTACGGACAGCAGCTCCACCTCCGGCCGGCCGGCGACCATGCGTTCGCACCGGTCCAGTACGTCCGTCAGATGCCCCGTGTCTCCCGAAACCACCGCCAGCCCGATCTCGGCCCGCCGGTAGAGGTCCTGATCGCCCACTTCCGCCACGCTCACCGCGAACTTGCGCTGGAGCTCCGCCACGATCGGCCGGACGACGGAACGCTTCTCCTTCAGCGACCGTACGTCGCCGAGGAGCAGATCGAAGGACAGAGTCCCCACGTACATGTGTGTATCCGGATGTCCCGCCGGTACGGGGTAGATGACCCGCCAAGCTCTTGGCAGGGACGTCGAGAACGGTACAACGGGGGGCCGGGGTGGCTCGACGGGGTTTTCGCCCCCGCCGCCCTTACCCGTCCCATCCTGGGGCCAGACCCCGGAACCCCGCTGGAGGCTGCGCCCCAGACCCCACCAGGGGCTGCGCCCCTGGAACCCCTTCGGGGCTTCGCCCCGGACCCCGTTTCGGGGGCCAGCCCCCGGACCCCCGGTCCTCAAACGCCGGACGGGCTGATTTCAGCCCGTCCGGGGGCACCTCCCAGCGGTAGCTGGGGGAGTTTGAGGACGAGGCCGCCAGGCCGATACGGGGGTCTGGGGGCGGAGCCCCCAGGAAACGGGAAGGTTGGCCGGCGGAACCCCGCCGGCCAACCTCAGGCACCCGTGTTACCCGCGGGGCTTCTCCCGCATCTCGTACGTCGCGATGACGTCGTCCACCTTGATGTCGTTGAAGTTGCCGAGGTTGATACCGCCCTCGAACCCTTCGCGAATCTCGGTGACGTCGTCCTTGAAGCGACGCAGACCGGAGATGGTGAGGTTCTCCGCGATGACCTTGCCATCGCGCAGCAACCGCGCCTTGGTGTTGCGCTTGACCTCGCCGGAGCGGACCAGCACACCGGCGATGTTGCCCAGCTTGGACGAGCGGAAGACCTCGCGGATCTCCGCCGTGCCGAGCTCGACCTCTTCGAACTCCGGCTTGAGCATGCCCTTGAGGGCCGCCTCGATCTCCTCGATGGCCTGGTAGATCACCGAGTAGTAGCGGACGTCGACGCCCTCGCGCTCCGCCATCTGCGAGGCACGGCCGGCCGCGCGGACGTTGAAGCCGATGACGATGGCGTCGGAGCCGGTCGCCAGGTCGATGTCCGACTCGGTGACCGCACCCACACCACGGTGCAGGATGCGGATGTCGACCTCTTCGCCGACGTCGAGCTGGAGCAGCGAGGACTCGAGAGCCTCCACCGAACCGGACGCGTCGCCCTTGATGATGAGGTTGAGTTCCTGCACCAGACCGGCCTTGAGGGCCTCGTCCAGGTTCTCCAGGGAGAACCGGACACCCCTGCGGGCGAAGTTGGCGTTCCGCTCACGAGCGGCACGCTTCTCTGCGATCTGACGGGCCGTACGGTCTTCGTCGACGACGAGGAAGTTGTCGCCGGCGCCCGGGACGTTGGTGAGACCGAGGACGAGGACCGGGGTCGAGGGACCCGCCTCTTCCACGTTCTCGCCCTTGTCGTCGAGCATCGCGCGGACACGGCCGTACGCGTCGCCGACCACCATGGTGTCGCCGACCCGCAGGGTGCCTCGCTGGACCAGGACGGTCGCGACGGCGCCGCGGCCACGGTCGAGGTGGGACTCGATCGCGATGCCCTGCGCGTCCTGCTCCGGGTTGGCCCGCAGGTCGAGCGAGGCGTCCGCGGTGAGGACCACGGCCTCCAGCAGGCTCTCGATGTTGAGGCCCTGCTTGGCGGAGATGTCGACGAACATCGTGTCGCCGCCGTACTCCTCGGCCACCAGACCGAACTCGGTGAGCTGACCGCGCACCTTGGTCGGGTCGGCGCCCTCGACGTCGATCTTGTTGACCGCGACCACGATCGGCACACCGGCCGCCTTGGCGTGGTTCAACGCCTCGATCGTCTGGGGCATCACACCGTCGTTGGCCGCCACCACGAGGATCGCGATGTCGGTCGACTTGGCACCACGGGCACGCATGGCGGTGAACGCCTCGTGACCCGGGGTGTCGATGAAGGTGATCCTGCGCTCTTCTTCGTTGACCTGGGTGGCGACCTGGTACGCACCGATGTGCTGCGTGATACCGCCGGCCTCGCCCGCGACGACGTTCGTCTTGCGGATGGTGTCAAGGAGGCGGGTCTTACCGTGGTCGACGTGACCCATGACGGTCACGACCGGCGGACGCGGCGCGAGGAACTCCTCGCCGCCCTCGTCCTCGCCGAACTCGATGTCGAAGGACTCGAGCAGCTCGCGGTCCTCCTCCTCCGGGCTGACGATCTCGACGACGTAGTTCATCTCGCCGGCGAGCAGCTGGAGGGTCTCGTCGGAGACGGACTGCGTGGCAGTGACCATCTCGCCGAGGTTCATCATCACGGCGACGAGCGACGCCGGATTGGCGTTGATCTTCTCCGCGAAGTCGGTGAGGGACGCACCGCGCGACAGGCGGACGGTCTGTCCGTTGCCGCGAGGCAGCATCACGCCGCCGACCGACGGGGCCTGCATGGCCTCGTACTCCTGGCGCCTCTGCCGCTTCGACTTGCGACCACGACGCGCCGGACCGCCGGGACGACCGAAGGCGCCCTGCGTGCCACCACGGCCACCGGGACCACCCGGACGACCGCCGAAGCCGGGACGGCCACCGCCGCCACCGGGACCACCCGGACGACCGGCGAAACCGCCGCCGCCGCCACCGGGACCACCCGGACGACCGGCGAAACCGCCACCGCCGCCGCCACCGGGACGACCGGCGAAACCGCCGCCGCCACCAGGACGACCGCCGCCACCGCCACCGGGACGACCGCCGCCACCAGGACCGCGGCCACCGGGGCCACCGCCGCCGGGACGCGGGCTACCGGCAGCCGGACGCTGCGGCATCATGCCGGGGTTCGGACGGTTGCCGCCGGGGCCGCCACCGGGACGCGGAGCGCCACCGGGACCACCCTGCGGACGAGGCATGCCGCCCGGAGTCGGACGGTTGCCGCCGGGGCCGCCACCGGGACGCGGAGCGCCACCGGGACCACCCTGCGGACGGGGACCACGGTCCTGGCCCGCGCCCTGGGGACGCGGAGCGCCCGAGGCACCAGGGCCACCGGGACGCGGTGCACCGCCCGGACGGGGCGCCTGCGGGCGCGCCATACCGGTGGAGCCACCAGAGGTGAACGGGTTGTTGCCCGGACGCGGGCCGGCCGGACGGCCGCCCGGACGCGAGCCCTGACCACCCGGACGCGGAGCGCCCTGACGGTCACCGCGGTCGCCACGGCCCTGGCCACCCTGGGCCGGACCGCCCGGACGGGCACCCGGCTTGGGGGCACCGGGACGGGCGCCACCCGGACGCGGACCCGAGGGAGCCGCGGGACCCGAGGGAGCCGCGGGACCCGAGGATGCCGCGGGTGCCGTGGGAGCCGACGGAGGTGCCGTGAACTCGGGCGCGGCCGGAGCCGGAGACGCCGGAGCGGGCTTCGGCGCGGGCGGCTTGGGACCCGGCGTCGGACGCGGACCCGGAGTGACCGGTCCGCCGGCCGGAACCGTGGGCTTCTCCGCGGCCGGCGGCTTCGGAGCCGGCGGGCGCGGGGCAGCCGGACGTGCGGCCTGCGCCGGAGAGGGGGTGGCCGGCTTGGCGGGCGCGGCCTTGCGCGGGGCGGGCTTGCCGCCGCCGTTGCCCTGCTGGAGGGCGTCAGTCAGTTTGCGTACTACGGGCGCCTCGATCGTCGAGGACGCTGAACGGACAAATTCACCGAGTTCTTGGAGCTTGGCCATGACGACCTTGCTCTCAACCCCGAACTCCTTGGCGAGTTCGTATACCCGGACCTTAGCCACTTCGCTCCTTTTAGGTCCGGGTTGCGTCCGGACCGTCGCTACTTCATGGGCGTACTCATCGCGTACTCATCGAGTGCTCATCGCAATCTCGACCTGCTTTCGACTCGCGAGGTACCAGGGCCGCAACGGGGTTCCGTGCGACACGTCTTACGGTGTTGCCTTCTCGGCAACGGTCTTCTCGACAGCTTGGCGCAATGCCTCCGTGTCGAGCGGTCCCTGGGCACGCAGCGCCCGGGGGAACGCCCGGCGGCGGACCGCCAGATCGAGACAGACCAGGGCGGGGTGTACATAGGCACCCCGGCCGGGCAGCGTACCGCGATGATCGGGGACACACTCGCCCTCGATCGCCACGATGCGCAGCAGATCGTCCTTGGCCGCTCGCTCCCGGCACCCCACACACGTGCGCTCAGGGCATGCTCGGGCGGGCGTCCGGCCAGACACAATCAAGTCTACCTCCCCGCACCGACCTCACCCCTTTGGGGCAAGAATCGAACGGTTGCCGCGTATAAAACTGTCGTGATCTCAGCGACCGGGAGGCGTGATCTATTCCCCTCGCTGGTCCCCGGCCTGCTCACCGGTCTGTTCCGTGTCCGGACGGATGTCGATCCGCCAGCCGGTCAGCCGGGCGGCGAGCCGGGCGTTCTGCCCCTCCTTGCCGATGGCCAGGGACAGTTGGTAGTCGGGCACCGTCACGCGCGCGGAGCGGGCGGCGAGGTCGACGACCTCGACCTTGGAGACCCGTGCCGGGGAGAGCGCGTTGGCGACCATGTCGGCCGGGTCGTCGGACCAGTCGACGATGTCGATCTTCTCACCGTTCAGTTCGGCCATGACATTTCGCACACGACCGCCCATGGGCCCGATGCAGGCACCCTTGGCGTTCAGGCCCGAACGGGTGGACCGGACAGCGATCTTCGTACGGTGTCCCGCCTCCCGGGCGATGGCGGCGATCTCGACGGACCCGTCGGCGATCTCCGGCACTTCGAGGGCGAAGAGCTTCTTCACCAGATTGGGGTGCGTCCGGGAAAGCGTCACGGAGAGCCCACGGACACCCTTCGCCACCCGGACGACGTACGACCTCAGCCGCATCCCGTGCTGGTACGTCTCGCCGGGAACCTGCTCCTGCACCGGCAGGATGGCCTCCAGCTTGCCGATGTCCACGAGTACGTTCTTCGGGTCGCGGCCCTGCTGGACGACGCCGGTGACGATGTCGCCCTCGCGGCCCACGTACTCGCCGAGCGTCGCGTCGTCCTCGGCATCGCGCAGGCGCTGCAGGATGACCTGCTTGGCGGTGGTGGCGGCGATGCGGCCGAAACCGGTCGGGGTGTCGTCGAACTCGCGGGGCTCCTGGCCCTCTTCGAGGTCCTCGGGGTCCTCCTTCGCCCACACGGTCACATGGCCGGTCTCGCGGTTGAGCTCCACGCGCGCGTGGCGACGGCTTCCCTCGGTGCGGTGATACGCGATGAGGAGGGCCGATTCGATCGCTTCGACCAGCAGGTCGAAGGAGATCTCCTTCTCCCGTACCAAGCCCCGCAGGGCACTCATGTCGATGTCCACGGCTACGCCTCCTCTTCCTTCTTGTCCTTGCGGCTGAACTCGACCTGGACGCGCGCCTTGGCGATGTCCTCGAAGGCGAGCCTTCTGGCAGTGGCCTTGCGCCCCTTCACACCGGGCACTTCGAGGTCCACGCCCTCGTCGTCCACCTCGAGGATCCGGGCGAGAAGCTCGCCACCCTCGGTCAGCTGGAACTTCACCAGCCGGCTGGTGGCGCGTACGTAGTGACGGTGTTCCCTGAGCTCGCGCTCCGCACCGGGGGTTCCCACTTCGAGGGTGTACTCGCCCTTGCCCATCGCGTCCGTCTCATCGAGCTTCGCCGAGAGCACGCGGCTCACATCGGCGATCTGGTCGAGGTCGGCACCTTCGTCGGAATCGACGACGACGCGCAGCACACGCTTACGTCCGACCGAGTCCACTTCGATCTCCTCGAGATCGAGTCCCTGAGAGCTGACGAGCGGTTCCAGCAGTCCTCGCAGCCTCTCGCTCTGGGTGGTGCTCATCCGGGTGACTCCTCGGCCGCGTGTGCTGTTGTGGGTAGGTCGCGTGTCAGGTCAAAGGGTATCGGGTCCAGGAGGGTGTTGCGTTCCACCGGCATCACCGCGGGTTACCTTGATCCGGGGCAGGCGCACCCGGAGCTCCGGTCGCCGCCCTTCCTTTCGTACGAGCCTGCCGAGGACGTCTGCCTTGTCGTTCACCCTGCCGTCGCGCTCGCCCTCGGGGCCGCGCCGAAGGAGCCTGCTCGCCTCAGCCGCCGGTGCGGGCGCCGCGCTGCTCACGGGCTGCTCCGCCTCCGACTCCTCCTCCGAGACCACCCAGGAGAGCTCTTCCGCCGCCGATCGGGCACGCGCGCGTGCGGCACGCGACAGCGAGGGGCTCGCGGCGCGGTACGAGGCCGTGCTCGCCGCACATCCGGCGCTGGCGGCGCGGTTGTCGCCGCTGAGGGCGGAGGTCGTACGGCATGCGGAGGCGTTCGGGGGCGGGAGGCGGGCGTCTGCCACCCCCAGTGCCTCGGCTCCTTCGTCTCCGACTGCTTCCGAGAGTGCTGCGGCCTCCAGTGTTCCGGTCCGCGAGGAGGACGCCCTCGCCGAACTGGCCTCGGCCGAGCGGGCGTTGGCGGACCGGCGTACGAAGGCGCTCGAGGAGCTGCCGGGAGAGCCGGCGCGGCTGCTGGCCTCGGTGGCGGCGGCCGGTGCGGTGCACGTGTACTTGTTGACGGAGGGCAGGAAGTGAGTGGGGCCCAGAGTTCCGGGGATGCGGAGGCTTCGGCCGAGTTGAAGGCCGTGCAGGCCGCGCTGCGTGCCGAGCATGCCGCGGTGTACGGGTACGGGGTCGTGGGCGGAAAGGCGGGCGAGGAGCGGCGGGCTGAGGCGCAGGCGGCGTACGACGCGCATCGGGCCCGGCGCGACGCGCTCGCGCGGGCTGTGCGGGACCTGGACGGGAAGCCCGAGCCGGCGGCTGCCGCGTACGCGCTGCCGTTCCCGGTGACCGACGCGGACGCGGCTGTGCGGCTCGCCGTCGAGTTGGAGGAGCGGGTGGCCGGTGTGTACTCGGATGTCGTACGGGCCGCCGGGGGTGCGCGGCGGCGCGATGCCGCTCAGGCCTTGCGGGAGGCGGCAGTGCGGGCGGCGCGCTGGCGTGGCGGGAGCGTAGCCTTCCCTGGTCTCGCCGAGCGAGCCGCCCCGGCCGCGGCGCCGACGACACCCCGCACGTAACAGTCGTTCACGTCGAGCACGTCGGAAGGGAACACTCGCGTATGGCTTTCGAACCGCCGCAGCGGCTCGTCAGGGCGCTCGGCGAGACGGCACCGGCCGGTGACGACTGGCTGGAGAAGCTGCCCGAGGCGGCTCAACAGGCCGTCGCAGTACGCGAGTTGACCGTGGAGCGGGTGCAGGTGCCCGGCGGGCGCAGCAGTCTTGTGGTGCTGGTGCGGCTGCCGGACGGGACCCCCGCCGTCCTCAAGCTCGCGCCGCCGCGAGCGCGGCCGGAGAGCGAGCGGGCCGCGCTGGCGCACTGGGACGGGCGGGGCGCGGTACGGCTCCTTGAGTCGCCCGGCCCCTCCAGTCCCTCTGGGACCGGGGGTGTGCTGCTTCTGGAGCGGTTGCATCCCGATGTGTCCGTGCGGTCGTTGCCCGAGGCGAAGTCGATGCTGGAGGCGGCCGGGACGTTGCGGCGGCTGTGGGTCGAGCCGCCTGCCGGGCACGGCTTCGAGACCGTGGCCGAGCGGACGGGGCGGCAGGCGGAGGCGATGCGGGCCGACGCCGACGCGGAGGCGCTGCCGCTGGTCGACGCGGCGCTGGGGGCCCGCGACGAGCTGCTCGCGGCTCCGCCGGAGGCGCGGCTGCTGCACGGCACGTTCCGCCAGAGCAAGGTGCTCGCCGGCGAACGCAGTCCCTGGCTGGCCGTGGGGCCCGATCCCGTCGTCGGCGAGTGCGCCTTCGACCTGGCCCGCCTGGTCCGCGATCGCGTCGAGGACCTGATCGCCTCGCCGTCCGGCCCGGCGACGACCCGCCGCCGGGTCAAGCGCCTGGCCGAGTCTTTGGACGTGGACCAGGAGCGGTTGCGGGGGTGGACGCTGTTCCGGGCGGTCGAGTCGGGGGTGCGGGCTCGGCGGGTGGGGCGGGGCCAGGACGCGGAGCTGTTGCTCGAGTTCGCGGGGTGGTTGTAGAGGGTGGTGGATGGCCGTGGGGTGTTTTCGCCCCCCGCACTTAGCGCTAGGGCAGGAGCTGCTCGGTCCAGATGCATTTGCCGTTGGAGAGGTGGCGGGTTCCCCAGCGTTGTGAGAGTGCGGCAATCAACTGCAGGCCGCGGTTGCCTTCGTCGGTCTCAAGTGCGCGGCGAATGTGAGGGGTGGTCAGGCTGCCGTCGGTAACCTCGCAGATGAGCGAGCGGCTGCGGATGAGGCGCAGTTGGACGGGGCCTCTCGCATGACGGATGACATTGCCGACGAGCTCGCTGGCTATCAGCTCTGTGGTCCAGACGAGGTCGTCCAGATGCCACTCGGTGAGCTGATGTCGTACGTGGTCGCGGGCTTGGCCTGCGGCGATCGGATCCTCGGGAAGCTCCCAGAACGCCACGTTCCCAGCGGCGAGAGCGTGGGTGCGGGCCACGAGCACCGCAGTATCGTCGCTGGTCTGCTCCTTGGCAGGGACGAGAGCAGAAATGAGCGCGGTGCACAGCTGGTCGAGGCGCCGGGCGTCGGCATCCCGGTCGGCTGTCGTGGCGCCGAGATCGCGCTCATTGGGCATCTGGGCGTTGGTGAGCGCCTTGGCCAAGTGGGCCATGCCGCTGTCGATGTCGCGGGACGCGGACTCGACCAGGCCGTCGGTGTAGAGCACGATCAGGCTTCCTTCGGGCACCGTCAGCTCCACAGTCTCGAAGGGTGGCGTGGCCGCGCCGAGCGGCGGGTTTTGAGGCAGCTGCGGGAAGTGGACGGTGCCGTCGCGCTCGAGGAGGGCAGGTGGAGGGTGCCCGGCGCGGACGATGGTACAAACCTGGTTGGCGGGGTCGTAGACCGCGTACAGGCAGGTGGCGTAGAAGTCATCGCCAAGGTCGCTGACCAGGTCATTCAGGTGGGAGAACAGCTCGTCGGGGGGTAGTTCCAGTCCCACCAGTGTGTGTACTGCGGTGCGCAGGCGCCCCATGGTGGCGGCTTCGGACAGTCCGTGGCCCATGACGTCTCCGATGACGAGCGCGACTCGCTCGGCAGACAGTGGGATGACGTCGTACCAGTCGCCGCCGACCTCCAGACCCTCGGTGGCCGGCACGTAGTGGGCCGCGGCGGTGACGGCGGGGAGGGAGGGCAGGACCAGCGGGAGCAGGCCGCGCTGCAACTCCTGGGAGCGGGTGTGCTCTGCGTCGTACAGGCGGGCCCGTTCCAGGGCTTGGGCGACCAGCCCGCCGAGCGCGGTCAGCAGGGCCCGGTCCTCCTCGCTGAACCGGCGCGGTCGTGAGAAGGAGATGACCAGGCAACCGACGGGACGGCCGGAGACGATCAGAGGCAGGAACGCCCAGGCATTCTTCCCTCCCGAGAACGCGAGGTCGGCGACCTCCGGGTAGCGGTCGCGGAACTCCCGCCTGGAGAGGAGGTACTGCGGGGCGCCGTGGTGGACGGCGTCACTGACTGGGGTGTGGTCGGACAGGCTCATCCTGTCGGGAAAGTTGTCCAGGAATTCCTGGGAGTACCCGGCGCTTCCCGCCACCCGGAGGCTCTCGCCGTCCACGAGCTGCACAAACAGGCCGGTGGCACCGACGAGGGGCAGGACACGCTCTGCCACGGTATCGACGACGTCGCTCACAGCGACCGCCTCGGCCAGCGCCGCGTTGAGGCGCCCGATGTACGTGGTGCGCTGGGCGGCGGCGCGCTGTGCTGCCGCACGCTGCTCGTCCGCCAGCCGCTTCTCGGTCACGTCGGTGAGGTACACCGTCACACCGTCCGGCGAAGGCACCAGACGCAGGTGGTACCAACGCCGGTTCGTCGGCCGCTGGACGTCGAAGCCGGTCGGAGCGCCCGCGGCGGCGGCCTGTCGGCAGCGGTCCTCCAGACCGGGGACTTCGATACCGGGAACGTCCCACAGGACGCGGCCGAACAGCTGCTGCGAGGGGCCGAGGAGGCGCTCGGCGTGGAGGTTGACGAACTCGATCCGCCAGTCGGCATCCACCGTGAGGAAACCGTCGCTCATGTGCAGCAGGGAATGGGCGACCGAATCCAGCGCCGCCCGCTTCTGGGTCGTGTCCCACACGGTGCCCATGAAGTGAGCCGGCTCGCCGTCCTCTCCGAGGACGACCTGGGCGCGGGCCTCTATCCAGACGACACTGCCGTCCGGCCGGCACAGCCGGTACTCCGCCGCGTACTCGCCGCGCTGCCGGATGGCCTGCTCCACCGCGGCAACGACGCGCGGCAGGTCGTCCGGGTGGACGAGCCCCACAACGGTGTCGACCCGCCCGTCGAAGGTCTCCGGGTCGATGCCGAGTATGGCCATCGTTGTCTCGTCGTAGACCACGTCGCCGGTGCGGAGGTTCTGGTCCCAGGTACCGACGCGGACCGCCTCGCGTGCCTGCTGGAGCCGGGGCCCGGCCAGGTGTTCCGCGTTCCACCAGGCAGGGTTGAGGCTGCCGGTGGTGGGAGCGGGATGTGCCAGACGCTCGCACACCCACCGTGCGAGCGCCTCGAGGAAGTCCCGCTGCGTGACCGAGGGAACCCCGGACACGGTCACGACCGAGAGCACTCCGAGCGAGCTGCCCTCCGCGGCGAGCAGCGGTACGGCCGCGATCCCGGTACCGACAGGAAGGGCGCGGGCCTGCGTGTCCGTCGTGGGCAGCCACACGAGCGTGCCGTCCCGCAGGGCCCGGATCGGTGCGGTCTCGTCCTGCCAGCCGAGGGTCTCCCAGTGCTGGGCGAATTCCCGGGGCAGTCCGCCCGTCGCTGCCAGGTGCAACGGCCGGCTGTCACCGGGTATGCGCAGGTGCACCATGCCACCCAACCCACCGAGGTCAGCCACCGCGTGATGCAGCGCGAGCTGCAGCGCCTCTGCCTGGGTCTGCCCCTCGCCCGTATTCCTGAGTACGCGCATCCGGGCGGCTTCCGGCGCCTCCGCCGCTGTCGGCGGAGCCTGACCGAGCTGTTCGTTTCGGGCCATATGGATCACATTCACCGTCCCGCCAGACGGGGAGAATTTACACTACTACCCACTTAACAAGTCGAATGACGCATTTGCCCGTATCATCTCACCCGCGATGGTCAGGGAGACCGCAGCCCGGCCGGCCACGCATCCCGTGCACGTACTCCGCCACGCCGGAAGAGACGCGGGCTCCAACGCAGGTCTGGCTGGGAACGGGTACGGCCACCGCGTGATCACCGCACTGAGAGTATTGACCCCCGTTACGCCGTCAGGCGAGCGATCGCCTCGGCCACCGTCAGCTCCTCGCGTTCCCCGGTGCGGCGGTCCTTGAGCTCAAGGACGCCCTCGGCCGAGCGGCGGCCGGCCACCAGGATCTGGGGGACGCCGATCAGTTCGGAGTCCGTGAACTTGACGCCCGGTGAGACGCCGGCGCGGTCGTCCACCAGGACGCGTACGCCCGCCGCGCCCAGCTTCTCCGAGACGTCGAGGGCCAGTTCGGTCTGCAGGGCCTTGCCGGCGGCGACGACGTGCACGTCGGCCGGGGCGACCTCGCGAGGCCAGCACAGGCCCTGCGAGTCCGCCGACTGCTCGGCCAGCGCGGCCACCGCACGCGAGACACCGATGCCGTACGAGCCCATCGTCACGCGAACCGGCTTGCCGTTCTGGCCGAGGACATCGAGCTGGAAGGTGTCGGCGTACTTGCGGCCCAGCTGGAAGATGTGACCGATCTCGATGGCGCGGCCCATCTTGAGGCCGGTGCCGCAGACGGGGCAGGGGTCGCCCTCCTCGACAACGACCACGTCGAGGTAGTCGTCGACCTCGAAGTCCCGGCCGCAGACCACGTTGCGTGCGTGCTTGTCGGGCTTGTTGGCACCCGTGATCCAGGCCGTACCGGGCGCCACCCGCGGATCGGCGATGTAGCGGACCTTGTCCAGACCCTGCGGGCCGACGTAGCCGCGTACGAGATCCTCACGGCCCACGAAGTCCTCGGCCGTCACCAACTCCACCATCGCCGGGGCCAGATGCTCGCCCAGCTTGCCGAGGTCGACCTCGCGGTCGCCGGGGACGCCGACGGCGACGATCTCGCCGTCGACCTTGACGAGGAGGTTCTTGAGGGTGGCGGAGGCCGGCACGCCCAGGTGCTCGGCGAGGGTCTCGATGGTCGGGGTGTCGGGGGTGTCCAGCTCCTCGACCGGGCCGTGCTCGACGCCCTCGACCGGCGTGAGCGCGAAGGTGACCGCCTCCGTGTTGGCCGCGTAGTCGCAGGCCGGGCAGTCCACGAAGGTGTCCTCACCGGCCGCGGCAGGCGCCAGGAACTCCTCCGAGGCCGAGCCGCCCATCGCGCCGGAGACGGCCGAGACGATGCGGTAGTCCAGGCCCAGGCGCGCGAAGATCTTCTGGTACGCCTCGCGGTGCAGCCCGTACGACTCCACCAGGCCTTCGTCCGTGGTGTCGAAGGAGTACGAGTCCTTCATCTGGAACTCTCGGCCGCGCAGCACACCGGAGCGGGGACGGGCCTCGTCCCGGTACTTGGTCTGGATCTGGTAGAGGATCACCGGCAGATCCTTGTAGGACGAGCACTGGTCCTTGACGATCTGGGTGAAGATCTCCTCGTGCGTGGGGCCCAGCAGATAGTCGGCGCCCTTGCGGTCCTTGACGCGGAAGAGGAGATCGCCGTACTCGTCCCAGCGACCCGAGGCGTCGTAGGGCTCGCGCGGCAGCAGGGCGGGCAGCAGAACCTCCTGGCCGCCGATGGCGTCCATCTCCTCGCGCACCACACGCGCTACGTTCTCGAGGACCTTCTTGCCCAGCGGCAGCCAGGTCCAGATACCGGCTGACGTGCGGCGCACGTAACCGGCGCGGACGAGCAGCTTGTGGCTGAGCGTCTCGGCGTCCGCCGGGTCGTCGCGCAGTGTCTTGACCATCAACCGGGACATGCGCTGGACCTGGGCCATGATTCTTAACTCCTGCTGATGGGGGTCCCCCCGCTCGAGCGCAGTCGAGAGTGGGGGAGGGTGATGGCTAGGAGGTTAGCCGGGCGGTACCGGGCGGTGGAAATCGGTTGGCGCCCCGGCACCTACCGCCTGCGGCGGAGGGGAAGGTGGGCGCCCATCACCGCGTACGGCTTCGGGGCGCTGGGGAACAGGACGTTGCGGGCCAGGTCCTCGTAGCCGAGTGAGTGGTAGAGGCCACGGGCCGGGCTGTCCTTGTCGATGGCCGAGAGGATCGAGCGGGGCTGGGTGGCGGCGTCCGTGATGGTGGTGATCAGGGCGCGACCGATGCCACGGTTCTGGTAGTGCGGGTGGACGTGCAGCTCGGTGATCACGAAGGAGTCGTCGAGCCAGGCGTCGTGGCCCTGGCTGCGCAGATAGGGCTCGACGACGGTGGACCACCAGTGCGCACGGTCGTTGGGCATGCCGTAGACGAAGCCGACGAGTCGGCCGCCGGGGGTGGTGGCGCCGAGTGCGCGGGCGCCGGGGTAGGTGAGATGCCGCAGCACAATCTGCCGCCGTACGGCGATCTCGTCCGCGCCGAGCCCGAAGGCAACGGCCTGCACAGCGAGCGCCTCGTCGATCCGCGCGGCCAGATCCAGCGGGCCGATGACGACGTCGTCGGGCGTACGGGGGCCCTGACCGGGGATGCGAAGCATGCCCGGAGACTACCTGTGCGCTCCGCTGGGTTGCGCCGGGGACTGGGGTTGTTTGTTGACTGCGGGTTCGTCGTGGCTGGTCGCGCCCGCGCGGCGGAGCCGCAAATGTCACAGCCCCGCGCCCCTGAAGGGGCTGCGCCCCTTACAGGGCGCGGCCCATCAGAACAGCACGCTCATGAACGCGCCGATCTCCTTGAAGCCGACCCTGCGGTACGTCGCCCGCGCCGCCGTGTTGAAGTCGTTGACGTACAGGCTGACGACCGGGGCCACGTCCGCGAGGGCGTAGCGCAGGACGGCTGCCATGCCAGGGGCCGCGATGCCCTGGCCGCGGTACTCGGGGGCCACCCAGACGCCCTGTATCTGGCAGGCCTGCGGGGTCGCGGCGCCGATCTCCGCCTTGAAGATCACCCGGCCGTCCGGGCCGAGGCGGGCGAACGAGCGCCCGGAGCCGACGAGTTCGGCGACCCGGGCCTGGTAGAGGAGCCCGCCGTCACCAGCGAGCGGCGAGACGCCGACCTCCTCGGTGAACATCGCCACGCAGGCGGGCAGGATCGTTTCCATCTCGTCCTTGCGGATGCGGCGGACGTACGGATCCGGGGCTATGTCGGAGGGCACCCGGTTGGTGACCATCAGGGGCTGTTGGGGGCGGACCTCGCGGGCGGGGCCCCAGTTCGGCTCGAGGAGCCGCCACAGCTGGGCGGTGGCCTCGGCCGGGCCGACTATGGAGGAGCAGCGGCGGCCCGCACGACGGGCCCGGTCCGCGAAGGCGCGTACGGCGCGAGGGGTGGCACAGATCGGGACCAGGTTGGCGCCCGCGTAACAGAGGGACGTCAGCATGCCGTCCTCGTACCAGCCCCACATCTCGCCGCCGAGCCGCCACGGGTCGAGGCCCGCGATCTGCACCCGGGAGGTCACGAAGGCGTTCACGACCGGCTCGCGGTCGAGGACGGCGAGCGCGGCGTCCAGGTCACTCGGTTCGAGGACCCTGGTGGTGGTCTGCGTCAACACGTGCGGGGGCCTCACCCTGGGATCTGCTGATTCCCCGCACTGTACCTGGCGAATATTGGCGACGCCGCCCGATGTCGGAGCCCTCCGGGCGGCGCTGGGGACGCGGGGGTCAGCCGTGGCTCCGGGGGGCCGGCATGACCCACCTGGGTTCAGGGGCTGGGACGGAGCCCCGGTAGACGGCACTCGGTAGGGACGGCGGGGGCGAATCAAACCCACGCCCAGCCGCCCTCACCCCGTCAGCCGGCCACCGAAACCGAAGGCTCGCCGGAGGCGATTCCAGCTGCCTCCATCTGCTCGGCGATCTTCATCGCCTCCTCGATCAGGGTCTCCACGATCTTCGACTCGGGCACCGTCTTGATGACCTCGCCCTTAACGAAGATCTGTCCCTTGCCGTTTCCGGAGGCGACGCCGAGGTCGGCCTCGCGGGCCTCACCCGGCCCGTTCACGACGCAGCCCATGACCGCGACGCGCAGCGGGACCTCCATGCCGTCCAGACCGGCGGTGACCTCTTCAGCCAGCTTGTACACATCAACTTGGGCACGCCCGCAGGATGGGCAGGAGACGATCTCCAAGCGCCGCTGCTTGAGGTTCAGCGACTCCAGGATCTGCATGCCGACCTTGATCTCCTCGGCCGGCGGCGCCGAGAGCGAGACGCGGATCGTGTCGCCGATGCCCTCAGAGAGCAGCGCGCCGAAGGCGACAGCCGACTTGATGGTCCCCTGGAAGGCGGGACCGGCCTCCGTGACTCCGAGGTGCAGCGGGTAGTCGCAGGCGGCGGCCAGCTGGCGGTACGCGTTGACCATGACCACCGGGTCGTTGTGCTTCACCGAGATCTTGATGTCCCGGAAGTCGTGCTCCTCGAAGAGCGAAGCCTCCCAGAGCGCCGACTCGACGAGCGCCTCGGGCGTGGCCTTGCCGTACTTCTGGAGGAGCCTGCGGTCCAGCGAGCCCGCGTTGACGCCGATCCGGATCGGCGTGCCGGTGTCCTTGGCGGCCCGCGCGATCTCCTTGACCTGGTCGTCGAACTGCTTGATGTTGCCCGGGTTCACGCGCACCGCCGCACAGCCGGCGTTGATCGCGGCGAACACGTACTTCGGCTGGAAGTGGATGTCGGCGATGACCGGGATCTGCGACTTGCGGGCGATGGTGGCGAGCGCGTCCGCATCGTCCTGCGTGGGGCAGGCGACGCGGACGATCTGGCAGCCGGACGCGGTCAGCTCGGCGATCTGCTGGAGCGTGGCGCCGATGTCCGACGTACGCGTCGTCGTCATCGACTGCACCGACACGGGTGCGTCTCCGCCCACGGCCACGGTTCCGACCTGGATCTGCCGGCTCTTCCGGCGCTCGGCGAGCTTGGTCGGAACGTCCGGCATGCCGAGTGAAATCGCAGTCATCTGCTGTGCAACCCCAAATTATGGATCAAGGTCCGGTCCCGGATCAGCCGGCTCCAGGCTTCGAGATTACGGCACGGACACGGGTCGGAGTACACGGCATCCTGGAGGTCCACCCGAGGGCACCCACTGGCAGGGCGCCGGGCACAGCGCGCAATCCGGGCGGACATGCTCTCCGGTTGCTCCTCTTGCCCGGCCGACCGCAGAGCGTTCAGCAGACCCTTTCGGCGTCCAGGCCTGTGCGGATCGCCAGGGGTGGGGCACCACGCTCGAAGACGGGCGTCCCCTCCCCCTTCTCGTTGAGCAACCTCATGATGTCCACCCACACGCCGCTCTCAAGCCAAGCCCGCTGCCTCGTACGTACCTTCACCCACTCACCGAATCTCTCCGGCAGGTCCGACCAAAGGATGCCGGTGCGCAGGCGGTGCAGCATTCCCGTGAAGGCTGTCCGCAGGTCGAGAGGTGACCGAAAGTGGTGACCGGAATACCGAGAGCGGAGCAGTTGCTCAATGCGTTCCCACTGACCGTCGGTGGGGTCTGGCGGGACCGGAGTGCCCGTGCGCTGATGCCACTGCATCGTGGAGCACCTGGTCCCCTCTCGGTAGCGGAACGCAGGGTCCGTGATCTCGACTCTCACATCGGTCAGCTCGACCATACGGCGCTGTTCACGTGGAGAGAGGGCCCGGATATCCGGGGTGGCGGATGCCAAGACAGCTCGCAGCCGGGCGTCCCGGTTCTCAAGTTCCTCAAGCTCGTGCAGCCAGTCCCGCGCCTGCGCCACGATCCGGCCGAACGCTTCCAGGTCCGAGTCGCGTTGACGAACCGCAGCCGCGACGACATGGTCTCGCGTGGCTCGATTCCGCAGATCTTCGAGGTCCTCTCTACACCGCGCCATGAGCCGGTCCAGCGACCTCACTCGTTCGATGTGCCCGATCAGCATCGTCGACGCCTCAGAGGAAGCCGGCAGAGCCGGCCTGTCCTTCGGTGACATCGAGGCCAGCAAAGCATTGACCCGCCTCGCCACTTGGTCCTCCACGAACTCGGCCGGAAGGAAGACACATCCGCAGGAGACGGCTCCCTGCATTCCCGAGCATCGGTACGTACGAAGCCCGTCCTTGCCGCGGGAGAAACCGACGTAAGGCAGTCCGCATGGCCCGTGGATACGCCCGGTGAGCGGGTACTCCGCGTTGGGATTCTGGCGCGTTCTGCTCAGCCCGGCCAACGTGTCCTGGAAGGACTTGATCCGATCAGCCGTGAGGATCGGAGGCAGCAGGATCACCACACTGTCGCCGTACAGCGGGCGGCCGTCCTCGCCGAGACGAGTGCAGTGGCCGCCCCACTGCCGATCAGGACGACGAAAGACCGCCTCTTCAAGAAATGTCGCGCTCTTCAACCGGCGGCTGAGATTCGCAGGCGACCAACGCTTGCCGCTCCGGGTGAGGATGCCTCGATCGTTCAGCTCCTCCGTGAGCTTCTTGAGGTTGTATCCCCCGTCGATCACAAGGTCAGCGATGAGCCTCACGACACTCGCCTCATCCGGATCCACTTCGAGCATCGATCCGAAAGATCCCTTGCCGCTGAGTCGATAGCCGTACGGGGCCGGGCCGCCCGGCCATCCCCCGTCGACCGCCTTCATCTGCCGGCCCGCCTGGGTACGGGCGACAATACGCCGGTAGTCCGCCTCCACGTCCTGCGCCAGGCGGTCGACCGTGAGCCACTGCTCGACGCCCGGCTCACCGAGAGGTTCGGTGCAGCACTCCACTCGGGCACCGGCGTCCTCGACCTGCCAGATGCAACGCCAGATGGCAGCCTCTGTCCGCCCCAGACGGTCGAGGCGATGAACCAAGACGAGGTTCACCCGCCCTGCGGTGATGTCCCCGAGCAGTACATCGAATCCAGGACGCGAGTGGGTCGAGCCCGATTCGCCGATGTCCTGCCGACATCCCGCAAGACGCCACGTCGGCCGCTGTTCCACGAATGCATGGATTGCCTGCTCCTGAGCGGGAATCCCGTACCTACGCCTCTGTTCGGCGGTCGAGACCCGCACGTAGGCGGCGACATCAACTGTCTCCGAGTCCCCATCCTTGTCCTCTGCGCGCGGCACTGTACCTTGCTGCATGTCAGTCCTCTCGAGACTGGCCAGACCCCAGGGTGTTTGCGCACCGCTGGGGTCACCCATGAACAGAAGGAACGTACGAAAATCGCGGCTTTGACGCATGAACAAGCCCCGCCATTCACTCGTCCGAGTTATCGAGTGAATGGCGGGGCACTGACATTGACGGGGAGCGGGCCGCCGTTTGGGTCAGCTGATGCGCACCGGGTTGACGACGTCCGCGACCAGGACGAGCAGGGTGAAGCAGATAAAAATACCGGCCACCACATAAGCCACCGGCATCAGCTTCGCCACATCGAACGGCCCCGGGTCGGGCCTCCTGAACACCTTCGCCACATTCCGCCGCAGCGATTCCCACAGGGCGCCGGCGATGTGCCCGCCGTCGAGTGGCAGCAGCGGGAGCATGTTGAACAGGAAGAGGGAGAGGTTGAAGCCCGCGACGAGGAACAGCATCATCGCGATCTGGTTCTCCGGGGGGATGTCGAGGGTGAAGACCTCGCCGCCTACGCGGGCCGCGCCGACCACGCCCATCGGGGAGTCGTCCTCGCGCGGGCCGTCGCCGAACGCCGCGTCCCACAGGGCGGGGACCTTGGACGGGAGGGCGATCAGCGATTCGACGCCGTTCTCCATCATGTCGCCCATGCGGTCCACGGACTGGCCGAAGGACTGCTGGACGATGCCGGAGGCGGGGGTGAAGCCGAGGAAGCCGGCGTACACGTACTCGCCCTCGACATAGCCGCCGCTGCCGTCGCTCTTGCTGACCTGGTTGCGGATCAGGTGGGTCTGCAGGTCGACCCGCTCGCCCTTGCGCTCGACGGTGATCGTGACGTCCTTGCCGGGGTTGGCGCGGATGTCGTTCTGGAGGGTGGACCAGTCCTCGACGCGTGTGCCGTTGAACGCGATGATCTTGTCGCCCGCTTCGAGGCCGGCGGCCTTGGCGGGTGCGGCCTGGTCGCCCTTCGCGCACTTGGTGCGGTTCTCGCTCTGCTGGATGACGCAGTCGGAGACCTTGCCGACCGTGGTGGTCTGGGTCTGGACGCCGAAGGTCATCATCACGCCGAGGAAGATCGCGACGGCCAGGATCAGGTTCATGAAGGGGCCGGCGAACATCACGATCACGCGCTTCCAAGGCTTGCGCGTGTAGAAGAGGCGGTTTTCGTCGCCGGGCTGCAGCTCCTCGAAGGACTGCGCGCGGGCGTCCTCGATCATGCCGCGCCACGGCGAGGTGGAGCGGGCCTCGAGCCTGCCGTCCGGGCCGGGCGGGAACATGCCGATCATGCGGATATAGCCGCCGAGGGGAATCGCCTTGACGCCGTACTCGGTGTCACCCTTCTTCCGCGACCAGATGGTCGGGCCGAAACCGACCATGTACTGCGGTACGCGGACGCCGAAGAGCTTGGCCGTGGAGAGATGCCCCAGCTCGTGCCAGGCGATCGAGAAGAGCAGGCCGATCACGAAGACGACTATGCCGAGGATCGTCATCAGGGTCGTCATGCACGGACCTCCGCCGTCGTCGTCTGCACTGTCTGGTCCCCCTGGTTCGTCAGTTCGCGGGCCCGGGCGCGTGCCCAGGTCTCCGCTTCGAGGACGTCCGCGACGGTGAGTGAGGTTCCCGTACGGGGCGTGCCGTGCTCCCCGACCACCTTCGTCACGGTGTCCATGATCCCGTTGAAGGGCAGGGCGCCGTTCAGGAACGCGTCCACGCACTCTTCGTTCGCCGCATTGAACACGGCCGGGGCCGTGCCCGCGAGTTCCCCCACATGCCGGGCGAGGCCCACCGACGGAAACGCGTCGTTGTCGAGCGGGAAGAACTCCCAGCTCGACGCCTTCGACCAGTCGAAGGCGGGCGCGGCGTCAGGGACGCGCTCGGGCCAGCCGAGCCCGATGGCGATCGGCCCGCGCATATCGGGGGGCGTCGCCTGGGCGATCGTCGATCCGTCCGTGAACTCCACCATCGAGTGGACATACGACTGGGGGTGCACGACCACCTCAATCCGCTCGAAGGGAATGTCGTAGAGGAGGTGCGCCTCGATGACTTCGAGCCCCTTGTTGACGAGGGTCGCGGAGTTGATGGTGATGACGGGACCCATGGCCCAGGTGGGGTGCGCGAGGGCGTCGGCCGGGGTGACGTCCGCGAGTTCCTCCTCCGTACGTCCTCGGAACGGGCCTCCGGAGGCGGTGACGACGAGCTTGCGTACATCCGCTCTGGTGCCCGAGGCGAGCGCCTGGAACAGGGCCGCGTGCTCGGAGTCGACCGGGATGATCTGCCCCGGCTTGGCGAGCGCCTTGACCAGCGGGCCGCCGACGATGAGCGACTCCTTGTTGGCGAGCGCGAGGGTGCGGCCCGCTTCGAGCGCGGCGAGGGTGGGCGCGAGGCCGATCGACCCGGTGATGCCGTTGAGCACGGTGTGACACTCGGACGCGGCGAGCTGCGTGGCCGCGTCCGCTCCGGCGAGGATCTCGGGCAGCGGCTCGCCGCTCCCGTACCGCTCGCGCAGGGCCTCCCTCAGCGCCGGTACGACGTCCTCCCGGGCGACCGCGACGGTACGCACCCGAAGCCGCCACGCCTGCTCCGCCAGCAGCGCCACCCTCCCGCCCGCCGCGGAGAGCCCGCTCACCCGAAACCTGTCGGGGTTGCGTTCCACAAGGTCGATGGCCTGCGTACCGATCGACCCGGTGGCTCCCAGGATCACCACGTCCCGGGGCCCGTCTGAGGCCACGGGATCGAAGACGAGATGCGGATCAGCGAGGGGCGCTGGACTGTCGCTCATCCCTCCATTGTGGCCGCACCGAGTCACTGACCGGACAGGGTGTCCCCTTCGTGGGCCTCTTACCTCCATGTGTCACAAGACAAAGTCATATCGCCGCTTGTGAAGCTCACGTGAAGAAAGCGTGATATCCCTTCTCTCCTGACACTGGACGACACCCAGGGGGGGATCTCCATGCGAATACGCGCTGCCCTGCCCGCGCTCATCGGCGCCGTGGCTCTGACCGGCACGTTTCTCAGCACTCCGGCGCAGGCCGCCGGACGCGTCTACATCTACCAGGTCTACTACGACAGCCCGGGCTCGGACAGAGGCTCGAACACGAGCCTGAACGCCGAGTGGGTGCGGATCAAGAACTCGACGTCGTCGACGGTCACGCTGAAGAACTGGAAGATCAAGGACAAGACCGGCTACACGTACACCTTCGGCAACGTGACGATCGGCCCCGGCAAGACCAAGAAGGTGCACACGGGCAAGGGCACCAACACCGCGTACGACAAGTACTGGGGCCGCTCCTGGTACGTCTGGAACAACACCGGCGACACCGCCTATCTCTACAAGCCCAGCGGGGCCAAGGCCGACGACTGCACATGGGGGTCGAGCGGCGACTACCGGTACTGCTGAACCGCGCTGGACCGCCGCTGCCGTCGGCGTGAGCCGTTACTTGCGCCGGCGGCGGTTCTTCGACCTGTTGGACTTGGTCGACTTCTTGGTGGGGCGCCGGGCCGGGGCAGGCTTCGTACCGGTGATCGCTTCCTTCGAAGGCGAACCCGCGGCCGAAGCAGCAGCCTTCGAAGGTGCCGGTGCCGCGTCGGACCGGCTGAAGTCCCCCTCGACCACACCTTCCGCCGTGTCCAGCGTGGGTGCGCTGAAGTGGAGATCTTCGTCCCGCCGGCCGGGTTCCAGGGTCTCCTGGCCGTCGCGGGCCTTGCCCGAGGCGTCGAGGTTGAAGACGTAGCCGACGGACTCCTCCTTGATGGCCTCCGTCATCGCGGCGTACATGTCGTAGCCTTCGCGCTCGTACTCGATGATCGGCTCGCGGCCCAGCGTCCAGCGCAGGCCGATGCCGTCGCGGAGGTAGTCCATCTCGTAGAGGTGCTCGCGCCACTTGCGGTCGAGGACCGAGAGGACGACGAGGCGTTCCAGGTCGCGGAGGGCGTCGGAGCCGAGTTCGGCCTCGCGCTCCTCGTAGCGGGCGTGGATGTCCTCGGTGATCGTCTCGATCAGGTCGTCGGCGGTGAGGTTCGCGCGCCCGCCGGCCCCGTCCTCCATGTCCTCGATGGTGACCTTGATCGGGTAGAGCTGTTTGAAGGCGCCCCACAGCCGCTCCAGGTTCCACTCCTCGGGGAAGCCCTCGGCGGTCTCCTCGGTGATGTACGCGCGGATGGTGTCGTCCATGAAGTGGATGATCTGCTCGCGCAGGTTCTCGCCGGCGAGGACTCGGCGGCGTTCGTCGTAGATCAGCGTGCGCTGCCGGTTGAGCACCTCGTCGAACTTCAGGACGTCCTTGCGGGACTCGAAGTACTGCTGCTCGAGCTGGGACTGGGCGGAGGCGATGGCGCGCGTGACCATCTTGTTCTCGATGGGGACGTCGTCGGGGACGTTCGCCATGGCCATCACGCGGTCGACGACCTGGGCCCGGAACAGCCGCATCAGGTCGTCTTCCAGGGCGAGGTAGAAGCGGGAGGCGCCGGGGTCGCCCTGCCGGCCGGCCCGTCCACGCAGCTGGTTGTCGATACGCCGGGATTCGTGGCGTTCGGTGCCGAGGACGTAGAGCCCGCCGAGATCGATCACCTCGTCGTGCTCGGCTGCGACGGACGCCGTCATCCGGTCGAGCGCGGCGCGGTACTCCTCCGGGTTGTCCTCCGGAGTGAGCCCCCGCCCGGCCAGTTCCGCGCGCGCCATCGCCTCGGGGTTGCCGCCGAGCATGATGTCGGTGCCGCGGCCCGCCATGTTCGTGGCCACGGTGACCGCGCCCTTGCGGCCGGCCTGGGCGACGATCTGTGCCTCGCGCTGGTGGTTCTTGGCGTTGAGCACCTCGTGCCGGATGCCCCGCCTCTTCAGCTGCGCGGACAGCAGCTCGGACTTCTCGACGGACGTGGTGCCCACCAGGATCGGCTGGCCCTTCGCGTGCCGCTCGGCGATGTCGTCGACGATCGCCCCGAATTTCGCGCCCTCGGTGCGGTAGATCTGGTCGGCGTCGTCCGCGCGGATCATCGGCCGGTTCGTGGGGATCGGCACCACGTGCAGCTTGTAGATCTGGTGGAACTCGGCGGCCTCGGTCATCGCCGTACCGGTCATCCCGGCGAGCTTGTCGTACAGCCGGAAGAAGTTCTGCAGGGTGATCGTCGCGAGGGTCTGGTTCTCGTCCTTGACGGTCACACCCTCCTTGGCCTCGATCGCCTGGTGCAGGCCCTCGTTGTAGCGACGGCCTGCGAGGATGCGGCCGGTGTGCTCGTCGACGATGAGGACCTCGCCGTCGATGACCACGTAGTCCTTGTCCTTCCTGAAGTGCTCCTTGGCCTTGAGGGCGTTGTTCAGGTGACCGATGAGGGGCGTGTGGTCGGACTCGTAGAGGCTCTCGATACCGAGCTGGTCCTGGAGGTACTCGACCCCGCTGTCCAGGATCGCCACCGTGCGCTTCTTCGGGTCGTACTCGTAGTCGTGCGTGGCCCGCAGCCCCACGAGGCGTTCCTTGTCCATCGGAGAGGTGAAGTGCTCGTCCTGGATGGAGACGCCCCTCATCCGCGTGACCATCTTGGCGAACGCCTCGTACCAGTGCGTCGGCTGGTCGGCCGGACCGGAGATGATCAGCGGCGTACGGGCCTCGTCGATGAGGATCGAGTCGGCCTCGTCGACGATCGCGAAGTGGTGGCCGCGCTGCACGAGTTCGTTCTGCGACCAGGCCATGTTGTCGCGCAGGTAGTCGAAGCCGAACTCGGTGTTGGTGCCGTAGGTGATGTCGCAGGCGTACTGCTCGCGCCGCTCGGCCGGTGTCGACTGCGACTTGATGACGCCGACGGTCATGCCCAGGAAGCGGTAGGCCCGGCCCATCCACTCGGCGTCGCGCTGGGCGAGGTAGTCGTTCACCGTGACGAGGTGGACGCCCTTGCCGGTCAGGGCGTTCAGATAGACGGGCAGGGTCGCGACGAGGGTCTTGCCCTCGCCGGTGTGCATTTCGGCGATATTGCCGAAGTGGAGTGCCGCGCCGCCCATGATCTGTACGTCGAAATGACGCATTCCGAGTGTGCGCCGGGAGGCCTCGCGCATCGCGGCGAAGGCTTCGGGCAGCAGATCGTCGAGGCTTTCGCCGTCGGCGAGGCGTTTTTTGAACTCCGGGGTGAGATCCCGTAGTTCGTCGTCGGTCATCCCCTCGAATTCCTCTTCCAGAGAATTGACCTGTTCGGCGATGCGCTGCAGCCTGCGCAGCATGCGTCCCTCGCCGGCCCGCATGATCCGGCCGGTGATGCGCTCGAGAGTGGCCACTGGAATTCCCCCTCGGCCCGGTGGGGGCGTCGACGTCCCCGAGGTCGATTCTGTGTCGCTCGCCTTAGGCGCGGCAAGCAACAGAATGACCACGGGGACGCCAGTGCATTCCTGGGGAAAAGGTCAGCGAATGGGGCGGTGGACGTTGTCCCGTTTCGCCGGCCCGGGCGTCGCGTCCGCGATCCAGACGCCGTCACCGGAGGGGTCGATGACGCCCTCCTCCAGCCAGGTGTACGTACCGCCGAGGACGCCCTTGACCACCTTGCGGTCGAGGTCGTCGGTGTTGGTCCACAGCCGGTCGAAGAGTTCCTCGACACGGATACGGGCCTGACGGCAGAAGGCATCGGCCAGCTGGTAGGCCTCGCGGCCGTGGTCCCCGGTGGAGCGCAGGAGTTCGGCGCGTACGCAGGCCGCGCTCATCGCGAACAGTTCGGCGCCGATGTCGACGATCCGGCCGAGGAAGCTCTGCTTGGTCTCCATCCGGCCCTGCCAGCGCGACATGGCGTAGAAGGTGGACCGGGCGAGCTTGCGGGCGGACCGCTCCACGTAACGGAGGTGGCCGGAGAGGTCGAGGTGGCCTGCCGGGTGGAAGTCGGCGTACGAGCGCGGGAGTTGACCGGGTCCCGCGACCAGCTTCGGCAGCCACTTGGCGTAGAACACACCGGCGTTCGCGCCCGCCTTCGCCTTGTCCTGGAGGGACTTCTCCGGGTCGATGAGGTCGCCCGCGACCTTCAGATGGGCGTCGACGGCCTCGCGTGCGATCAGCAGGTGCATGATCTCGGTCGAGCCCTCGAAGATGCGGTTGATGCGCAGGTCGCGCAGGATCTGCTCGGCCGGGACGGCGCGTTCGCCGCGGGCCGCGAGGGACTCGGCGGTCTCGAAGCCGCGTCCGCCGCGGATCTGGACCAGCTCGTCCGCCATCAGCCAGGCCATCTCGGAGCCGTACAGCTTCGCCAGAGCCGCCTCGATACGGATGTCGTTGCGGTCCTCGTCGGCCATCTGCGAGGACAGGTCGAGTACGGCCTCCAGGGCGAAGGTCGTCGCCGCGATGAAGGAGATCTTCGAGCCCACGGCCTCGTGGAAGGCCACCGGCTTGCCCCACTGCTCACGCGCGGCGGACCATTCGCGGGCGATCTTCAGACACCACTTGCCCGCGCCCACGCACATGGCGGGCAGGGACAGCCGCCCGGTGTTCAGCGTCGTCAGCGCGATCTTGAGGCCCGCGCCCTCCGGGCCGATGCGGTTGGCCGCCGGGACGCGGACCTGGTGGAAGCGCGTGACGCCGTTCTCCAGGCCGCGCAGGCCCATGAAGGCGTTGCGGTTCTCGACGGTGACGCCCTCCGAGGCGGACTCCACGACAAAGGCGGTGATGCCGCCCTTGTGGCCCTCGGACTTCGGCACCCGCGCCATGACGACGAGGAGGTCCGCGACGACGCCGTTGGTCGTCCAGAGCTTCACGCCGTCGAGGATGTACGAGTCGCCGTCCGGGACCGCGGTGGTGGCGAGCCGTGCCGGGTCGGAGCCCACGTCCGGCTCGGTCAGCAGGAAGGCCGAGATGTCGGTACGGGCGCAGCGCGGCAGGAAGGTGTCCTTCTGCTCCTGCGTACCGAAGAGCTTCAGCGGCTGCGGTACGCCGATCGACTGATGCGCGGAGAGCAGCGCGCCGACCGCCGGGTTCGCGGAGCCCACCAGAGCGAGCGCCTTGTTGTAGTACACCTGGGTGAGGCCGAGGCCGCCGTACTTGGTGTCGATCTTCATGCCGAGGGCGCCGAGCTCCTTGAGCCCGTTGATCGTCTCGTCCGGGATCTGCGCTTCGCGCTCGATCCGCGCACCGTCGATCTTCGTCTCGCAGAAGTCACGCAGCTTGGCGAGGAACTCCTCGCCGCGCTGCGCGTCCTCGTCGGCGGGCATGGGGTGCGGATGGATCAGATCGAGCCGGAAGCGGCCGAGGAACAGCTCCTTGGCGAAGCTGGGCTTGCGCCAGTCCTGCTCACGTGCGGCCTCCGCCACCTGGCGCGCCTCGCGCTCGGTGACGGCGGGCTTCTTGGTTGGTGCGGACATGAGGGGCTTCACCTCGCCGCGAGTCGGGATCTTCGGAACAGTTGGTTACTGGCCGGTGCTACTCGATCGTATGTACCCGATTCCGGGCAACCTCACCAGTCCTCGCGCACCGTTCCACCGGATGAGCCCCTCCGTACGAGCTCCGGTTTCAGCCGACGTCCACCGAGAACGCCTTGGTGTCGAGGCGGCCCGAGCCGCGGAAGACCTCGGTACCGGCCTCGATGCCGGAGACGTACTTGTCGTTGCTCAGCAGCTTGCGCCGTACGAGTGCCTGGGTGAAGTCGTCGAGATTGAGGGTGGCCTTGGTCGTGTTGGCGACCCGGACGAAGGAGTGCACCTTCCAGCCGATGTCGCCCTCGTAGATGTCCCACATGGCGCCGCCGAGGCTGACCCGGCCCACCTTCGAGCCGAGCGGTCCGGCGCCGCCCTGACGGTTGAGCCACACCATGATCTCGTCGGTCGGCTGGTCCTGCCAGTCGGCGGTGTTCTTGCTGTGCAGCCACAGGTCGTACGCCACGTTCATGGTGCCGGGACTGGAACTGACCGAGAACTCCCAGCTCGTGTTGACGCGCTTGCGGTCGCCGACTCTGATGGGCAGCTCGGTGGACGCCTTGTCCACCTTCCAGCCCCAGTGCCAGCCGAGCACGGTGCTGGAGTAGGACTTCACGGCGTTTTCCTTGCCGGGCTTGCTGGTCCAGCTGTAGTCCGTGCCCCACGAAATGGTGTTCCCGGAACGGGAGTTGTCCCAGACGCACTGGTTGCCGGTGCCGTCGTCCTGGCCCCAGAGGTTGTTGTTGACGTAGTACTTGCCCATCGTGATCGTGTCGAAGGCCGCACACTTCTTGGCCTCCTCACCGGCCATCGCAACGGTGACGGACGCACCGGCCGCGAGAGCGGTGACGGCAGCGGCGGCGATCTTCGCCCTGCGGGAGAGGCGGGGGCGTCTGTGCTGCATGGGAGGTCCTTCCGGGGACGATCACTTACGTCCCCTTAGTCACCGCCGCGCTCCGAAAGGTTGCCGCGCAAGCTCAGCCTCGCCGGACAACGCTCAACTCAGCGGGAAGGCTCTGAGGGACGTCCCGCGCAGGACGTACAACCGCTCGTCGTCGGCCAGCAGTTGCAGGGAACCGTTCGCGCGCTCCACCGACTTGAGGGTCCAAGCGGTTCTGTGGGTGCGGCGGTCGATCGCGACGGCGTCCGTGCCGAGTTCGTACGGGGTCGGGAAGACGAGGTCTCCGGCGAGCAGGGGCGGGCGCGCAGGGGGTGATTCGAGGAGCACCGTGGACTGCCACCGCCAGCGCTGCTTTCGCCGGTCGCGCTCGACGGCCCACAACTCCCGTCCCATCAGCGTGAGATAGAGCGTCGCGCCGTCGATCGCGGCCTCGCCCCACAGCACGCGCCCGGCGAATTCCTCTCCTGTCTCCTCGGGGTCGAAGCTCCAGCGCGTGCGGCCGGTGCGCAGGTCGAGGCAGAGTGCGCCCCGGCCGGAGACGACGACCGTGTCGTCGGAGACGGCCACGGCCCGCTCGGTCGCGCCGGTGTGGTCCAGGACCTCCACGGCCTCCAGGCTCAGCGCCCGCCGCCACACCTGCTCGCCGTCGGCGGCGCGGTAGGCGGTGACCGCGTCGTTGTCGAGCAGGACGAACAGATCGCGCGCGGCGCCCGCGGCGGCCGTCTTCGCCCTGGCCCGGGTGAGCTCCTTGCGCCAGAGCACGCGCCGCGCCTCGATGTCGTAGGCGACCACGAGGCGGTCGGTGTCCTCGAGTTCGTCCTTGTAGGTAGAGCCGGGCGCGTGGCCCACGACGTAGACGATGCTGCCGTGGGCCGCGCACACCGGCTGCTGGATCAGGGCGAGGTTCAGACCGAGCGGCTCGGTCTGCCAGATGCGGCCGTCCGAGGGCTGCACGACCGCCAGCCGCCTGCTGTCGTCCCGGGTGGCGAGCACGACGGCCCCGGCGCAGCGCGTGAGGTAGGAGCCCATCTCGTCGCCCGCGGTCCAGAGCGGGGTGCCGCGCCTGGCGTCGACACCGTGCAGTCGGCCCGCGTCGCCGGGGACGACCAGGAGGCCGTCGGTGAGGACGGCGCGTTTGCCGAGTTTCTCGAAGTTGCCGCCGTGCTCCCACACGGGGTTGGGGGCGCCGTCGGGCGCCCGGGTGGTCGCCGGTGTGGGGGCGGCCTTGGCCGCTGGGGTGGTGCCGTCGTCTCGCGAGGTGAGCCACCAGGCCGTGCCCGCGACACCGGCCACGGCCGCCGCGGCGCCCCCGCCGATCAGGGCCCGGCGGGTGGCCCGGACCGGGTGCGGAGGCCGCTCGGCGGTGGCGCGGGGC
>NZ_BAAGPS010000014.1:0-31810 GCF_054783935.1 Streptomyces pseudoechinosporeus
GCCCGGCCACGCCCCGCGCGGGGCGGGCACCGGGGCCGCGGATGATCCGGCTGGGCAGCCCCCGCCCCCGGCTGCGCCTGGTCAGCCTCGCCCTGACGCTGGTGATGATCGCCTTCGTGGTGCGGCTGCTTCAGGTGCAGGCGGTCGACGCGAGCGTGTACTCGGCCAAGGCCGAACAGAACCGGTACTTCAGCCGCACCCTGGCCGCCGAGCGCGGCGGGATCACCGACCGCAACGGCGTCGAGCTGGCCACCAGCGTGGACGCGAACGACATCACGGCCGACCCCACGATGTTCACGCGGAAGGCGACGAAGATCGACGACGCTCCTGAGCAGGCCGCCGCGCTGCTCGGCCCGATCCTCGGCAGGGAACCCGCCGAGCTCGCCGAGAAGCTCCGTACGAAGGGCACCCAGTACGTCCTGTTGGCCCGTCGCCAGACCCCGCAGGTCTGGACGCAGATCAACGACCTGAAGACGACGCTCGCCGAGAAGGCCCAGAAGGACAAGACGGCCGTGAACGTGCTGGCGGGTGTCTTCCAGGAGCCCAGCAGCAAGCGGGTCTATCCGAACGGCGACCTCGGCGCCGGGATACTGGGCTGGGTCAACGCCGACGGCAAGGGCGGCGGCGGTATCGAGCAGCAGCTGAACAAGGAACTGACCGGCAAGGACGGCGAGATCCGCTACGCCCAGGCCGGCGGCCACCGGATCCCGACCGAGGGCAGTACGGAGACGCCCGCCGTGGCCGGTTCCGAGGTCGAGCTGACCATCGACCGCGACATCCAGTGGGCCGCGCAGAACGCCATCACGGAGCAGGTGAAGGAGTCCAAGGCGGACCGCGGCTATGTGATCGTGCAGGACAACAAGACCGGCGAGATCCTCGCGATGGCCAACTCGCCCGGCTTCGACCCGAACGACCTCTCCCAGGCCGGCTCGGCGGCGCTCGGCAACGCGGCCCTCCAGGACGCGTACGAACCCGGCTCCACCGCGAAGGTCATGTCGATGGCGGCCGTCCTGGAGGAGAACGTCGCCACGCCTGGGACGCATGTGGTCGTGCCCAACCGGCTGCACCGCGGCGACCGGCTCTTCCGGGACGACATCGACCACCCGACCTGGTATCTGACGCTCAACGGCGTCCTCGCCAAGTCCAGCAACATCGGCACCATCCTGGCGACCGGCCAGCTCGGCAAGACCCAGAAGCAGGCCAACCAGGTCCTCTACTCGTATCTGCGCAAGTTCGGCATCGGTCGCGAGACCGGACTCGGCTTCCCCGGCGAGACGAACGGCATCCTCGCGCCGGCCGACAAGTGGTCGACCTCGCAGCAGTACACGATTCCTTTCGGCCAGGGCGTGTCGATCAACGCGATGCAGGCGGCCTCCGTCTACTCGACGATCGCGAACGGCGGCGTACGCGTCGAGCCGACCCTCGTACGAGGCACCAAGGGAGCGGACGGCCGCTTCACACCGGCCCCGAAGCCCCAGAAGACAAGGGTCGTGAGCGAGAAGACGGCGAAGACGCTGGCTCAGATGCTGGAGTCCGTCGTGGACGACGAGGAGGGCACCGGCACCAAGGCCCGTATCCCCGGCTACCGCGTCGCGGGGAAGACGGGCACCGCCAACCGGGTGGATCCGGCCACCGGCCGCTACCGCGGCTACACCTCGTCGTTCGCCGGATTCGCGCCCGCCGACAACCCCCGCGTAACCGTGTACTGCGCGATCCAGAACGCCACCCAGGGCAGCTATTTCGGCGGCCAGATCTGCGGGCCCGTCTACAAGGAGGTCCTGGAGTTCGCCCTCAAGACCCTCCAGGTGCCGCCCACCGGGGACGCGCCCGCCCGACTTCCGGTCACCTTCACACCCTGATCAGCACCGGACACGTCCGGTCACCCGGAACACCGAGCAGGAACCAATTCGTGACAACGATCACTCCCGACCCGGAGAAACATCCGGAGCCCCGCCCCTCGCTTCGCCCAGCCGGGGGCGCGCCCGGTACGCTCACCGCCGTGCCACACGCTGATCAGTCCCAAACCACCCAGAAGGGCGTCCCTGTGACATTTCCGGGGCCGCCGCGACCGGTTCAGGTCTCCGCCACAGACCTGGCGGACCTCGCCGATCAGCTGGGTGTCACCGCCCCCGCTGCGGCCGAGGTCACGGGCATCACCCACGACTCCCGGGCCGTGCGCCCGGACGACCTCTACGCTGCCCTGCCCGGCGCCCGGCTGCACGGCGCCGACTTCGTGACGCAGGCCGCCGGCCTGGGCGCGGTGGCGGTGCTCACGGACCCGACCGGCGCCGAGCGCGCCGCCGCGACCGGCCTTCCGGTCCTCGTCGTCGACGATCCGCGCGGACGGATGGGCGAGCTGGCGGCCACGATCTACGGCCACCCCGGCCGCGACCTCCTCCAGATCGGCATCACCGGCACCTCGGGCAAGACCACGACGGCGTACCTCATCGAGGGCGGCCTCAAGACGGTCCGTACAGACCAGGGGGGCCGACGCGAAGCGTCGTCGGTTGAGGGCGGTGGTGGGCGACGGGTGGGCCTCATCGGCACGGTCGAGACGCGCATCGGCGACGAGCGCATCAAATCGGAGCGTACGACTCCCGAGGCCACCGACCTCCAGGCGCTGTTCGCGGTGATGCGCGAGCGCGGCGTGGACGCGGTCGCCATGGAGGTCTCCAGCCATGCACTGGTCCTCGGCCGGGTCGACGGCTGCGTCTTCGACATCGCCGTCTTCACCAACCTCAGCCCGGAGCACATGGAGTTCCACTCCGACATGGAGGACTACTTCCGGGCCAAGGCACAGCTGTTCACGCCGAAACGCAGCAGGTTCGGCGTAGTCAACTTTGACGACGAGTACGGACGGAGGCTGGTCAAAGAAGCCACCGTCCCTGTGGTGACGTTTTCCGCCGAGGGGCACCCGGACGCCGACTGGCGCGCCGAGGACGTCGAGGTCGGTCCGCTGGACTCGACGTTCGTCGCGATCGGCCCCAAGGGGGAGCGGATCAGCGCCAAGTCGCCGCTCGCGGGCCCCTTCAACGTCGCCAACACGCTCGCCGCGATCGTCGCTCTGGCCGCTGCCGGCCTCAACGCGCAGACCGCGGCCGACGGCATCGCGGCCGTACCGGGTGTGCCGGGCCGCCTGGAACGCGTGGACGCCGGTCAGCCGTACCTCGCGGTCGTCGACTACGCGCACAAGACGGACGCCGTGGAATCGGTGCTGCGTGCGCTGCGCAAGGTCACCGAGGGCAAGCTGCACATCGTGCTCGGCTGCGGCGGAGACCGCGACAAGTCCAAGCGGATGCCGATGGGCGCCGCCGCGGCCCGCCTCGCCGACACCGCCGTACTGACGTCGGACAACCCCCGCTCCGAGGACCCCCTCGCGATCCTCGCCACCATGCTCGCGGGCGCCGCCGACGTGCCGGCGCACGAGCGCGGCGAGGTCCAGGTCTTCGAGGACCGGGCCGCCGCGATCGCCGCGGCCGTCGCCCGGGCCGAGCCCGGCGACACCGTGCTGGTCGCGGGCAAGGGCCATGAGCAGGGCCAGGACATCGCCGGAGTGGTCCGTCCCTTCGACGACCGCCAGGTGCTTCGCGAAGCTATCCAGAAGACTCAGGGATGAACTTGTGATCGCCCTCTCTCTCGCCGAGATCGCCTCAGTCGTCGGCGGGCAGACGTACGACATACCGGATCCGTCGGTCCAGATCACCGGACCGGTCGTCAGGGACTCCCGTGAGGTGGAGCCAGGCAGCCTGTTCGTCGCCTTCGTGGGCGAGCGCGTGGACGGTCACGACTTCGCCGCACAGGTCGTCGAGGAGGGCGCCGCCGCCGTTCTGGCGTCCCGGCCCGTCGGCGTGCCCGCGATCGTCGTGGACGACGTCCAGGCGGCCCTCGGCGCCCTCGCCCGCCATGTCGTCCAGCGGCTCGGTGCGACCCTCGTGGCCCTCACCGGCTCCGCGGGCAAGACCAGCACCAAGGACCTGATCGCGCAGGTACTCCAGCGCAAGGCTCCCACCCGTCTCCCACCGCCACCCTCAACCGACGACGCTGCGCGTCGGCCCCCTACTGTGGTGTTCACGCCGGGCTCCCTCAACAACGAGATCGGGCTGCCGCTCACCGCGCTCAGCGCCACCGAGGAGACGAAGTTCCTCGTCCTGGAGATGGGCGCCCGCGGTATCGGCCACATCCGCTACCTCGCGGAGCTGACCCCGCCGAAGATCGGCCTCGTTCTGAACGTCGGCACCGCCCACATCGGCGAGTTCGGCGGGCGGGAGCAGATCGCCCAGGCCAAGGGCGAATTGGTGGAGGGGCTTCCGGAGGACGGCGCCGCGATTCTCAACGCCGACGATCCCCTCGTACGCGCCATGGCTTCCCGTACGAAGGCACGCGTGATCCTCTTCGGAGAGTCCGGCGAAGCGGACGTACGGGCCGAGAACGTGCGGCTCACGGAGAGCGGACAGCCCGCGTTCAGGCTTCACACACCCTCCGGTGCAAGCGATGTGACCATGCGCCTGTACGGTGAGCACCACGTGTCGAACGCGCTCGCCGCGGCCGCCGTCGCCCATGAGCTGGGCATGTCCGCAGACGAGATCGCCGTCGCGCTCTCCGAGGCGGGCTCCCTCTCCCGCTGGCGGATGGAGGTCACCGAGCGCCCGGACGGCGTGACGGTCGTCAACGACGCCTACAACGCGAACCCCGAATCCATGCGGGCGGCTCTGCGCGCGCTGGCTGCCATGGGCGGAGCCTCACGGGCAAGGGGGGGCCGGACCTGGGCGGTGCTCGGCAAGATGGCCGAGCTCGGGGACGAGGCGCTCGCCGAGCACGACGCGGTCGGACGGCTCGCCGTCCGGCTCAACGTCAGCAAGCTCGTCGCGGTCGGGGGCAGGGAAGCGTCCTGGCTTCAACTGGGCGCATATAACGAGGGTTCGTGGGGTGAGGAGTCGGTGCACGTGTCCGACGCACAGGCGGCTGTCGACCTGTTGCGCAATGAGCTGCGCCCGGGAGACGTCGTGCTCGTGAAGGCGTCCCGGTCGGTCGGGCTCGAACGGGTGGCGCTGGCGCTGCTCGACGGCGGTGCCGAGGGTGAGGTTTCCGCCCGATGATGAACCAGATCCTGTTCGCGGGCGCCATTGGCCTCTTCCTGACCCTGATCGGCACCCCGCTGCTGATCAAGCTCCTGGCCCGCAAGGGCTACGGCCAGTACATCCGCGACGACGGCCCGCGCGAGCACCACGCCAAGCGCGGTACGCCGACCATGGGCGGTATCGCCTTCATCCTGGCCACGATCCTGGCGTACTTCCTCAGCAAGGTGATCAGCGGCGAGCCGCCGAGGCTCTCCGGAGTGCTGGTGCTCGGTCTCATGGCGGGCATGGGCCTGGTCGGCTTCCTGGACGACTACATCAAGATCGTCAAGCGTCGGTCGCTCGGTCTGCGGGCCAAGGCGAAGATGACCGGCCAGCTGATCGTCGGTGTCACCTTCGCGGTGCTCTCGCTGCAGTTCGCGGACGCCCAGGGCCAGACGCCGGCCTCCACCAAGATCTCCTTCGTCCAGGACTTCGGCTGGACCATCGGCCCGGTGCTGTTCGTCGTCTGGGCGCTCTTCATGATCCTCGCGATGTCGAACGGCGTGAACCTGACGGACGGTCTGGACGGCCTCGCCACCGGCGCCTCCGTGATGGTCTTCGGCGCCTACACCTTCATCGGGGTCTGGCAGTTCCAGGAGTCCTGCGCCAACGCGCAGACCCTCACCAACCCGGCCGCCTGCTTCGAGGTACGAGATCCGCTCGACCTCGCGGTCGTCGCCTCCGCACTGATGGGCGCCTGCTTCGGCTTCCTGTGGTGGAACACCTCGCCCGCCAAGATCTTCATGGGCGACACCGGCTCCCTGGCGCTCGGCGGCGCGCTCGCCGGACTCGCCATCTGCTCCCGCACCGAGCTGCTGCTCGCGCTGCTCGGCGGTCTCTTCGTCCTGATCACCATGTCGGTCGTCATCCAGGTCGGCTCCTTCCGGCTGACCGGGAAGCGCGTCTTCCGCATGGCCCCGCTCCAGCACCACTTCGAACTCAAGGGGTGGTCCGAAGTCCTTGTGGTGGTCCGCTTCTGGATCATCCAGGGCATGTGCGTGATCGTGGGTCTGGGTCTCTTCTACGCAGGGTGGGCAGCCGACAAGTGACCACTTGGCAGGGCCGGAACATCACCGTCGCCGGTCTCGGCGTGAGCGGCATCAGCGCCGCCCGCGCCCTGGCCGGCCTCGGCGCGTCCGTCACGGTCGTCGACGGGGGCTCCTCCCCGGCACACCGGGAGCGGGCCGACTCCCTTGAAGGGGAAGGCATTTCGGTACGTCTCGCCGACGCCGAGACCCTTCCCGAGGGCACCGGCCTCGTGGTCACCTCACCCGGCTGGAAGCCCACCTCGCCGCTCTTCGCCGCAGCCGCGAAGGCGGGCGTGGACGTGGTCGGCGACGTGGAGATCGCCTGGCTTCTGCGTGGCCCCGACGCGGCTGCCTGGCTCGCCGTCACGGGCACCAACGGCAAGACCACCACCACGCAGATGCTCGCGTCGATCCTGAGCGCCGCGGGCCTGCGTACGGCCGCCGTGGGCAACATCGGCACACCGATCATCGACGTCGTGCTGAGCGAGGAGCCGTATGACGTCCTCGCCGTCGAACTCTCCAGCTACCAGCTGCACTGGGCGCCCTCCCTGCGCGCCCACTCCGCCGCCGTCCTCAACCTCGCACCCGACCACCTCGACTGGCACGGCTCCATGGAGGCGTACGCCGCCGACAAGGGCCGTATCTACGAGGGCAATCGGGTCGCCTGTGTTTACAACGTCGCGGACAAGGCCACCGAGGACCTGGTGCGCGCGGCGGACGTCGAGGAGGGCTGCCGGGCGGTCGGCTTCACGCTGGGTACGCCCAGGCCGTCCCAACTCGGCGTCGTGGAGGGCCTCCTGGTCGACCGCGCCTTCGTCGAGGACCGGCACAAGCAGGCCCAGGAGCTCGCGGAGGTCGGCGACGTCCAGCCGCCCGCCCCGCACAACATCGCCAACGCCCTTGCGGCGGCGGCCCTCGCGCGCGCCTACGGGGTGCCCGCCGCGGCCGTACGCGACGGGCTGCGGGCCTTCCGTCCGGACGCGCACCGCATCCAGCACATCGCCGACGTCGGCGGGGTCGCGTACATCGACGACTCCAAGGCCACCAACACGCATGCCGCGGAAGCCTCTTTGGCGGCGTACGAGTCGATCGTGTGGATCGCGGGCGGGCTCGCCAAGGGTGCGACGTTCGACGAGCTGGTCGCCAAGTCGGCAAAGCGACTTCGGGGCGTTGTCCTGTTCGGTGCCGACCGGGATCTGATCCGGCAGGCGCTGGGGCGACACGCGCCCGAAGTGCCGGTCGTCGACCTCGACCGGACCGACACTGGGGCGATGCTCGAGGCCGTCCAGGAGGCGACGCGGCTCGCCCGCCCGGGAGACACGGTGCTCATGGCTCCCGCCTGTGCCTCCATGGACATGTTCACCAACTACAACCAGCGCGGCGACATGTTCGCGGAGGCCGTCCGCGAACTCGGCGCCGCGAGCGCCTGACTCGGCCGTTGCCGCGCCGGGAGGCGCCCCGGTACCTCTGGGAGGGACGCGTGACGCCATCGTGGCCGGTGCATCGTGGGCCGCTGGGCGGTGCCGATGGCCGGTAACCGCACTGGCCGGCCCTCCGCCCCGCGCGCCACCGGACGCCCCGTCGCCTCCCGCCCGCCGGGTGACAAACCCGTGCGCCGCCTCTACACGCGTGCGCGCCGTGCCTGGGACCGTCCGCTGACCGCGTACTACCTGATCCTCGGCAGCAGCATGCTGATCACCGTGCTCGGGATCGTGATGGTGTACTCGGCCTCCCAGATCAAGGCGCTGCAACTGTCGCTGCCGGGGACGTACTTCTTCCGGAAGCAGTTCCTGGCGGCCGTGCTGGGCACCGTCCTGCTGCTGATCGCCTCGCGGATGCCGTCCAAGCTGCACCGCGCGCTGGCGTATCCGATGCTCCTGGGCTCGGTCTTCCTGATGGTCCTGGTGCAGATCCCGGGGATAGGGGTGGCGGTGAACGGCAACCAGAACTGGATCTCCATCGGCGGCCCGTTCCAGCTCCAGCCCAGCGAGTTCGGCAAGCTCGCGCTCGTGCTGTGGGGCGCCGATCTGCTCGCCCGCAAACAGGACAAGCGGCTGCTGACCCAGTGGAAGCACATGCTGGTGCCGCTCGTGCCGGTGGCCTTCATGCTGCTCGGACTGATCATGCTCGGCGGCGACATGGGCACGGCGATCATCCTCACCGCGATCCTGTTCGGGCTGCTCTGGCTGGCCGGAGCCCCGACGCGGCTCTTCGCGGGCGTACTGGCCATCGCCGGGACGATCGGCCTGATGCTGATCTGGCAGAGCCCGAACCGTATGGCGCGGCTGGAGTGCATCGGCGCCACCGAGCCCGGACCGAACGACACCTGCTGGCAGGCCGTGCACGGAATCTACGCCCTCGCCTCCGGCGGAATTTTCGGTTCCGGCCTCGGTGCGAGCGTGGAGAAATGGGGCCAACTCCCCGAAGCCCACACCGACTTCATCTTCGCTGTCACCGGTGAGGAACTGGGTCTCGCGGGGACGCTGTCGGTACTCGCCCTCTTCGCGGCTCTAGGCTATGCGGGTATCCGCGTGGCCGGACGCACGGAGGACCCCTTCGTCAGGTACGCCGCGGGTGGCGTGACCACCTGGATCACGGCCCAGGCCGTGATCAACATCGGTGCGGTGCTCGGCCTGCTGCCGATCGCCGGAGTCCCGCTCCCGCTGTTCTCCTATGGGGGTTCCGCTTTGCTGCCGACCATGTTCGCCATCGGGCTCCTGATCGCCTTCGCGCGGGAGGATCCCGCTGCGCGGATGGCGCTTGCGATGCGACAACCACGCTTTGGTAGAAAGCGGGCTGGAGGTTCCGGAACCAGTCGGAGACCTCGGAGCTGGAACACGATGCGACGGCGCGCCTCGGCGCGTTCGTCCGGAGAGCGGTGAATTTCGGTGCATGTCGTACTCGCCGGTGGAGGGACCGCCGGCCACATCGAGCCCGCGCTCGCCCTCGCGGACGCCCTGCGCAGGCAGGACCCGACCGTGGGCATCACGGCCCTGGGCACGGAGCGCGGACTCGAGACCCGGCTCGTACCCGAGCGGGGCTATGAGCTCGCGCTGATCCCCGCCGTCCCGCTGCCCCGCAAGCCCACCCCCGAGCTGATCACCGTCCCCGGGCGGCTGCGCGGCACGATCAAGGCGGCCGAGCAGATCCTGGAGCGCACCAAGGCGGATGCGGTCGTCGGCTTCGGCGGCTATGTCGCCCTGCCCGGCTACCTCGCGGCCAAGCGCCTCGGCGTCCCGATCATCATCCACGAGGCCAACGCCCGGCCCGGCCTGGCCAACAAGATCGGTTCGCGGTACGCGGCCCAGGTCGCCGTCTCGACTCCGGACAGCAAGCTCCGCGGCGCCCGCTACATCGGCATCCCGCTGCGCCGCTCCATCGCCACCCTCGACCGGGCAGCCGTACGCCCCGAGGCCCGCGCCGCCTTCGGGCTCGACCCCGCCCTGCCGACCCTGCTGGTCTCCGGCGGCTCGCAGGGCGCCCGCCGCCTCAACGAGGTGGTCCAGCAGGTCGCCCCGTACCTCCAGCAGGCCGGCATCCAGGTCCTGCACGCGGTCGGCCCCAAGAACGAACTGCCGCAGGTCCAGCAGATGCCGGGGATGCCCCCGTACATCCCGGTACCGTACGTGGACCGGATGGATCTCGCGTACGCCGCCGCCGACATGATGCTCTGCCGGGCGGGCGCGATGACCGTCGCCGAACTCTCCGCCGTCGGACTGCCCGCCGCGTACGTCCCGCTGCCGATCGGCAACGGCGAACAGCGGCTGAACGCCCAGCCGGTGGTCAAGGCCGGCGGCGGACTCCTCGTCGATGACGCGGAACTGTCGCCGCAGTGGGTCCAGGCCAATGTCCTGCCCGTGCTCGCGGATCCGCACCGGCTGTTCGAGATGTCCCGCGCAGCCGCGGAGTTCGGCCGCCGGGACGCCGACGAGCTGCTCGTCGGGATGGTGTACGAGGCGATCGCGTCACGCCGTTAGCGCGTGGCAGAAGGCAGGGGAGCGTGGCCGGACCGACGACCGCAGAGCGAGGCGAACGCCGGCGCCCTCAGTCCGGCCCGCCCCGGCCGCCCCGCCTCGGCAGGCTGCCCCGGCCTCGTACGCTCGTCGTGCTGCTCGTCTGCGTCGTACTGATCGCCGTGGGCGGCGTCTGGGTGCTCTACGGCTCGGGGTGGCTGCGCGTGGAGCGCGTATCGGCTTCGGGGATGCGGGTCCTGACGGACGAGCAGGTGCTCGCGGCGGCGGACATTCCGGTCGGATCGCCGTTGATTTCCATCGACACCGATGCGATTGAGGCAAGACTGCGCAATAAATTGTCCCGAATTGACTCGATTGATGTCACCCGTTCTTGGCCTGACGAAATCGGGTTGAAAGTGAACGAACGCACTCCGGTTCTGATGGTGAAAAAAGGTGGAAAGTTCGTCGAAGTGGACGTCAAAGGAGTGCGATTTGCCACGGTTTCGCGCGCTCCCGAGGGTGTACCCGAACTGGAATTGGCGGTGCCTCGGTCGCCTTCCGGAACCTCGCAGTCCGCGAGCCTGCGACGCTTCGGAACGGGTCGGCTGGTGCGCGAGGCGGTGCGCGTCGCGGGCGCCCTTCCGGCCGCCGTCGCGCGCGACACCCGTACCGTCAAGGTCCGCTCGTACGACGCCATATCACTGGAGTTGAGCGGAAACCGGACCGTCGCGTGGGGTAGTGCCGAGAAGGGCCGGGCGAAGGCCAGAACGCTCACCGCTCTCCTGAAAGTAGCTCCCGGGGCACGGCACTTCGACGTCAGCGTTCCCACCGCCCCTGCGTCATCAGGGAGTTGACGCACATACGCGCAGGCCAGCACCCTGGTTGGGCAGCGCTACGGCTGATCACATAGGGTGAAAAGAAAAACGGGAGGTTCGGCGTGTTCGTTGAACGTGCGCCACTTGTCGACTTAGTGTCCTGTTCGGAAGAGTCCAGGAAACAGACACACTGGTAACCCTAAACTTCAACGTTAGGGTTCGGGTCGGCGAAACGGACCGTCCCATTCGGCATCAGTCGTCGGATCGCGGGCCACCGCGAGGCGACGACACGTAACTCGAGGCGAGAGGCCTTCGACGTGGCAGCACCGCAGAACTACCTCGCAGTCATCAAAGTCATCGGTGTCGGCGGCGGTGGTGTCAATGCCATCAACCGGATGATCGAGGTCGGTCTCAAGGGCGTCGAGTTCATCGCCATCAACACCGACGCGCAAGCCCTGTTGATGAGCGACGCCGACGTCAAGCTCGACGTCGGTCGTGAACTCACCCGCGGACTCGGCGCCGGAGCCAACCCGGCTGTCGGCCGCAAGGCCGCCGAGGATCACCGCGAGGAGATCGAGGAGGTCCTCAAGGGGGCCGACATGGTCTTCGTGACGGCCGGTGAAGGCGGCGGCACCGGCACTGGCGGCGCGCCCGTCGTGGCCAACATCGCCCGTTCCCTCGGCGCCCTCACCATCGGCGTGGTCACGCGCCCGTTCACCTTCGAGGGCCGGCGCCGCGCCAACCAGGCCGAGGACGGCATCGCCGAACTCCGCGAAGAGGTCGACACCCTCATCGTCATTCCGAACGACCGGCTGCTGTCCATCTCGGACCGCCAGGTCAGCGTGCTCGACGCTTTCAAGTCCGCCGACCAGGTACTGCTCTCCGGTGTCCAGGGCATCACTGACCTCATCACCACCCCTGGCCTCATCAACCTCGACTTCGCCGACGTCAAGTCCGTGATGTCCGAGGCGGGTTCGGCCCTCATGGGCATCGGCTCGGCCCGCGGCGACGACCGCGCGGTGGCCGCCGCCGAGATGGCGATCTCCTCGCCGCTTCTGGAAGCCTCCATCGACGGCGCCCGTGGCGTACTGCTCTCCATCTCCGGCGGCTCCGACCTCGGCCTGTTCGAGATCAACGAGGCCGCCCAGCTGGTGAGCGAGGCCGCACACCCCGAGGCCAACATCATCTTCGGCGCGGTCATCGACGACGCGCTGGGCGACGAGGTCCGGGTCACGGTCATCGCGGCGGGCTTCGACGGCGGACAGCCCCCGTCCAAGCGGGACAACGTCCTCGGCTCCTCCGCCAAGCGCGAGGAGTCCGCGCCGGTACGGCCCTCCGAGAGCCGCCCGTCCTTCGGCTCGCTCGGCAGCGTCACGCCGCGCGAGGACACCCCGGAGCCCGCCCCCGAGCCCGTGAACGAACTGCCGGCCTCCCCGCCGCTCCCGCCGTCGCGGACCTACTCCGACAGCGCGGCCGAAGAGCTGGACGTGCCGGACTTCCTCAAGTGATAGGACACCGCTCCGAAACGAGCACAGCGGGCGGCGCCCACTTCGCCTTCACCGATCGGTGGGGCGGGGTGAGCGCCGTTCCGTACGAGGAGCTCAACCTCGGCGGAGCGGTCGGTGACGACCCCGACGCTGTACGCACCAATCGTGAACTGGCCGCCAAGTCGCTCGGCCTCGACCCGGCCCGGGTCGTCTGGATGAACCAGGTGCACGGGCCGGACGTGGCAGTGATCGACGAACCCTGGGGAGACCGTCCCGTGCCGGAGGTCGACGCCGTCGTCACCACCCGCCGCGGTCTCGCACTCGCCGTCCTCACCGCCGACTGCACGCCGGTCCTGCTGGCCGACCCGGTCGCCGGGATCGCGGCCGCCGCCCACGCGGGACGGCCCGGCATGGTCGCCGGGGTCGTGCCCGCAGCCATCGCGGCGATGGTCGAACTCGGCGCGGAGCCGGGCCGGATCGTCGCCCGCACCGGCCCCGCCGTCTGCGGCCGTTGCTACGAAGTACCGGACGCGATGCGCGCCGAGGTCGCCGCCGTCGAGCCGGCGGCGTACGCCGAGACCAGTTGGGGCACTCCGGCAGTCGATGTGACCGCCGGAGTGCATGCGCAGCTTGAGCGGCTCGGGGTGTGCGACCGGGCGCAGTCGCCGGTGTGCACGCTCGAATCGGGCGACCACTTCTCGTACCGCCGCGATCGCACGACCGGTCGGCTCGCGGGCTATGTGTGGCTGGACTGATGGGACATGACGGACCGTAAGGCGCAACTCGCCAGAAACCTCACACAAGTTGAAGAACGCATCATGGCGGCCTGTGTGGCCGCGGGGCGCAAGCGCGAAGAGGTGACCCTGATCGTGGTCACCAAGACCTACCCCGCGAGCGATGTGCGGATCCTGTCGGAACTCGGTGTACGTCACGTCGCCGAGAACCGGGACCAGGACGCGGCACCCAAGGCCGCAGAGTGTTCGGGTCTGCCCCTCACCTGGCACTTCGTCGGTCAGTTGCAGACCAACAAGGTGCGTTCCGTGGTCAGTTATGCGGGAATTGTGCAGTCGGTCGACCGGGCCAGGCTCGTCACGGCTCTGTCAAAAGAAGCCGTACGTACCGGACGCGAGGTGGGCTGCCTCATCCAGGTCGCGCTCGACGCGGACGAGAGCGGCCGGGGGGCGCGTGGGGGCGTCGGGCCGGACGGAATCGAGGAGTTGGGCGAGCTTGTCGCGAAGGCTCCGGGGTTGCGACTTGACGGACTGATGACCGTCGCTCCGCTCACCGGACCGTACGCGGGGCGTGAACGGGCGGCGTTCGAGCGGCTGATGGATTTGTCGACTGACCTGCGCCGGGCTCATCCGGCTGCGAACATGGTCTCGGCAGGGATGAGTTCGGACCTCGAACAGGCCGTGGCGGCCGGAGCGACACATGTACGCGTCGGCACCGCGGTACTCGGAGTCCGTCCTGGGCTCGGGTAACGTCGCCAAGAAGTCGGACCACAGCAGAAAATATGGTCATTACCCCCGAAAGCGGGCATAACGACCTAGTGGATCGCGGGCACTTGGCAATAGTCAGCCGATCCACCACAGAGCGGAGGACTCAGAGCAATGGCCGGCGCGATGCGCAAGATGGCGGTCTACCTCGGCCTCGTGGAGGACGATGGGTACGACGGCAGGGGCTTCGACCCCGACGACGACTTCGAGCCCGAGCTTGATCCGGAGCCCGATCGGGACCGCCGGCGGCACGAGCCGCCGCATCAGTCGCACCAGCCGCATCAGTCCCAACGGGACGAATCGGTACGGGTGGTGCAGCCCCCGGTGCAGCGTGATCCCGTGTCACATTCCGCTTCGCTATCGGCGGAATCGGGACGTCCGGCACGAATCGCCCCCGTGGCATCCATCACACAAGAACGTCAAAGCCTGGAGAAGAACGCACCGGTGATCATGCCCAAGGTCGTGTCGGAACGAGAGCCGTACCGGATCACCACACTGCACCCCCGGACCTACAACGAAGCCCGTACCATCGGGGAACACTTCCGCGAAGGCACCCCGGTGATCATGAACTTGACCGAGATGGATGACACCGACGCCAAGCGACTTGTCGACTTTGCCGCCGGTTTGGTGTTTGGTCTTCATGGGAGCATCGAGCGGGTGACGCAGAAGGTATTCCTGTTGTCGCCTGCTAACGTCGATGTCACGGCGGAGGACAAGGCCCGCATCGCAGAGGGCGGGTTCTTCAACCAGAGCTGAGACGCAGGACCGGACAGAGTCGGAAACAGGGGAGAGGGAAGCGCGGATCATGAGCGTGGTCTTGGATGTTGTCTACATCGCGCTGATGTGTTTCCTCATCGTGCTGATCTTCCGGCTCGTCATGGACTACGTCTTCCAGTTCGCCCGCTCATGGCAACCCGGCAAGGCGATGGTGGTCGTTCTGGAGGCCACCTACACTGTCACGGATCCACCGCTCAAGCTTCTGCGGCGGTTCATCCCGCCGCTGCGTCTCGGGGGCGTGGCGCTCGACCTGTCCTTCTTCGTACTGATGATCATCGTCTACATCCTGATCTCCGTTGTGAGCCGGCTGTGAACGATACGGTCTTGCCGAACGCCGACGATGCCGACGACTACGTTGAGGTGAAGAGATGCCGTTGACCCCCGAGGACGTGCGGAACAAGCAGTTCACGACCGTCCGCCTCCGAGAAGGCTATGACGAGGACGAGGTCGATGCGTTCCTCGATGAAGTCGAAGCCGAACTGACCCGCCTGCTCCGCGAGAACGAGGATCTGCGCGCCAAGCTGGCCGCCGCCACGCGTGCCGCCGCGCAGAACCAGCAGCAGGGCATGCGCAAGCCGCCTGAACAGCAGGACCAGCAGCAGCAAGGGCCGCCGCAGGGTATGCGCGGTGGTCCGGGTGCTCCTGTGCCCGCCGGCATATCGGGCCCGCCGCAGCAGCAGATGGGTGGCCCCATGGGTGGTCCGCCCCAGCTGCCGAGCGGTGCACCGCAGCTGCCCGCGGGCCCCAGCGGGCAGGGCGGTCCGCAGGGTCCCGGCCAGATGGGTCAGGGCCAGATGGGGCAGGGGCCGATGGGCCAGGGTCCCGGCCAGATGCAGGGGCAGCTGCCGCAGCAGATGGGTGGCCCGATGGGCGGTCCCATGGGTGGCCCGATGGGCGGTCCCCCGCAGCAGATGGGCGGCCCCGGCCAGGGCGGTCCCGGTGGCGACAGCGCCGCCCGCGTGCTGTCACTGGCGCAGCAGACCGCCGACCAGGCGATCGCCGAGGCGCGTTCCGAGGCCAACAAGATCGTCGGTGAGGCGCGCAGCCGTGCCGAGGGCCTGGAGCGTGACGCTCGTGCCAAGGCGGACGCTCTGGAGCGGGACGCGCAGGAGAAGCACCGCGTCGCGATGGGCTCCCTGGAGTCCGCTCGCGCCACGCTGGAGCGCAAGGTCGAGGACCTGCGCGGCTTCGAGCGCGAGTACCGTACGCGGCTGAAGTCCTACCTCGAGTCCCAGCTGCGTCAGCTGGAGACCCAGGCGGACGACTCGTTGGCTCCGCCGCGTCAGCCCGCGACCGCCTCGCTGCCGTCGTCGCCGTCCATGGCGCCGGCCGGTGCGAGCGCGCCGTCGTACGGCGGCAACCAGTCGATGGGTGGCCCGGCCCCTGCTGCTCCGTCCTACGGCGGCCAGCAGCAGATGTCGCCGGCCATGACCCAGCCGATGGCGCCGGTACGGCCGCAGGGCCCGTCGCCGATGGGGCAGGCTCCCTCGCCGATGCGTGGGTTCCTGATCGACGAGGACGACAACTGACGGCCTCTAATACGCCTTAGGCGTCGGCAGCGTTCAGGGCGAGGCCCCCGGATTTCCGGGGGCCTCGCCCTTTGTCTCGCCCTTTTGTGCTGACCTGGCGAGCGTCTGTGCGTGGGTACGCAACGCCGAAGGCCCGGGCCCACCGAGGAAGTTCGGTGGGCCCGGGCCTTTGTGCGTGCTGTGCGTGCTTACGCCTTGCGGAGGCGGAACGTCAGCGACAGCGACTCGTCCGTGAACGGGGCGCCGTAGGTGTCGTCCGCCTCGCCGGACGCGCTGTGCTCATTCAGGAAGTCCGTGGCGAGGACCTCGTCCGCGATGAGCCCGGAGTGCTCCGTGAGGGCCGCGGTGACCTTCGGGTCCGTGGAGGTCCAGCGCAGGGCGATGCGGTCGGCCACGTCGAGGCCGCTGTTCTTGCGGGCCTCCTGGATCAGGCGGATCGCGTCACGGGCCAGGCCCGCCTGGCGCAGCTCCTCGGTGATCTCCAGGTCGAGGGCGACCGTCGCGCCGGAGTCCGAGGCGACGGACCAGCCCTCGCGCGGGGTCTCCGTGATGATGACCTCGTCCGGGGCGAGCGTCAGGGTCTCGCCGTCGACCTCGACCGACGCCGTGCCCTCGCGCAGGGCCAGGGACAGAGCGGCCGCGTCCGCGTTGGCGACGGCCTTGGCCACGTCCTGGACGCGCTTGCCGAACCGCTTGCCCAGGGCACGGAAGTTGGCCTTGGCGGTCGTGTCGACCAGTGAGCCGCCCACCTCGCTCAGAGACGCCAGCGAGGAGACGTTCAGCTCCTCCGTGATCTGCGCGTGCAGTTCGGGGTTGAGTGCTTCGAACCCGCTCGCCGCGACCAGCGCGCGCGACAGCGGCTGACGCGTCTTCACGCCGGACTCCGCGCGCGTGGCACGGCCCAGCTCCACGAGACGGCGCACGAGCACCATCTGCTTCGACAGCTCCGGGTCGATGGCGGACAGGTCCGCCTCCGGCCAGGACGACAGGTGTACGGACTCGGGGGCGCCCGGCGCCACCGGCACCACCAGGTCCTGCCAGACCCGCTCGGTGATGAACGGGGTCAGCGGGGCCATCAGACGCGTGACCGTCTCGAGGACCTCGTGCAGGGTGCGCAGCGCCGCCTTGTCGCCCTGCCAGAAGCGGCGACGGGAGCGGCGTACGTACCAGTTGGACAGGTCGTCCACGAACGCCGACAGGAGCTTTCCGGCGCGCTGGGTGTCGTACGCCTCCAGTGACTGGGTCACCTGGTCGGTGAGCGCGTGGAGTTCGGACAGGAGCCAGCGGTCCAGGACCGGGCGGTCGGCCGGGGCCGGATCCGCCTCACTGGGCGCCCAGTTCGAGGTGCGGGCGTACAGGGCCTGGAAGGCGACCGTGTTCCAGTACGTCAGGAGCGTCTTGCGGACGACCTCCTGGATGGTGTTGTGGCCGACGCGGCGGGCCGCCCAGGGGGAGCCGCCGGCCGCCATGAACCAGCGGACCGCGTCCGCGCCGTGCTGGTCCATCAGCGGGATCGGCGGGAGCAGGTTGCCCAGGTGCTTGGACATCTTGCGGCCGTCCTCGGCGAGGATGTGGCCCAGACAGACGACGTTCTCGTACGAGGACTTGTCGAAGACCAGCGTGCCGACGGCCATCAGCGTGTAGAACCAGCCACGCGTCTGGTCGATGGCCTCGCAGATGAACTGCGCCGGGTAGCGCTGCTCGAAGAGCTCTTTGTTCTTGTACGGGTAGCCCCACTGCGCGAACGGCATCGAACCCGAGTCGTACCAGGCGTCGATGACCTCCGGAACGCGCGTGGCCGGCTGTCCGCAGCCGTCCTGGGGGCAGGCGAAGGTGACCTCGTCGATGAACGGGCGGTGCGGGTCGAGGTTCGACTGGTCCGTGCCGGTCAGCTCGGTCAGCTCGGTCCGGGAGCCCACACAGGTGAGGTGGTCGTCCTCGCAGCGCCAGATGGGCAGCGGGGTGCCCCAGTAGCGGTTGCGGGACAGGGCCCAGTCGATGTTGTTGTTCAGCCAGTCGCCGTAGCGGCCGTGCTTGACCGTCTCCGGGAACCAGTTGGTCTTCTCGTTCTCCTGGAGGAGGCGGTCCTTGACGGCCGTGGTGCGGATGTACCAGGACGGCTGCGCGTAGTAGAGGAGCGCGGTGTGGCAGCGCCAGCAGTGCGGGTAGCTGTGCTCGTACGGGATGTGCTTGAAGAGCAGACCGCGGTTCTGGAGGTCCTCCGTGAGCTTTTCGTCGGCCTTCTTGAAGAAGACACCGCCCACGAGCGGGACGTCCTCTTCGAAGGTGCCGTCGGGACGCACCGGGTTGACCACCGGCAGGCCGTACGCGCGGCAGACCCTGAGGTCGTCCTCACCGAAGGCGGGGGACTGGTGGACCAGACCCGTACCGTCCTCGGTCGTGACGTACTCGGCGTTCACCACGTAGTGGGTCGGCACGTCCGCCGGGAACTCCACGAGCTCGAACGGACGTTGATACGACCAGCGCTCCATCTCGGCGCCCGTGAAGGACTGTCCGGTGGTCTCCCAGCCCTCGCCCAGGGCCTTCTCGACGAGCGGCTCGGCGACGACGAGCTTCTCCTCGCCGTTCGTCGCGACCACGTACGTCACGTCGGCGTGCGCGGCGACGGCCGTGTTGGAGACCAGGGTCCAGGGCGTCGTCGTCCAGACCAGAAGCGCGGCCTCGCCCGCGAGCGGACCGGAGGTGAGCGGGAAACGGACGTACACCGAGGGATCGACGACCGTCTCGTAGCCCTGCGCCAGCTCGTGGTCCGACAGGCCAGTGCCGCAGCGCGGGCACCAGGGGGCGACGCGGTGGTTCTGGACCAGCAGGCCCTTGTTGAAGATCTCCTTGAGCGACCACCAGACCGACTCGATGTACTCCGGGTCCATCGTGCGGTACGGGTCGCTGAGGTCGGTCCAGTACCCCATGCGGGTCGTGAGCTCTTCGAAGGCGTCGGTGTGGCGGGTCACGGACTCGCGGCACTTGGCGTTGAACGCGGCGATGCCGTACGCCTCGATGTCCTGCTTGCCGCTGAAGCCGAGCTCCTTCTCCACCGCGATCTCCACCGGCAGGCCGTGGCAGTCCCAGCCGGCCTTGCGGGCCACGTGGTAGCCGCGCATGGTGCGGAAGCGCGGGAAGACGTCCTTGAAGACGCGGGCCTCGATGTGGTGGGTGCCCGGCATGCCGTTGGCGGTGGGCGGGCCCTCGAAGAACACCCACTCCGGGCGGCCTTCGGACTGCTCCAGGCTCTTGGCGAAGATCTTCTGCTCACGCCAGAAGTCGAGCACGGCGTGCTCGAGGGCGGGCAGGTCGACCTGGGCGGGCACCTGGCGGTACTGCGTCGGTTTCATCGGCGAGCTTCCTCCGGCGGACTTTCTGCCTTCCGTCGGAGGGACGAGAGTCGTGTTGCCACCTACGCCGTGTGCGGCGCGCTCCCGCGGTACCACCCTCCTTGGCCCTCCGGGGCGCTGTGCTCCGGTGAGCCCCCTCATTGGGGTCGCGATGCCGGGTCTACTGGCCGCGGCTGGTCGCTGCGGCTTTCTTCCGGCGGCTCCGGGGTGATCTTCACGTCGCGCTCGCCCCCGGGCTCGCACCGTCCCCGGGTCGCTCATGGCTGCGTACGTCGCTACTCGTCCCCATCCACGCTTTTCGCTTCGCCCAGTGTACGGCGCCGGACAGACAGCGGCCGACCGGTTTTCCGGGACCCATGGGCAGGGGTTCACGGGGCGTGGGGGCGGCGCACGGACTGACCCGAATGGCCAGGGGTCGGGGGTTCGCGTCCTGGTACGGCGGACTCGGCGGATTACCTGGCGGGGAGCTGGGCACAACGCTTGCAGGCTCGCCACGTGGCACCTGAGAGGCGGGTGAATCGGGCAGCGTGCCCCGTTGCCGCGGGCCAGAAGTCGATTTATCGTCCCAGCACGATTCGCGAACAAGATCACAATATGTGAAGGGGCCGCGGCCATGATGGCGAAGAAGACGGCCGTACCGCAGTCGGCGTCCGGCAGAACCACGGGGGCGGCAGGCGGTGCCGGAGCGGCGGCCAAGGATGTGAGCGGCAAGAAGAGCACGCGGGGTGCCGTGAAGACGGCGAAGCCGGTGAAGACCGTGAAGACGGTACGGGGTGGTTCCGGTACGGGAGTTCGTGCCGACGCCCGTGCCGGTGGGGCTGTTGGGGGCGGGAAGCCGGAGAGTACGAAAACAGCTGCTTCGAAGAGCACGAGTACGAAATCGGCCGCTATGAAGACGGCTGGTTCGGGAGCCGACGCTTCGAAGAGGGCGACCGCCAGGAAGACCGCTACAGGGACGGCCCGTACGAAAACGGCCGCTACGAAGACGGCCGCCAAGAAGGAGGCGGCTTCGAAGGCGGTCACCAAGAAGGGAGTCACCAAGAAGAGGGCCAGCAAGAAGGAGGTCGCCGAGAAGGGTGCCGCCAAGGAGGGCGGCGTCATGAAGAGCGCGGAGAGTGCCGTCACGGCGGGTGCTCCCGCGAAGAGGCCCTCCAAGAGTGCGGTCAGGAAGAGCACACGTACGGCCAAGAAAGCGGTCGCCTCCGCGGCCGAGGGTGCGGCCGAGGCCGCGAAGACGACGGGAGCCACGACGGTGGTTGCGAAGAAGACTCCTGGTACGGCCACGGCGGCGGGCAAGGCCACCGCGGTTCCCAAGGCACGGCTCGCCGCGGCGGAGCCCGGCGAGCTCGCCGTACGCCCCGGTGAGGACCCCTGGACCCCGGAAGAGGTCGCGGAGGCACGTGCGGAGCTGCTCGCGGAGGTGGTGCGACTGCGCGCCGAGATCACGAACTCCGAGGAGTCCCTGGCGGGCCTGATGCGCGACTCCGGGGACGGCGCCGGCGACGATCAGGCGGACACCGGCACCAAGAACATCACGCGCGAGCACGAGATGGCGCTCGCGGCCAACGCCCGGGAGATGCTGGAGCAGACCGAGCGCGCCCTCGAGCGCCTGGACGCGGGCACGTACGGCCTCTGCGAGAACTGCGGCAATCCCATCGGCAAGGCCCGTATGCAGGCCTTCCCACGTGCCACCCTGTGCGTCGAGTGCAAGCAGAAGACGGAGCGCCGCTACTGAGCGGCACGGTGCGCCCAAGGGGCACCTGGGAGCGGGGAACCGTGCCGTACCCTCTCCTCAGTCAGGCACCTAGGTTGAGGGACACACGTGGCAGAGGCGGAGCGCATCATCGGTACGCCGGACATCCCGGAGGCGGCTGGGGCCGAGCCGGAGCACACCGACAAGAGCGCGGCGTCGGACGAGCGGTCCGACTCCCCAGGGGCGCGAGAGCCGGCCGAGCCGTCCGGCTCCGACTCCGGTTCCGGGGACAAGGCGGCGCAGGCCGAGCGGCCCAGGGGCAAGCGCCGGATCGCCGTGCTGTTCTCGGTCGCCGCCCTGGCGTATGCCCTGGATCTGATCAGCAAGATCATCGTGGTCGCGAAGCTGGAGCACCATGAGCCGATCGAGATCATCGGGGACTGGCTGAGGTTCGAGGCGATCCGCAACGCGGGCGCGGCCTTCGGCTTCGGGGAGGCCTTCACCGTGATCTTCACGATGATCGCGACGGCCGTGATCGTGGTGATCGCCCGCCTCGCGCGCAAGCTCTACAGCCTGCCCTGGGCGATCGCGCTCGGCATGCTGCTCGGCGGCGCGCTCGGCAACCTCACCGACCGCATCTTCCGCTCGCCGGGCGTCTTCGAAGGCGCGGTCGTCGACTTCATCGCCCCCAAGGGCTTCGCGGTCTTCAACCTTGCCGACTCGGCGATCGTCTGCGGCGGCATCCTGATCGTGCTGCTGTCGTTCCGAGGCCTCGACCCGGACGGGACCGTCCACAAGGGCTGAGAGTCCGTCGGACCCTGGCGCTCTTCGGCTCGCGTCAGGGGATGTCGGACCCGTCCGGCATACTCGACGGGTGAGCACAAGTCCCGAGATCCGTACCCTGCCCGTGCCCGACGGCCTGGAGGGCGAGCGCGTCGACGCCGCCATATCACGCATGTTCGGCTTCTCCCGTACGAAGGCGGCGGAACTGACCGCGGCAGGCAAGGTGCTGGTCGACGGCACGGCGGTCGGCAAGTCCGAGCGGGTGCAGGGCGGTGCGTGGCTGGAGGTCGAGATGCCGCAGGCGCCCGCGCCCGTGCAGATCGTCGCCGAGCCCGTCGAGGGCATGGAGATCGTGCACGACGACGAGGACGTGGTGGTGATCGTCAAGCCCGTCGGGGTCGCCGCGCACCCCAGCCCCGGCTGGTCGGGCCCCACGGTGATCGGCGGGCTCGCGGCTGCCGGGTACCGCATCTCGACCTCGGGCGCCGCCGAGCGCCAGGGCATCGTGCACCGCCTGGACGTGGGCACGTCGGGCCTGATGGTGGTGGCCAAGTCGGAGTACGCGTACACGTCGCTGAAGCGCCAGTTCAAGGAGCGCACGGTCGACAAGCGCTACCACGCGCTGGTCCAGGGCCATCCGGACCCGACCAGCGGCACCATCGACGCGCCCATCGGACGCCACCCGACCCACGACTACAAGTGGGCGGTCACGGCCGAGGGCAAGCCCTCCGTGACGCATTACGACCTGGTCGAGGCGTTCCGCGCGGCCTCCTTGCTCGACGTCAAGCTGGAGACCGGCCGCACGCATCAGATCCGCGTCCACATGGCGGCCCACCGGCATCCGTGCGTGGGCGACCTGACGTACGGCGCGGACCCGACGCTCGCCAAGCGGCTCGGGCTGACCCGGCAGTGGCTGCACGCCGTGCGGCTCGGCTTCGAGCACCCCGGGGACGGGCAGTGGGCCGAGTTCGCCTGCGACTACCCCGCGGACCTGCAGCAGGCGCTGGACCAAGTGCGGGAGGAGACCTACGCATGAGCGCGTCGTACGCGGTGAGGGTGGCCGAGGACCCCGCCGACCGCGAGGCCTGCTTCGCGGTGCGCAAGGAGGTCTTCGTCGTCGAGCAGCGGGTCCCCGAGGACCTGGAGTACGACGCGTACGACGCCGATGCCGTGCATGTCCTCGCCGTCCGTGAAGACGGGATGCCGATCGGCGCGGGGCGCCTGCTGTACGGCGAGGCGGCGGCCGCCAAGACCGGCGGTGACCGGGCCGTCGGATCCCTGGGGCGGCTCGCCGTCCTGAAGTCCGCGCGCGGACTCGGTGTCGGCATCGCGCTCGTCCGGGGCATCGAGGACACGGCACGCGCGCGTGGGCTGACGGCGGTCGATCTGCACGCACAGACGCATGCGCTGGGGTTCTACGAGCGGCTGGGGTATGTGGCGTACGGCCCGGAGTATCTCGAAGCAGGGATTCCTCATCAGGCGATGAGGCGCTCTCTTTAGCTGCTGTCTTGGCTTTGGCTGCCCCCGCTTTGGCTGCTTTATGGCCTTGACTGCTCCGCAGCGTTGACTGCCGCCGTAGCTGAGTCTTCGTAGGATCGATCTCATGGCACGCAACGTGGTGATCAGCGGTGGTGGTACGGGCATCGGGCTCGCGGCGGCCCGGGCCTTCGCGGCGGACGGGGATCAGGTGCTCCTGCTCGGGCGGCGGGCCGAGGTCCTGGAGAAGGCGGACGTGCCCAGAGCGCTCACGTACGCGGCTGATCTCAGCGAGGTCGAAGGGGTGCGAGGTGTCGAGCGGTTCGTGGCCGCCGAGTTGGGCACCGTCGATGTACTCGTCCACAGCGCGGGCGGTGCCGGGTATCTGGAGCCGAAGGTCGGCAGTGAGGATCCGCTCGTCATCGCCGCGTACAACTGGACGCTCAACTTCCGGCTCAACACGCTGACGGCGGCGCTGCTCACCGAGGCGTTGCGGGACCGGCTCGCCTCGCCCGGCGGGCGGGTGCTGTTCCTCAGCTCGATCGCCGCCTACCGGGGTTCCGGGAGCGGGCCGTACGCCGCGTCCAAGGCCGCGCTGCACCCGTACGCCTTTGATCTGGCCCGGCAGTTGGGGCCGCGCGGCGTCACTGTGAACGTGGTGGCGCCCGGCTATGTCGAGGACACCGGGTTCTTCGGCGAGACTATGGATGACGTGCGCCGTGAGCGGCTGATCGCGGAGACCTCGACTGGGCGCGCCGGAACGCCCGGCGACATCGCCTCGACCCTTCACTGGCTGGCCTCGCCGGCTGCCGCGCACGTCACTGCCCAGGTTATCCAGGTCAACGGTGGGGCGGAACGTAGCCACTGAGCGCTCCGCTGGTTGTGCGGTTCGTAGCTGCGGGTTTGTGGTGGTTGCTCGCGCCGTTCCCCGCGCCCCTTGGGTCCGGCGGGTGGGTCGGGGCCGCGGGCCGGTGCGTCAGCCCGTCGCAGGCCGGGCATACGGCCCGGTGTTGGTACAGGGTCCTGGTGGCCTGAGACCGAACCTAAGCGACGGGCATACGACGCACCGGCCCACGGCCCCTCCCGCCGGTGGGAAGCTGCGGGTGCGTTGGGGTGTTTTCCGCCGGTGGGCAAGTGCGGGTGCATTGTGGCTGGCGACTTCCGCCGGTGGGAGGGTGTGGGCGCGTGGTGGCTGGTCGTTCCGGGAGCGCGCTCCTTGGCTAGGGGGTGCGGTCCGTCCGCGGTGGTGCGTGGATGCGGCCTCGGGTCGTACGCGGTGCCGAACCGTCCGACAGGGAGCCCAGGGGCAGGATCGCGTCGGCCGTGTTGACGCGGGGGAGTGCGTAGGGGTGGTGTTCGGTGAGCCAGCGGAGGAGGTGTTCGCGGACCGTGACGCGGACTGTCCACAGGTCGTCGGGGTCCTTGGCGGTCACCAGGGCGCGTAGCTCCATGGTGGTGGGGGTCGAGTCGGTGACGGTCAGGTCGTAGTGGCGGCCGTCCCAGGCCGGGCACTCGCGCAGGATGTCGCGGAGCCGCTCGCGCATCGCCTCCAGGGGCGCGCTGTGGTCGACGTGCAGGAAGACCGTGCCGGTCATCTGGACGCCGCCGCGGGACCAGTTCTCGAAGGGCTTGGACGTGAAGTACGAGACCGGCATGGTGATCCGGCGTTCGTCCCAGGTGCGTACGGTCAGGAACGTCAGTGTGATCTCGTCGACCGTGCCCCACTCGCCGTCCACGACCACCACGTCGCCGAGCCGCACCATGTCGCCGAAGGCGATCTGCATTCCCGCGAAGAGATTGCCGAGCGTGGACTGCGCGGCCACACCGGCGACGATGCCGAGGATGCCGGCCGAGGCGAGCAGCGAGGCCCCGGCCGCCCGCATCGCGGGGAAGGTGAACAGCATCGCGGCGATCGCGACCACGCCGACGATCGCCGTGACCACGCGCATGATCAGCGATACCTGCGTACGCACGCGGCGGACCCGGGCCGGGTCGCGGTGGGTGGACGCGTAACGGGCGTACGACGTCTCGACGATCGCCGCCGCGATACGTACCACCAGCCAGGCGGCGGATCCGATGAGCACCAGCGTCAGGGCCCGGCCTATCGCGGAGGAGTGGGACGGGAAGAGCCGCGCCTGGTCGTACGAGCCTCTCAGTAAGGCCGTGAGCAGCACGATCTGGAAGGGAATGCGGCCGCGGCGCAGCAGGCCCCACAGCGGGGTCTCACTGTGCCGGTCGTCGATGCGTCGCATCGTCCGGTCCACGGCCCAGCCGATCACCAGCGTGAGGACGACGGAGCCGCCGACGACGATCAGCGGGCGCAGTACGTTCTCCATGCCTTCGACGGTAACCGGCTCCGGCCCGCCATGAACATGCAGTCCAAGTCTCGGTCTCGGCTTCGGTCCGGCGCCGTTGTCAGTACCGGCTGGCACGATGGCCTCATGGACATCATGCTCTTTCACTCGACCTACGGGCTGCGGCCCGCGGTGCGCGACGCGGCGGACCGGCTGCGCGCGGCGGGCCACGAGGTGTGGACGCCCGACCTCTTCGAGGGGCGGACGTTCGAGACGGTCGAGGAGGGAAGGGCCTTCAAGGACGAGATAGGCGTGGACGAGCTGCTCAAGCGCGCGATCCTGGCCGCCGCGCCCTACTCGGAGCGAGGTCTTGTCTACGCCGGGTTCTCCCTCGGCGCCGCGATCGCCCAGACGCTGGCGCTGGGCGATGAGAGGGCGCGAGGGCTCCTGCTGCTGCACGGCACCTCGGACATCGCCGAGAGCGCGTCGGTGGACGAGCTGCCGGTCCAGCTGCACGTGGCCGAGCCGGACGCCTTCGAGCCCGACGACTGGCTGACCGCCTGGTATCTCCGGATGGGCAGGGCGGGCGCCGACGTGGAGGTCCACAGATACGCGGGGGCCGGTCACCTCTACACGGACCCTGGCCTGCCGGACTACGACAAGGAGGCGGCCGAGGCCACCTGGCGGGTGGCGCTCGGCTTCCTCGAGAGCCTCTGAGGGATGGAAGAAGGGGTCAGTTCACCGGCGCGTACACCCGCTCGACCTTCTGCGTGCCGCTGCGCGTGCGGTACGAACGGGCCCAGGACGCTGTGGCGTTGGCGCTCGTGCGGTTGGAGAGGACGTAGTAGTCCATCTGCGTGCGCTCGGCGGTGAGGTCCAGTACGCCGTAGCCGTGCCGGTCGGTGTCGACCCAGTGGACGTGCCTGTTGGCGGCGCGGATCACGGGTGCGGCCACGGCGGAGAGGGTGCCCTCGGGGACGTTGACGAGGTCGTCCAGGTTGTCGGAGGTGACCGATGTGACGACGAACTCGGTGGCTGCGGAGGGGGACAGGGGGTACGTACCGGCGTTGTACGGCACGTCGTTGGCCCAGGCCATGTGGATGTCGCCAGTGAGGAAGACGGTGTTGCGGATGGCGTTGCTGCGCAGATGCGCGAGCAGTTCGCGGCGGTCGTCGGTGTAGCCGTCCCACTGGTCGGTGTTGAGGGCCAGCCCTTCCTTGGGCAGGCCGAGGAGCTCCGCGAGCGGTTTCAGGATCTCGGCGGAGAGCGAGCCGATGGCGAACGGCGAGATCATCACCGAGTTGCCGACCAGCCGCCAGGTGCTGTCGGATGCCGTCAATCCCGCCTTCAGCCAGTCGAGTTGGGCCCGGCCCGTGAGCGTACGGTTCGGATCGTCGACGCCGCCGTTGCCGACCGTCACCTGCTGCGAACGGAAGGACCGCAGGTCGAGCATCGAGAGATCGGCCAGCTTGCCGAAGCGCAGCCGGCGATAGGTCGTGCCCTCGATCGCCGGGCGGACCGGCATCCACTCGAAGTAGGCCTGCTTGGCTGCCGCTTGGCGGGCCTGCCACGTGCCTTCCGCGCCCTCGGTGTGGTTCTCGGCGCCGCCCGACCACGCGTCGTTGGCGATCTCGTGGTCGTCCCAGATGGCGATGACGGGGGCTGCCTGATGCAGGGACTGAAGGTCCGGGTCGGTCTTGTAACGGCCGTGCCGCGTGCGGTAGTCGGCGAGCGTGAGGATCTCGTGGGCGGGAGCGTGCGGGCGTACGACGGTGCCGCGGGTCCCGTACTCGCCCGTGCCGTACTCGTAGATGTAGTCGCCCAGATGCAGCCAGGCGTCCAGGTCGCCGCGCGCGGCCAGGTGCCGGTACGCCGAGAAGTGGCCGGCCTCCCAGTTGGCGCAGGACACCACGCCGAAGCGCAGACCGGCCACGGCCGCGTCGGTGGCCGGGGCGGTGCGGGTGCGGGCGGTCGGGGAGTCGGTGCTGCCGCTGGAGAAGCGGAACCAGTAGTCCGTGGCGGGCTTCAGGCCGCGTATGTCCGCCTTGACGGTGTGGTCGGAGGCGGCGGACGCGGTGGTGGAGCCCTTGGCGACGACGTTCATGAACGCCTTGTCCAGGGCGACGGTCCAGCTCACCTCGACGTCCGGGCCGAGCCCGGAACCGGCCACGGCCTCCGGCGTAGGCGTCACCCGGGTCCACAGCAGGACGCCGTCGGGCAGCGGGTCACCGGAGGCGACACCGTGTAGAAACGCGGGGGCCTCGGCGGCGGCCCGGGCGGGTATCGCGCCGGCGAGAGAGCCCGCGAGCGCGGCGGTCGCCGCTGCCGCCTTGACGACCGTACGGCGGCGCGGGGCGGGTGAGTTGGGGGAATTGGGAGAGCTGGGGTTGGAGTGGGATCTGATGCGACTGGTCACAGGCGCTCAGATTACTGATCAGTACATGGCGAGAGCGGGCGAACTCGGAAAGTTCGCCCGCTCTTCGGCGCGGGTTCGCTCAGGCCCTTTGCTCGGGACCCTGAGCGCTCGCTGGCCGGCTCAGGCCGCGAGCGCCTTGCTGATCGCCGCCTCGTAGTCGGCGACGGTCATCGGCGCGTTCTTGCCGTCGGAGCCGGTGAGCGTCTTGCCGTCCATCTTCAGCGTCGGCGTGCCCGTGACACCGCTGTCGTCGAACTTCTCCGACATGAGCAGCGCCCACTTGTCGTAGGTGCCGTTCTCCACCGCCGTCTGGAACTTCTTGTTGTTCTTCAGCGCGTCGACGGTGTCGGCCACCTCGATCAGGTACGAGTCGTCCTTGAACTTGTCCTGGCTCTCCTCGGGGTGGTACTTCGCCGAGTAGAGCGCGGCCTTGTATTCCAGGAAGGCGTCCGTGCTGATGTTCAGGGCGGCGCCCATCGCGCTGAGCGCGTTCTTGGAGCCCTCGCCCTGGGTGGCGTCGTCGATGAACGTGGCGCCGATGAACTGGACCTTGTACTGCCCGTCCTCGATGCCCTTGTCGACCGTCGAGCCGACCGTCTGCTCGAACTGCGCACAGATCGGGCAGCGCGGGTCCTCGTACATCTCCAGGGTCTTCTTGGCGCTGCTCTTGCCGATGACGACGGTCGTGCCGTTCTTGCCGGTGGTGTGGGCGGGCTTGACGAGCTTGTCGTCCTGCGCGGCCTCCCAGTAGCCGGGCTTGTTGCCCTGGACGACGGCGTAGCTGATGCCGCCGGCTATCGCGAGGACACCGACGACGGAGCCGGCGACGACGATCTGCCGCTTGATCTTGGCGCGCCTGGCCTGGCGCTCGCGCTCGGCGCGCAGCCGCTCACGGGCTGCCGTCTTCGCTGACTGGCTGTTCCTCTTGCTCATGATCGTTTTCTCCGTGTGAAGGCATGGGGATGTGGACTGTTGGGCTCAGCCGTGGTTCACGCCGTTGGGGCGGGAACAAGCGAGCACGGCGGTCCACGCCGTCCCAGGGAGTGCACGAAGAAGTGGCTGCGGGGCGCGCTGGTACGGCGCACGGGGCGCGGCAGCCGGTGTACCGGAGCCGGCCGCACGGTCACCGTGGCGACGGCGACCAGCAGCGGCCGGAATGTGGACGCGACGGCCGCACACAGGAGTTGGGCCAGGGCCCGCTCGCCGCGCCGCAGCCAGGCGGCCGCGAGGAGGCCGACGCCGACGTGTGCGGCGAGCAGCAGCCAGGCGGCGGCCGGATCGGCTTGGGCGAGGAGGGCGGCGGCACCGTCGCCGTCGCGAGTCACCCGGGCCAGTGGGGTGCCGACCTCGCCGGCGCACAGGAAGTCGAGGCCGACCGACCGCAGTGGGCCCGCCACCGGGCCGCCCGCCTTGCCGTAACAGGCGTGCTGGCCCGCTGTGAACAGCGTGTCGGCGGCCAGCTCCAGCGGGATCAGCAGGGCGGCGATCCGCCCGAAGCCGCGCTCGTGGCCTGCCAGCACGTACGCGATGACGAAGACGGCGGCGGCGAGCGCGGCCACGGTGGCCAGCGGCAGCGGGGCCCGGGACAGCAGCACGTGCGACGCGACGGACAGTGTCACGACGACTGCCGTGAACAGTGCCGCGCGTACGGCTCTCAGCTGGGTCCCGGATATGTCCATAGCGGTGGAGAGTGTGTCACGTACTCCTGTAAGAGAGCGCTAAAAGCTCCCTGTGAGTGAGTGGGCGGTTACCGGTCTGCAGCAGGTCTACAGCCCCGGAATCCTTCCGTTGCGGAACAGGTCCACGAAGATCTGGTGGTCGGCACGCGCGCGTGCCCCGTACGCGTGGGCGAAGTCCACCAGGAGGTCCCCGAAGCCGGACTCGTCCGCGGCGATTGCCGCGTCGATGGCCCGCTCCGTGGAGAACGGCACCAGCTCGGAGTGGCCGCTCTCGTCGTCCGCCGCCGCGTGCATGGTGGCCGTGGCCCGCCCCAGGTCGGCGACGACCGCCGCGATCTCCTCCGGGTCGTCGATGTCGCCCCAGTCCAGGTCCACCGCGTACGGCGAGACCTCGGCGACCAGCTGGCCCGCGCCGTCCAGCTCGGTCCAGCCGAGCCAGGGGTCCGCGTGCGCCTGGAGGGCGCGCTGCGAGATCACCGTGCGGTGGCCCTCGTGCTGGAAGTACTCGCGGATCGCCGGGTCCGTGATGTGCCGGGAGACGGCCGGGGTCTGGGCCTGCTTGATGTAGATCACCACATCGTTCTCCAGGGCGTCGGTGGCGCCCTCCAGGAGAATGTTGTACGAGGGCAGACCGGCCGAGCCGATACCGATGCCGCGGCGGCCCACGACGTCCTTCACGCGATACGAGTCCGGGCGGGCCAGAGAAGACTCCGGCAGCGTCTCCAGGTAGCCGTCGAAGGCCGCGAGCACCTTGTAGCGCGTGGCCGCGTCCAGCTCGATGGAGCCGCCGCCCGGCGCGAAGCGGCGCTCGAAGTCGCGGATCTCCGTCATCGACTCGAGCAGCCCGAAGCGGGTCAGCGAGCGGGCGTCGCGCAGCGCGTCCAGGAGCGGGCCCTGGGCGGTGTCCAGCGTGAAGGGCGGCACCTCGTCGCTCTTGGCGCCCGTCGCGAGCGCGTGGATCCGGTCGCGGTACGAGGCCGCGTAGATCCGCACCAGCTCGGTGATCTGCTCGTCGCTGAGTGCCTTCGCGTACCCGATCAGCGCCACGGAGGCCGCGAGGCGCTTGAGGTCCCAGGTGAAGGGGCCGACGTACGCCTCGTCGAAGTCGTTGACGTTGAAGATCAGGCGGCCTTGGGAGTCCATGTACGTACCGAAGTTCTCGGCGTGCAGGTCGCCGTGGACCCACACGCGGGACGTCCGCTCGTCCAGGTACGGCCCACTGAGTTTCCTCCCACCACCCCGCCCGGCGCTCTCCTGGTCGATGTCGTGATAAAAGAGGCACGCCGTGCCCCGGTAGAAGGCGAACGCCGATGCCGCCATCTTCCGGAACTTCACGCGGAACGCGGCCGGGTCGGCGGCCAGCAACTCGCCGAAGGCGGTGTCGAAGACGGCGAGAATCTGTTCGCCGCGTTGCTCGGCGCTGAGCTGCGGATCCGACATCGCGGGGTGCCTCCAGGTGCAGGTGATGCATGACAAGTGGGACGGAATCGTCCGTCCTCTTCCAACGGACGAAGGTACGCGGGAGTGCCCGTTTCCCGCATGTGAACGTACGCGGGGGACGCCTCGAATTGTCAGTGCCGAGGCATAGACTTCGACGCTGACCCCAGACTGTCCGCAGCCTGTCGGGTCCCCGTCGACGCCCGTTCTTCTTGGAGGCCGAAACCGTGTCAAAGCCGCCGTTCACGCACCTGCATGTCCATACCCAGTACTCGCTGCTGGACGGTGCCGCGCGGCTGAAGGACATGTTCGACGCGTGCAACGAGATGGGCATGACGCACATCGCGATGTCCGACCACGGCAACCTGCACGGGGCGTACGACTTCTTCCACTCCGCCCAGAAGGCCGGCGTCACCCCGATCATCGGCATCGAGGCGTACGTGGCGCCGGAGTCCCGGCGCAACAAGCGGAAGATCC
>NZ_BAAGPS010000015.1:0-31261 GCF_054783935.1 Streptomyces pseudoechinosporeus
CCGGTAGGCGAGGACCTCCGGGAAGTTGTGCCCGGTGTCCACGTGCAGCAGCGAGAAGGGAATGGCCGCCGGGGCGAACGCCTTCAGCGCCAGGTGCAGCATGACGATGGAGTCCTTGCCGCCGGAGAACAGGATCACCGGCCGCTCGAACTCACCCGCCACCTCACGGAAGATGTGCACGCCCTCGGACTCCAGAGCGTCCAGGTGGGACAGCGCGTACGGGCTGGCCGTCTCCTCGGAGACAGTGGCGACGGTCGTCATGCGAGACCCCTTTCGGTGAGCAGCGCGTGGACCGCTGCCGCGGACTCCGGCACGGTCTGGGTGTGCGACTCGATGCGCAGATCGGGCGACTCGGGCTCCTCGTACGGGTCGTCGACCCCGGTGAGCCCGGAGATCTCGCCCGCCGCCTGCTTGGCGTACAGCCCCTTCACATCGCGCTCGGAGCACACCTCGACCGGCGTGGCGACATGCACCTCGAGGTACGCGGTGCCGCCGGCCATGTGGCGCTTGCGCACCGCCTCCCGGCTGTCCGCGTACGGCGCGATCACCGGGACGAGCGTCTTGACGCCGTTACGGGACAGCAGGTCGGCGAGGTAGCCGATGCGCTGCACGTTCGTGTGCCGGTCCTCGCGGCTGAAGCCGAGGCCCGCCGTCAGGAACGTACGGATCTCGTCGCCGTCGAGCACCTCGACGCGGTGGCCCTCCGCACGCAGCCGGTCGGCCAGCTCGTACGCGATCGTGGTCTTGCCGGCGCTCGGCAGACCCGTGAGCCAGATGGTGGCTCCGGTCACTTGGTTCTCCTGGTTCCTCGACAGCGCAGCGGTCATGGTCAGTCGTGAATCCCGCACTCGGTCTTGGCGCGGCCCGCCCAGCGGCCGGCGCGCGCGTCCTCGCCCTCGAGCACGCGGCGGGTGCAGGGGGCGCAGCCCACGGAGGGGTAACCGTCCATGAGCAGCGGGTTGGTGAGGACGCCGTGCTCGGTGACGTACGCGTCCACGTCGTCCTGCGTCCAGCGGGCGATCGGCGAGATCTTGACCTTGCGGCGCTTCTCGTCCCAGCCGACGACCGGGGTGTTCGCCCGGGTCGGGGACTCGTCGCGGCGCAGGCCCGTGGCCCATGCGGTGTACTTCGTCAGCCCCTCTTCCAGGGGCTTGATCTTCCGCATCGCGCAGCACAGGTCGGGGTTGCGGTCGTGCAGCTTCGGCCCGTACTCGGCGTCCTGCTCGGCCACGGTCTGGCGCGGGGTGAGCGTGATGACGTTGACGTCCATCACGGCCTCGACCGCGTCGCGGGTGCCGATGGTCTCGGGGAAGTGGTAGCCGGTGTCGAGGAACACGACGTCGACTCCGGGCATGGCACGGGCGGCGAGGTGAGCGACGACCGCGTCCTCCATGGAGGACGTCACACAGAACTTCTTGCCGAAGGTCTTGGCGGCCCACTGAAGGATCTCGAGCGCGGACGCGTCCTCGAGGTCACGGCCCGCCTGCTCGGCGAGCGCTTTCAGCTCCGCATCGGGATCCGTCTCAATATCCGGCTCTGCCTGAACCGTGGTCATATCTGGTCCCCTCCACCGTCAGTGCGCTGAAGCCCCCGGGAAAGCAACCCGAGGAACTTCAACTGGAAGGCTCGATTGCATGCTCCGCATTCCCACGCGCCATGCCCCTGCTCGCTCGGACGCAGGTCCTCGTCGCCGCAGTACGGGCAGTAGAAGGGCGCGGCTCGTTCGCTCACCGCTGCCGCCCTCCGTCCGCATCCATGCGTACGTGGCCTGCGAGGGCGCCGATCACCGCGCCCGCGCCGACGCACAGGAGGGCGCTCATGGCCACGACCACAAGGAGGCTCATGACAGCGACTCCTCGCTGGCCCGCGCCGCCCATGTGGCGAACCTCTCGCCGTCCTCGCGCTCCGCCTCGAAGCGCTTGAGGACCCGCTCGACGTAGTCCGGCAGCTCCTCCGAAGTGACCTTCAGGCCACGGACCTTGCGGCCGAAACCGGCCTCCAGACCGAGCGCACCGCCGAGGTGCACCTGGAAGCCCTCGACCTGGTTGCCCTCGTCGTCCAGGACCAACTGGCCCTTGAGACCGATGTCCGCGACCTGGATACGGGCGCAGGCGTTCGGGCAGCCGTTGATGTTGATGGTGATCGGCTCGTCGAACTCGGGGATGCGGCGCTCGAGTTCATCGATCAGTGAGGCCCCGCGCGCCTTGGTCTCGACGATCGCGAGCTTGCAGTACTCGATGCCGGTACAGGCCATCGTGCCGCGCCGGAACGGCGACGGCTTGGTGGTGAGGTCGAGCGCCTCCAGGCCCTCGACGAGCGAGGCGACCTTCGACTCCTCCACGTCGAGCACGATCATCTTCTGCTCGACGGTCGTACGCAGCCGTCCCGAGCCGTGCGCCTCGGCCAGCTCGGAGATCTTCGTGAGGGTCGTGCCGTCCACGCGGCCCACCCGCGGCGCGAAACCGACGTAGAACCGTCCGTCCTGCTGCCGGTGCACCCCGACGTGGTCGCGCCAGCGCGCCACGGGCTGGTCGGGCGCCGGGCCGTCGATCAGCTTCCGCTTCAGGTACTCGTCCTCAAGGACCTGACGGAACTTCTCCACGCCCCAGTCGGCGAGCAGGAACTTCAGCCGGGCGCGCGTACGAAGGCGCCGGTAGCCGTAGTCACGGAAGATCGAGATGACGCCCTCGTAGACGTCCGCGACCTCGTCCAGCGGCACCCAAGTGCCAAGGCGCTGGCCGATCTTGGGGTTGGTGGAGAGGCCGCCGCCGACCCAGACGTCGAAGCCGGGGCCGTGCTCGGGGTGGTTCACGCCGACGAAGGCGATGTCGTTGATCTCGTGCGCCACGTCCAGCAGCGGCGAGCCGGAGACCGCGGACTTGAACTTGCGGGGCAGGTTCGAGAAGTCCTTGTTGCCGATGATCCGGCGGTGGATCTCGTCGATGGCCGGGGTGCCGTCGATGATCTCGTCCTCGGCGATCCCGGCGACGGGCGAGCCGAGGATGACACGGGGCGTGTCACCGCAGGCCTCGGTCGTGGACAGGCCGACGCCTTCGAGGCGCTCCCAGATCTCGGGCACGTCCTCGATGCGGATCCAGTGCAGCTGGATGTTCTGCCGGTCGGTGATGTCGGCGGTGCCGCGCGCGAACTCCTGCGAGATCTCGCCGATCACCCGCAGCTGCTCGGTGGTGAGCCGGCCGCCGTCGATCCGCACCCGCAGCATGAAGTACTTGTCGTCCAGCTCCTCCGGCTCCAGGATCGCGGTCTTGCCGCCGTCGATCCCGGGCTTGCGCTGGGTGTAGAGGCCCCACCAGCGCATCCGGCCACGCAGGTCGTTGGGGTCGATCGCGTCGAATCCCCGCTTGGAGTAGATCGTCTCAATACGTGTCCGTACGTTGAGACCGTCGTCGTCCTTCTTGAACTGTTCGTTGCCGTTGAGCGGGGTGAAGTGACCCACGGCCCACTGGCCCTCGCCGCGGTGACGGCTCACCTTGCGGCGGGGCGCGGCGGCAGCAGGCTTCTGTGGGGTGGCGGCCATGGTTACGTCCTTCGGGACAGGCGGGGGGAGCGACTCAGACCTGCGCATAGGGGCGCATGGGGGCATACGCGCGCGTCTTTGCGCAGAGCGAGGCAGAAGGGAGAATGTCGGCGGTGCTGCTGTCCGGGACCGGAAGGCCCTGTCGGATACAGCTGCTCAGCTCGCCGGACAGATGGCGCTGGACATGCGGCCGAGGTCGACGTGCCGCCGACTCACCAAGGCAATTCCAGTTCCAGACATGACGGAAGCGTGTCATGGCGATCTGGACAGAGTCCAGCTTCGTCCGCGATACGGACACCCTTGTCCCGTATCGTGAGACAAGGGTGTTGTTGGTCACAAGGTCTGACGCAGGGCTTGTCTTTCCCGGTCTCACCAGGTCAGACGGCCAGCGCCCCTGGCCAGGGACCGGCGGTGGCGATGTCCGGCTCCTCGGCCACCTTGGTGTCGAAGAGCTTGAAGCCGCGCCGCAGGTAGTTGTCCATCGCATGCTCCCCGTCCTTGCTGCATGTATGCAGCCAGACGCGTTTCGTCGGCGGCCTGCCCGGCCAGCGCTCGGCCAGGTCCCAGGCGCGCGCGACCCCGTACGACAGGAGGTGCCCACCGATCCGCCGGCCCCGGAAGGCGGGGATCAGCCCGAAGTAGACGATCTCCACGACGCCCTCTGCCTGCGCCTCCAGTTGTACGTATCCGGCGGGCGTCCCGCGCTCGTACGCGACCCAGGTCTCGACCCCCGGCCGCTCGAGGTCCTCCTGCCACTGGGCGTACGTCCAGCCCAGCCGGTCGGTCCAGCGGATGTCGCCGCCGACCGAGGTGTACAGGAAGCGGCTGAACTCCGGCGAGGGCACCTCGGAGCGGACGATCCGGACGTTGCCGGCCGGCTCGGCGGCGGGCAGCAGGTCGGCCGGAGAGGTCTGCTCCAGCGACCAGGTGGTGACAGCGATGCTCATGCGGGTCAGCGATACCACGAACGTGAGCCCCGCTTCAAAACAACCGGGTCACTCCAACGAGTGGTCCACCGTCGACAACGGAACCGCGTACAACACCCGTTCGGAAACCGTGCCCGGCTGCCACGCGGTGGCCCGGTCGTCCGCCCGCCCGGGAAGGTCGTCCGCCCGGCCCGAGGCGGTCGCCACCCGCCCGGTCAGCGTCCACAGCTCGCCGGTCTCCTGCCAGTACGACAGCGACTCCGTGTCCCGCCCCCAGCAGGCGTACGACTCGTCACCGCCGCACTTCGCGGCCTTCGCGGCGCTCTCGTTCTGCCGCCAGAGCGTGCCGTGCCCGTCGCCCGCGCCCGGTGCGTGTCCGGCGTACCAGTTCGGCTCGCTCGCGCCGTTCGGCCGGTGCGAGAGGACCCCTTGCAGCCCGACGGCCTCGGTCTCGTACGCCTCCTCGGCGTGGACGCGTCCCCGGGGGTCGGTGGCGAGCAGGCCCGTGCGGTCGTCCGCGGTACTGAAGTCGTAACGCCATACGCGGCCCGGCTCGCCGCTGTCCGGGCGGAACCACTCGTTGGCGACCAGGCTGTCCGGCGTGGAGGTGCGGTCCAGGGATGCGGAGGCGAAGCAGGGGACGCGGTCGTTGGTGGTGGCGTCGCAGGCGCCGCCGGTGAGGCTGTACGAGCCCATGGCCGGCATCACATACCGGTAGCCGTGCGCCGACCAGCCCTCCTTCACCTTGCCGACGGCGCCGCTGACGACGTCGGCGCGCAGGATGCGGTCCATGTCGAAGACGTACAGGGCGTTGTTGCCGGCGGCGCCGTTCCTGGCGGTGACGATCAGCTTGTCCTGGTACCAGACCATGCCGCCGACACGGGAGCGGACGGCCTCGAAGTCCTTGCCGCCCTCCAGCGGGGCGACCAGCAGGACCCAGCGGTACTTGAGGTTCCCCGGGTCGTTCGCGTCGATGAAGGCGACCCGGGCGAGGCCCTTGTCCTCCTCCTGCGCGCCCGCCCTCTGGCCGGTGTGCGTCCAGCCGGACAGGATCACACGGTTGGAGCCCCACCTGCCGTCCTCGTCGGAGTCCCCGGAGGTGGTCACCGACTGAGGCTGCCACTTCTGGGTCCGCGCATCACTGTCCGCCCAGCAGTACACGCGCGTAGCGTCCGGCTCGACGGGCAGCGCGGCCTTCTCCTGGGCACCGCAGTCGGCCCTGTTGCGCATCTGGTGGTTGGCGTTCTGCAGGACGCCGTCCACACCGACGTTCCCGCCCATCCCGCTCTCGAGGGCGTCGAGGGTGTCCTCGCCGACGAGGTTCTCGTGCAGCTGGAGCTTGTCGGTCTCGGACGATGAGGTGAGCGCGGTGAGGGCGCCCGGGTTCGCGCTGCTCGCGGCCTGCGAAGTGCTGATGAGGCCCGCGGCGACGGTGAGGGCGAGAGCGGTCCCGGCCAGGCCCGCCCGCAGCGCGCGCCCCTTCTTACGGCGGCGGTGCCTGCCTCGATACGCCATTGTTCCTCCCGCGTTGGCGGCCAACTGCCCCTTCCGGTCAGTGCGTTGAACCGGCGGGACAGTGTGGGGAGCCGTGGGAGGGATGGTACGTCAGATGTCGCCGGGCCTGGGCGAATACGCCGGAATAGGTGGTACGAGAGGGAGGCGCCGGTTCGACACCCGCACCCCCGTGTCGTACGCCTGCCTACGGCCCGACTACGAGACGGGCCGTGCCCGCTCCACCACCGAGGCCAGGTCCAGGCTGTGCGGCAGGGTCCCGAACGCCGCCCCCCAGTCCCCGCCGAGGCGTGACGCGCAGAACGCGTCGGCGACCTCCGGGGGCGCGTACTGGACGAGCAGTGCGCCCTGGAGCACCAGCGCGATCCGCTCCGCCAGACGCCGGGCGCGGCCCTCGATGCCGTCCAGGTCGGCGAGTTCGGCCAGCAGGTTCTTGATCGCCCCGTCCAGCCGGTGGTCGGCGCCACGGGCCCGGCCGATCTCCTCCAGGAAGGCGTTCAGGGCGTGCGGCTCGCGCTGCATGGCCCGCAGGATGTCCAGCGCCTGGACGTTGCCCGCGCCCTCCCAGATGGAGTTCAGTGGCGACTCGCGCAGCAGCCGCGGCATCCCGGACTCCTCCACGTACCCATTGCCGCCCAGGCACTCCGATGCCTCGACGACGAGCGGTGTGCAGCGCTTGGTCACCCAGTACTTCGCGGCCGGCACGGCGATCCGCAGGAACGCCCGCTCCTGCTCGCTCCCGTCGTCGTACGCGGCCGCCAGCCGCAGCGACAGCGTCGTCGCCGCCTCGGACTCCAGCGCCAGATCGGCCAGTACATTCCGCATCAGCGGCTTGTCGATCAGCTTGCCGCCGAAGGCCTCACGGTAGGTGCAGTGGTGCACGGCCTGCGCGACCGCCTGCCGCATCAGGGAGGCGGCGCCGAGCGCGCAGTCCAGCCGGGTCACCGCGACCATCTCGATGATCGTGCGCACCCCGCGCCCCTCGTCCCCGACCCGGCGCGCCCAGGTCCCGTCGAACTCGATCTCGCTCGACGCGTTCGACCGGTTGCCCAGCTTGTCCTTCAGCCGCTGGATCAGGAACACATTGCGCGTGCCGTCCTCCAGCACCCGTGGCACCAGGAAGCACGTGAGCCCGCCGGGCGCCTGCGCCAGCACCAGAAAGCCGTCCGACATCGGCGCCGAGCAGAACCATTTGTGGCCCGTCAGCTCGTACGTCCCGTCCTCGGCGAGCGGACGCGCCACCGTCGTGTTCGCCCGTACGTCACTGCCGCCCTGCTTCTCCGTCATGCCCATGCCGAAGAGCACGCCGGCCTTCTGCGCGGCGGGCCGCAGCCCCTGGTCGTAGACGGTGGACGTGAGCCGCGGCTCCCACTCGGCCGCGAGCTCCGGGTCCGTGCGCAGTGCGGGCACCGCCGCGTGCGTCATCGACAGCGGGCAGCCGTGGCCCGCCTCGACCTGCGTCCAGATGAGGAACCCGGCCGCACGCCGCAGATGCCCGCCCGGCCGCGCCCACGCCGCCGTCAGGCCCGCCGAGACGCCCTTGCGCAGCAGCCGGTGCCAGGACGGATGGAAGTCGACCTCGTCGATGCGGTGACCGTAGCGGTCGTGCGTACGCAGCCTGGGCGGATTCTCGTTCGCCTGCGCCCCCCACTCCTGGGCCTGCGCGGAACCGGCCGTGCGCCCCAGGGACGAAAGCTCCTCGCGCGCCTCGTCGAGCAGCCCGGGGGCGAGATGCCGCTCGACCGCTTCCGTCAGGACCCGGTCGGCGCCGAAGACGTCATAGCCGACAAGGGGCGGAACCTGGTTCGTCACTGCGTGGGTGCCGGTTGCCATGTGAGGAAACTACCCCCGGGTAGGGCGGCCGTCACCTTCGAGTGCGGAGGGTGAAGAACGCACGTCGCGACCGATACGGTTAGGAGCGTGCAGCCAGCAAGTGAAACACCAGAGAGCCCACCCGGCCGGCTTCACCGGGCACGCGCTCTCTACCGGAATGTCTCCAAGCGGAGGACCGCCTGGCTGCTGCTCAAGGACACCGTCAACTCCTGCATCGAGTACCGGATCCTGGGCCTGGCCGCCGAAGCCGCCTTCTTCACGCTGCTCTCCGTGCCGCCGCTGCTGCTGAGCATGCTCGGACTGCTCGGCTACGTGGACTCCTGGACCGGCGCCGACACCATCGCCAGCGTGGAGACCAACATCCTGGAGGCGTCCCGCACGATCCTGTCCGACAAGGGCGTCAGCGAGATCGCCCAGCCGATCCTCCACGACGTGATGAAGGGCGGCAGACCCGACGTCATCTCCCTCGGCTTCCTCTTCGCCCTGTGGTCGGGCTCGCGCGCGGTGAACGTCTTCATAGACACCATCACCGTCATGTACGGCCTCGACGGCGTCCGCGGCATCGTCAAGACCCGGCTGATGGCGTTCCTGCTGTTCCTCGTGGCGCTGCTGATCGGCTCCGTGGCGCTGCCGCTGATGGTCGCGGGCCCGGACGCCGTGGTGAACCTCGTGTCGTGGTCGACGACCGTCGTACAGGTCCTGTACTGGCCCGTCGTCATCGTCCTGTCCATCGTCTTCCTGACGACGCTCTACCACGTGTCCGTGCCGGTGCGCTCCCCATGGGTCGAGGACGTGCCCGGCGCCCTGATAGCGCTCGCCATGTGGGTACTGGGCAGCTTCCTGCTGCGGATCTACCTGTCCAACACGGTCGAAGGGCCCACGATCTACGGCTCGCTGGCCGCCCCCGTCGCCGTACTGCTGTGGATCGGCGTCTCCGCCTTCGCCGTACTCGTCGGAGCGGCCGTCAACGCCGCCATCGACCGGGTCTGGCCGGCCGCCGCCACGGCCGCCGCCCGCGCCGTCAACGAACAGCTGCGCGCCGCGCAGGCCGCCGACATCGTGGCCCGCGCGGCGGCGGCCCGGTCCGCCGCCGACCCCGACGATCCGGACATGCCCTCCGAGTTCCCGGAGCGCTGGTCCCGCTTCCTCCCCCCGGAGGACGTGACGTCACGGCTGCGGACGACCGCGAAGAGTTCCCCCAAGAACGGCGACGAGCCGCCCGCAGAGCACTGACCCTCGTCGGCTCTAGACCTTCCACACTCCCTGCGCCGCGTGCTCCCGCGCGAAGTCCGTGAAGTCGCGCGGGGCGCGGCCCAGGACCTGCTCGACCCCGTCGGTGGTCTGTGCGTTGCTGCCGTCGAGCAGCGCCTCGAAGACCTCCTGCAGGGACGCGACCTCCTCGGCCGGCAGCCCGAAATCGGTCAGCATGGCGCCGTACTCCTTGACCGACACCGGCACATAGCGGATCTCCCGGCCCGCCGCCGCGGAGATCTCCGCCATGGCGTCACGGAAGGACAGCAGCCGCGCCCCGGTGATCTCCAGGGTCCGCCCCACGTACGAGGAGTCGGTGAGCGCCTTCACCACGACGTCCGCGATGTCCCGCGCGTCGATGAACGGCACCGGCACCTCGCCCGCCGGGAACACGAACTCACCAGCGCGCACCCCCTCCAGCAGCAGCCCCTCACTGAAGTTCTGCATGAACCAGTCCGCCTGCACGACCGTCCACTCCGCCCCCGACTCGCGCACCGCCCGCTCGGCCGACTCCGCCTGCGCCTCACCGCGCGCCGACAACAGCACCAGCCGCCGTACGCCCAGCTCCAGCGCCCGCCGCGCCAAGGTGCCGATGCTCTCGGCCGCGCCCGGCGCGCCGATGTCCCCCGGATACGCCACATACGCCGCGTCGGCGCCGCGCAGCGCCCCATCCCACGTGGCGGAGTCGGTCCAGTCGAAGCGCACCGCGCCACCGCGCGACGCGGCCCGTACGTCGAATCCCGCCGCCTGCGCGGCCTCCACCACCCTGCGCCCCGTCTTGCCCGAGGCTCCCGTCACCAACAGCGTCTTGTTCCGCGTGTTCTCTGTCATGAAATCGAGTGAACTGCCCAGCGCGGAAAGGGAACATCGCTGAACCTCTCGTTCCCATAAGCGCGCGTCTACTCTGGCCTCATGGACGCACTCGCAGGCCTTCTGGAGGGTCCACGCGCGCGTGGCGCCTTCATGATCCGAGCGTGTTTCGATCCGCCGTGGTGCGTACGTATCGAAGATCGCGCCCCGCTCACGGTGATGCTCATGGTCCGTGGCGAGGCCTGGGCCATGCCGGACGAGGGGGAGCGGCTGTTCCTGCGGGCCGGTGACCTCGCCATCGCGCGCGGCCCGGACCCGTACACCTGCGCCGACGACCCCTCGACCGAGCCGCAGGCGCTGATCGGGCCGGGCGCCGAATGTTTCTACCCCGACGGCCGCTCCCTGAACGGGGTCATGGACCTCGGCGTCCGCACCTGGGGCGACCGGCTCGACGGCTCCACGGTGATGCTGATCGGGACGTACACCATGCAGGGCGAGATCAACGGCCGGCTGCTCGACGCCCTGCCACCGCTGCTCCGCCTGACCTCCGACGAGTGGGAGTGCCCGCTCACCCCGCTGTTCACCGAGGAGATCGTGCGCGACGAGCCCGGCCAGGAGGTCGTCCTCGACCGGCTGCTCGACCTGCTGGTCATCGCCGCGCTACGGGTCTGGTTCTCCCGCCCGGAAGCCGAGGCGCCCGCCTGGTACCAGGCTCTCGCGGACCCCGTCGTGGGCCGGGTGCTGCGCCTCCTCCAGGACGACCCGGCACACCCCTGGACCGTCGCCTTGCTCGCCACGAAGGCAGGCGTCTCCCGGGCCGCACTCGCCCGCCGCTTCAGCGAACTCGTGGGCGAGCCCCCGATGACGTACCTCACCGGCTGGCGCCTCGCCCTCGCCGCGGACCGGCTGCGGGACACGGAGGACACCATCGGCGCGATCGCCCGCCAGGTCGGCTACGGCAGCGCGTTCGCCCTGTCCAGCGCCTTCAAGCGGGTGTACGGGGTCAGCCCGCAGGAGCACCGGACACGAGCGACGTAACCGAGCGGCGTAACCTGGCGTACGTGTACGCGGAGCGGCCCTCCCGGCTTGCGGGCGCCGTCGTCTGGACGAACACCCCGTCCGACACCGGCGCCGGGCGCGTCCTGCCCGACGGCTGCATGGACCTCCTGTGGAACGAGGGACGGCTGCTGGTCGCCGGGCCCGACACACACGCGTACGTCACCGAAGGCGCGCCGCGGTCCTGGGCGGGCGTCCGCTTCTACCCCGGCACCGCGCCCACACTCCTGGGCGTGCCCGCGCACGAACTGCGCGACCAGCGCGTGGAGTTGGCCGACCTCCGGCCCCGCTCCGAGGTACGGCGCCTCACCGCGCACGTGAACGCGGCCGACGACCCGGCGAGCGGCCTCGAAGAGGTGGCGCTGCGGTGGGCGTCCGGCGCCGCACCCCCCGACCCGCTGCTGAGACGGGTCGTGGCCGCCCTCCACGCGGGCCGCCCAGTCGCCGCCACCGCAGACGAACTCGGCGTCGGCGCCCGCCAGCTGCACCGCCGTTCGCTGGCCGCCTTCGGTTACGGCCCCAAGACCCTCGCCCGCGTACTACGGCTGCAGCGCGCCCTCGCCCTGGCCCGCGCCGGGGTGCCCTACGCGGACACGGCGGCACGGACCGGGTTCGCCGACCAGGCCCATCTGGCCCGGGACGTACGGGAGTTGGCGGGCATGCCGCTGGGCGAGCTACTGGGTCGCACCGGGTAGCGGCGCGAACAGGCCGACGTCGTTGCCGTCCGGGTCGAGCAGGCTCGCGTACCGCTGCCCCCAGTCGGCGTCCCACGGCTTGAGCCCGCTGTCGTACCCGGCGCCCACCATCTCCTCGTACACGGCGTCGACCTCGGCCGGGCTCTCGCACAGCAGGGCCAGCGAGATACGCCCGCCCCCGCTCGGCGGCTGCCACTCTGCCGCGAACTCGCGGATGGTCTCCTCGCTGTCGAGCATCAGGCGCAGCCCGCCCGGCAGTTGGGCCTCGGCGTGCGGCTGCTTCTCGGAGCCCTCGGGGAAGGCCAATCCGAGGCGGCGGTAGAAGGCGACTGAGGCGGCCATGTCGGAGGCCACCATGCCGATCGCATCGAATCGTGGAGTCATGCGGCCACCGTAGGCAGGCAGTTCGAGCGTGGTCTTGTAGGAATCGGACACGTCCTGGTCCGACGCCTTGCCCAGCCCGCCACCCGCCTGTACACGGAAGCAGGCCCGTATACGGCGAAAGCCGTACCAGCCGGATCAGGGGCGCGGGAACCGTGACAGCGCGCTCCGAGAGAGGAACTGCCGGTGATCGAGGCGGAGCTGAAGGCTCGCGTGCATGCGTCTGAGGCGGTCGTGCGGCAGCTCGACGAGCGTGCCGAGGCCCGGGTGCAGGTGTACCGGGACACGTACTACGACCGGCCGGACGGCTCGCTGGAAAAGGGTGGCGAGGAGCTGCGGGTGCGGACCGTGCACGGCGCGGACGGTACGAGGACCGTCCTCACGTACAAGGGCGCCCCGGTCGACGAGGCGTCCGGGTCGAAGCCCGAGCACGAGACCCACGTCGAGGACGCCGACGCGGCGCACGCCATCCTGCGCGGCCTCGGTCACGTCGAGCTGATCGCGTTCGAGAAGCGGTGCCGCAACTACGACTTCACTGCCCGCGGCCGACAGATGCTCGCCACCCTCGTACGCGTCCCCGAGATCGGTGGGACGTTCCTGGAGGTCGAGACCCTCGTCGACGAGAACGACGTGACGTCCGCGCTCGACGACATCCGCGCGGTCCTCGCCGAGCTGGGCATCCGGCCAGAGGATCTGACGCGGGAGACGTACACGGGCGCGGTCGCGGCTCAACGTGGCTGACACCGGACACGTCACAGCTCCCTGCCTGAGCCGTCGTAGCCGGGCAGGGGCCTGTGGCTACGCCTCCGGTACGGCCTACTCGGCCCACAGAACCGCGTACGAATGAACGTGGACAGTTTCCGATGCCCCACGCCAGGCCGGTTGCCGAACCAGCGTCCCTCGGCGAAGGTGATCGAGCTCAGTTTGGGGCGGGGACATCTGCCGTCGGCTGCCTGCGTTCGAGGCCACGAGCCATTCGCTGCTCGAGCCTCGCCCGGAGTTCTGGCCACTCTGCTGCGATGATCGAAAAGATCGCAGAGTCACGGAGTCTGCCGTCCTCGCCCGGCGCCCAGGATCGGGACCAGTTCCGCAGCACGCCCTCGAAGCGTGCGCCTGTCCGTTCGATCGCGGCCCGCGAACGGCTGTTACGTGCGTCCGTCTTCAAGTCGAGGCGTGCAACTCCCCAGTTCTCGAACGCGTGCCGGAACAACAAATACTTGGCCTCGGTGTTCACCCCTGTGCCCTGGGCCGACGCCGCGAGCCAGGTGAAGCCGACCTCGATCGCACACAGACTGTCTCCGTCCGGCCGCAGCCGCGGGTCCCAGTAGGCCGTGGCGCCAACGGCCTGCCCCGACGCCTGCTCCACCTGCGCGTACGGGGCCAGCTTCCCGGCAGCGGCACGGGCGAGCTGGGCATCGATATAACCCTCGACCTCGGCTGCCGTGGGCACCCACGTGAACCGATAAGAGGTCCGGTCTTCTTCCGCCGCCACAGCCAAGTCCGCGGCATGGCGGTGATCCAGCGGCTCCAAACGCACGAGCGTGCCTTCCAGGGCCGGTCCCTCCAGTGTGAAACTCATCGATCACCCATCCAATGCCCGGCTCAGCTCGTTCGCATCCAGTCCGCAGGTCCGTAGCGTTCCAGAGCCATCGCGTCATGTCGCGCGAGTTCCGGGCGGAGCGCACCGTCCGTCGGCCAGGCAGGGCCCGATAGCTGGGGACGGTCTCCGTACGCGACTGGTGAGTCAAGTCTGTACGCCGACACTCGGCCGCTTCAAGCTCGCCGAGTCCGCCCAGCAACGGTGGCGGGCCGTAAACGCACCCCGCCTCGTCACCCTCGTCCGCACCGGAGCCTGCTTCGAACGAGGACACCTCGTCGAACGCCCCGAAGCTCACGCGGCCTGACACACCTCAACCGATCTTGTGTCCGTGCCGACGATTAGTGTTCGACAACATGCGCGAGTCGGGAGGGGTAGTCATGGCTGAGGATCCGATCGACCTGATCCGTCTGGAGGGGGAGGGCAACAGCGTCATTCTCCGGATCGCGGGGAAGGAGGAGCGGAAGCGTCTCACCGAGGCCGATGTCCTGGTCGGGGAGTTCCTGGTCGATACGCCCTTCGTCCGTGGCACCCTCAAGACCTGGGTCTTCCCCGAGGACCTGCGGCAGTGGCAGCAGGCCCTGGACTCGCTCGACGCGGGACAGGACATCGCCTGGCGCGAGGGGGAACGCGCTCCGTGGCTGTACATCGAACTCGACGAGGACGATGACCGGTGCCAGGTCACGATCAAGGACCACTCAATGTCCCTGACGACGGTGACGGTCACCGTCCCACTCCTCGATGCTTGGTTCGACGATGCATACCGACGCCTCGACTTGGTCTGGGAGACCTGGCCCATGACCGAAGACTGAGCGGAGCCGGACGCCATGGCTGCAGCGCACCTCGACCCCCGCGTCCTCGTCTACACCCGCACCACGGCCTACCGCCACGACTCGATCCCAGACGGCATCGCGGCCGTACGCTCCCTCGGCGCCGCGCACGGCTTCACGGTGTACGCCACGGAGGATCCCGAGTTCTTCGACGCGCCCGTCGATCCGTACGCGGCCGTCATCTTCCTCTCCACCAGCGGTGACGTCCTGACGCCCGCGGGGCGTGAGCACCTCGCCGCGTACGTCGAGGCGGGCGGCGGCTTCGTCGGGGTGCACGCGGCGGCCTGTACCGAGTACGACTGGCCGTACTACGGGGAGCTGCTCGGCGCCCGCTTCGCCCGTCACCCCGACTACCAGCCGGGCAAGCTCCTCGTCGAGGACCGGGAGCATCCGGCGACCCAACACCTGCCCGCCGCCTGGGAGTTCACAGACGAGTGGTACGACTTCCGGGCCAGTCCGCGCGATTCGGTACGCGTCCTCGCCTCGGCCGACGAATCCTCGTACGACGGAGGCGGGATGGGCGACGACCACCCGCTGGTGTGGTGCCGGGAGCAGGGGAGCGGGCGGGTCTTCTACACCGCGCTCGGGCATGCCTCGGAGGCGTACGAGGACCCTGACTTCCGGGCGCATCTGCTCGGCGGCATCAGGTGGGCGGCGCGACTTCAGCCGTAGGCAAGGCCTTACGCGGCCTCCGGCGCCGGCCCCGTACTCTCCCGCACCACCAGCCGGGTGGACAGCTCCGTCCGGGTGCCCTCCGGCCGTTCGCCCGCCATGATGCGGACCAGCAGGTGCAGCGCGGTCGCGGCCATCTCCGACAGGGGCTGGCGGATCGTGGTCAGCGAGGGTGTGGCCCACTGGGCCTCGGGCAGGTCGTCGAAGCCGACGATGCTCATGTCGTCGGGGACGCTCAACTTCCGTTCGGCCAGGGCCCGGTAGCAGCCGAGGGCCATCTTGTCCGAGCAGACGAAGACGGCCGTGGGCGGTTCGGGCAGATCGAGGAGTTCCAGCATGCGGCGGTGGGCGGCAAGCTCGTTGAAGCTGCCGTAACGGACGTACTCGGGCCGGTGGCGGACACCGGCCGCCGCGAGTGCCGAGCGGTAACCGGCGACGCGGGCGCTGCTGCACAGCTTGCGCCGGTGGCCGGCGAGGACCGCGATCCGCTCGTGACCGAGGGCGAGCAGGTGCTCGGTGGCCGTGACGCCGCCCTGCCAGTTGGCGGCGCCGACCGAGACCACGCCGGGCGGCGGATCGATCACCGGGTCGATCAGGACGAACGGGATGCGGTGCTGGTCCAGCCAGCCGTACTGGGACTGGGTGAGCTCCGCCAGGTTGAACAGCACGCCGGCGGAGCCGCGCGTGGAGAGCTTGTCCAGCCAGCCGCGTTCGGGACGGCCACCGCGCGTCCGGGTCAGGCCGGCCGAGACGACCACCTCGAGGCCCGCGTCGTGTGCGGCCTCCTCCACGCCGTGCAGCACCGCGCCCGACCAGGAGGAGTCCAGCGAGTGCACGACGAGATCGACCAGACCCGGCGACTTCGCCGCGTCGAACCGCGGTCTGCGTACGTAGCCCAGCCGGTCGAGCGCCTCGGTGACCCGGCGGCGGGTCTCCGGCGCCACGTCCTCCCGGCCGTTGACCACCTTCGACGCCGTCGGCACGGACACCCCGGCCTCGCGGGCCACGACCGCCAGCGTCGGCCCGGCCACGCTCCCCGTACGCACCATGGAAGGCCACCTCTCCGGTCCTGTCCCTAGGACCAGCGAAAGTTTCGGATCGCCACGGTCTGGCACGCGGGAGGGCGTCGACCGGTTAGAAAGCGCTTCCTACATTACGGCCGCCGGAAGTGTACGGGGAAGGGGGCGGTGTTCTACGGAATTCCCGGGAGCCGAAACTTTCGAAATGTCGAACAGGTGGGGCGGGGTGGCTTCTGGACTCAGCGGTCCCGGTTCAGTGGTCCGGTTCAGTGAGGGAAGCCGAGTTCGGCCGCGAGCCCGCGCGCCTCCCGGGCCCAGTCCGCCAGGAAGGCCAGCACCACGCCGCGCTCGCGGTAACGGTGCCCGGCCTCCACGATGCGGCTGCCGCCGTAGTCGAGTTGCTGGGCGTCGCCCGCGCGGGACAGCATCAGGGCGGTGAGCCAGTCGTACTTCACCGCGGAGGCGCACACACCGAGCCGGACGAGCCGTTCCTCGCCCTGCCAGCCGCTGTCGCGCAGGCCTCGTACGTAGCCCTCGTACACGGCGGTCGCCAGCTCGGGCAGCCGGGCGGCGGGCAGGAATCCGTCGAAGATCGTGTCGGGGATGTAGTTGCCGATGTCCTCGCCGAGGGCGCCGTCGCCCGCGAACGCCCAGTCGAACAGCACGCTGTGGCCCGGGTGCGGCGAGGTGAGGTTGGCCGGCCACTGGTCGAGGTGGCTGAAGACGCGGGGCAGTGACTCCATGACGCCCAGGAACCATTCGCGTTCGTGGTGCAGCCGCACCATGTCCTCGCGGAGGCCTTCGGGGAAGTGGTCGCGTACGAGCGGCTGACGCCAGGCAGTGTCGTCGTCGAGCAGGTCCCGGCCGGTCGTCTGGGCGGCGGTGTAGTCGCGGAGGAAGCCGCGGCTGAGCCAGGGGTGGTCGAGGGGTTCGGGTTTCTCCGCAAGTGCCCTGCCGTGGGCCGCGCCCAGGCGGCGGGCGTGCTCGGCGTGGGCGGCGGTGGACCAGCCCGTGGCCGGTTCGCCGCGCACGTCCTCCAGCCACAACGCCACGTCGCCGTCGGGGCGTTCGACGGAGGCGAGCAGCTTGGGCGCGGTGATGCCCCACGGCTCCCAGGCCCGGGCGACGCCCTCCTCGTACACGTACGCCTCACGCCGCCAGAAGTTCCAGTGCCGCGGGTCCTCCGAGGCCACCCAGGTGTCGGTGGTTTCCTTGCCCTGGGTCAACACCTTCAGCACGGCCGACCGCTCGGCGACGCTTACGCGCCATACGCCTGCGGTGACGCCGTTCTTCGGGTTGTGCGTGAGGGGGTGGAACCCGGCGCGTTCGGGCGGGACTTGGAATAACTCCCGGACTTCGTCCGCAAGCTGTGGGAAGCGGGTGGCGAGGGATTCGGGCATGCGGCGATCTTAGGATGGCGCCCCTGAACCGGGCGCCCCCAGCCCAGCGCCAGCGCACCGGCGGCCAAAAAACCGGGCGAGCCCGCCCGCACCCTTGCTACCGTCCACCTCATGAAGCGCGCCCACATGACGACGACGCCGGAGAGTGTCCCGGCGCGCTGACCGATGTCTGAGTCCGAAGCCCCGGGGCGAGTGCCCCGGGGCTTCGGCTTGTGCGGTCACTCGCTCGGAGCCGTTCGCGAGGAGACCGAACCATGAACGATCACCGCAAACTCGGCCGTGAGCTCGGCCTGTTCGACACCGACCCGCTGATCGGGGCGGGGCTGCCGTACTGGTTGCCCGATGGCGCGGTCGTGCGGCACGCCCTGGAGGAGTACATCCGTACCGCCGAGCGCAAAGCGGGCTATCGGCATGTGTACTCGCCGGTGCTCGGCAAGCGGGAGTTGTACGAGATCTCGGGGCACTGGTCGCACTACAGCGACGACATGTTCCCGCCGATGGAGCTGGGCGGGGAGCAGGTCGTGCTGCGGCCCAGCCTGTGTCCCCATCACGCGGTCATCTACCGCTCCCGCTCGCACAGCTACCGCGAACTGCCCCTGCGCATGGCCGAGTTGGGCGGCATGTACCGCTCCGAGCTGTCCGGCGTACTCGGTGGGCTGACCCGCGTACGGGCCATCCAGCTCAACGACGCGCACATCTTCTGCACCCTGGACCAGGTGGCGGAGGAGGCACAGGCCGCCCTGGAGATGATCCGCCGGGCCTACGAGGCACTCGGTATCAGCCCGGCGCGCTACCGGCTGTCCCTCCCCGGCCCCGGTGGGAAGTACGTCGCCGCTCCCGAGTTGTGGCAGCGCTCCACCGCCCTCCTCACCGAGGTCCTGGACCGATCGGGTCTGCCGTACGAGGCTGCCGAGGGCGAGGCCGCGTTCTACGGGCCGAAGATCGACGTCCAGGTCATCGACGGCGCGGGCCGGGAGTCCACCCTGTCCACCGTCCAGGTCGACTTCCACCAGCCGGAGCGGTTCGGCCTGCACTACATCGGTGCGGACGGCGCGAAACACCGGCCCGTCATGGTCCACCGCAGCATCATCGGCAGTGTCGAGCGGGCCGTCGCGCATCTCATCGAGGAGCACGGTGGCGCCTTTCCGGCCTGGTTGGCTCCCACCCAGCTGGTCGTCCTGCCGATCTCCGAGGCCGAGCTGCCGAATGCTGAGGCACTCGCCCAGCGTTGCGCCGACCTCGGACTGCGAGCCGAGATCGCCGAACCCGAACGCGGCAGCCTGGGCGCCCGTATCCGGGAGGCCCGCCTCGTGCCGTACCAGGCGGTGATCGGCGCCAAGGAGGCCGTCGATGATCTGGTCGCGGTGCGTCTGCGGGACGGTCGTCGGCTCGATCCGCTGCCCGTGGGGGAAGTCCTCGCCCGGATCGCCGCCCTGGTCGGCGCCCACCGCACCGACCTGTGGGACGGCGCACCCCGCTGAGGCCGTGTCCGGCGGGCCAGTTCGACGAACCAGGGCGGCTGTCTGCCGGCCCCAGCCCCGGTTTCAGGGCGCTGAAAGCATCCTGAAACCGCACTGAATGCGCCCTGCCGCAACCTCTGCGGCATGACGACAACGACATCGCACTCTCCCGCCATCGCGGCCAAGGGGCTGCGCAAGTCCTACGGGGACAAGACGGTCCTCGACGGTATCGACCTGGCGGTGCCGACCGGCACGGTCTTCTCCCTGCTCGGCCCGAACGGCGCCGGCAAGACCACCGCCGTCAAGATCCTCTCCACCCTCATCACCGCCGACGCCGGCGACCTGCACGTCGGCGGCCACGACCTGGCCACCGACCCCCAGGCCGTGAGGGCCGCGATCGGCGTCACCGGCCAGTTCTCCGCCGTCGACAGGCTGATCACCGGCGAGGAGAACATGCTCCTCATGGCGGACCTGCACCACCTCTCGCGCAGTGAGGGCCGCCGCACCACCGCCGAACTCCTTGAGCGCTTCGACCTGGTGGAGGCCGCGAAGAAGCCCGCCTCCACCTACTCCGGCGGCATGAAGCGCCGCCTCGACCTCGCCATGACGCTGGTCGGCAGTCCGCGGATCATCTTCCTCGACGAGCCCACCACCGGCCTCGACCCGCGCAGCCGCCACAACACCTGGGGGATCATCCGCGAACTGGTCTCCGGCGGCGTCACCGTCTTCCTCACCACCCAGTACCTGGAGGAGGCCGACGAGCTCGCCGACCGCATCGCGGTGCTGAGCGACGGCAAGATCGCCGCCGAGGGCAGTGCCGGCGAGCTGAAGCGGCTCATCCCGGGCGGGCACGTGCGGCTGCGGTTCTCCGACCCGGCCGCGTACCAGTCCGCCGCCGTCGCCCTGCGCGAGGTCACCCGGGACGACGAGGCGCTGTCACTGCAGATCGCCAGCGACGGCAGCCAGCGCGAGCTGCGCGCCATCCTCGACTGGCTGGACTCGGCCGGCGTCGAGGCGGACGAGCTGACCGTGCACACCCCCGACCTCGACGACGTGTTCTTCGCCCTGACCAGCGGCACCGACCGGCCCAAGGCCAACCAGCCCAAGGAGACTGTCCGATGAGCGCCCTTTCCCTCGCCGTCCGCGACTCGAACACGATGCTGCGCCGCAACCTGCTGCACGCGCGGCGCTACCCGTCCATGACTCTGAACCTGCTGCTCACGCCGATCATGCTGCTGCTGCTCTTCGTCTACGTCTTCGGAGGCGTGATGAGCGCGGGCATCGGTGGCGGCGGCGCGGACCGCTCCGACTACATCGCCTATCTCGTCCCGGGCCTCCTGATGATGACCATCGGCAGCACCGTGATCGGGGCCGCGATCTCCGTCTCCATGGACATGACCGAGGGCCTCATTGCCCGCTTCCGCACGATGGCGGTCTACCGCGGGTCCCTGCTCGTCGGGCACGTCGTCGGCAGCGTGCTGCAAGTACTCGCCAGCCTGGTCCTCGTCAGTGCCATCGCCGTGGCCATCGGCTTCCGGTCCACGGACGCCACGGCCCTGGAGTGGCTGGCGGCCTTCGGATTGATCGCGCTGTTCACCCTGGCGCTCACCTGGATCGCGGTCGGGATGGGCATGGCCAGCCCGAACCCCGAGGCGGCCAGCAACATGGCAACGCCGCTGATCCTCCTCCCGCTCATCTCGAGCGCCTTCGTCCCCATCGACGCGATCCCGGGCTGGTTCCAGCCGATCGCCGAGTACCAGCCGTTCACGCCGGCCATCGAGACCCTGCGCGGCCTGCTGCTCGGCACCGAGATCGGCAACAACGGGTGGATCGCGATCGCCTGGTGCGTCGGCCTGACCGTGCTCGGCTACCGCTGGTCGACGTCGCTGTTCAACCGCGACCCGAAGTAACCGCCATGGCAGCGCGGGCCGCCTCCCGCAGCTCGTCCCGCTCCAGGGCGGCGTACTCCGACACCGCGTCGGCGTACGCCGCCCTGGCAGCGTTCCCGGCGGCCCCGACCGCCTTCCGGGCGCGATCCGCCGACATCGTCGGCTGGAACGAGCGCAGCACCCGCAGCCGTTCGGCCAGCGCGATCATCCGTACGGCGGTGGTGTCGCCGGACGCGAGCCCCGCCAGGCCGAGCGCGTGCAGCACCGTCCCGAACACCGGGAGCTCCATGGGCGAGCCGGACGGACCGGAGAGCAGGGTCCGCAGTCCCTGCCGCAGTCGGTCGACCGGCTCCGCGACGAGCTCGAGACGGTCGGCGTGCGCGTGCGCCGTCACCGCCACCGCCAGGATCTCCAGCACCCACTGGTCGAAGAAGGGATCGCCGCCGTGTATCGAGCCGACTGCGGGCAGCGGCTGCACGGCGCTGCGCCACAAGCCGAGCCCGACCTCCGTCAGTCCGCGGGCGAGCGCGATCTCGGCGCGCCCGATGAGGTCCATGCTGTAGGCCTCCTGCTTCGTGGTGTCGGCGCCCTCCGCCTGCCGCAGCCAGTACTCGGCCTCGTCGGGGTCGTCGCGCTGCAGGCAGGCGAGGACGAGGCCCCAGCGGATGCCGATGAGGTCGTGCTCGTCGCGGAGCCGCAGCAGTGCCTGGAGCGCCGCCTTGAGGTGTCCGTAAGCTTCCTCGCCCCGCTCCGTCTGCAAGCACAGCTCGCTCAGCCGGGAGTGGCCCATGACCTGCAGGAACGGGTTGTCGACCGGCCCCAGCGCGGCGATGATCCGCCGAGCCGAGGTGAGCGCGCGGTCGATGTCGTGCTCCGACTCCCAGACGTAGGTGGCGACGCACTCGGCGGTGCCGGCGAGCAGCGGCTGCTCGCTGTCGCAGAGCTTCTGCAGCACTTCGTAGTCGGGCGGCAGGATCTCGGGGACCGCGCTCAGCACTATCGCGATGGCGCGCAACAGCGTGTCCGGCGGGGCCGGGGGCAGCCGCCTGAGGGTGACGAGCTGGCGTACGGCGTGCGGGCCGTAGCCCATGAACAGGCTCGTCGTGCACATCACCGCGGCGGCGCGGGCGACTTCGACGTGTTCGGGCTCGGGGTAATAGTGCGACAGCGGCGGGCCGGTGTCCGCGGCGAGGGCGGCGAGGCGGGGGTAGCTGGAACCGATGGACCACAGAGCGGCGAGGACGGCGGTGAGGGCGGCAGTGGTGGGGCCGTCCGTACGGGCCAGGGCGTGCCGCAGGGCCAGCACGAGGTTGTCCTGCTCGGCCCTGATCCGCTCCAAGTCGGTCAGCGGTTCCGAGCGGAAGAGCCAGTCGTGGTTCGCGACCCCGAAGTCCCGCGCCCAGGCGAGGAACCGGCCGATGGCCTCGTCCTCCTCGCCCGCCTCCGCGCGCCGGGCCGCGCTGAACTCCCGTACGGTCTCCAGCATCCGGAACCGCACACCGGCCGGGGTCTCGGCGACGGTGAGCAGCGACTGATCGGTCAACTGCTCCAGCAGGAACAGCGCGTCCTCGCCCAGCACCTGCTCCGCCGCTTCGCCGGAGAAGCCGCCGGGGAAGACGGACAGGGTGCGCATCGCCGCCCTGGCGTCCTCCGCCAGCAGGTTCCAGCTCCACTCCACGACCGCCTGCAGCGTGCGGTGCCGCTCCGGCACGTCCCGCGCCCCGCCGCGCAGCAGTGCGAACCGGTCGCCGAGGCGGCGCGCGATCTCCGGCACCGAAAGCACCCGCACCCGCGCCGCGGCCAACTCCACGGCAAGCGGCAGCCCGTCGAGGTGGCGGCACAGCCCGGCCACCGCGTCCGGCGGCAGCTCCACGCCGGGCCGGGCGGCGCGGGCCCGCTGCGTGAACAGCTCGACGGAGGTGGCAAGTTGGAGTTCCGGCAGCGCGTACACCGCCTCCGATGTGAGACCGAGGGGGGCCCGGCTGGTGGCGAGCACCCGCAGGTCCTTCGAGGACGAGACCAGGGCCCGTACGAGGTCGGCGGCGCCCCCGATGACCTGCTCGCAGTTGTCCAGCACCAGCAGCGCGGGCCCGGAGCCGAGCACGCCGAGGATGCCGGACACCGGGTCGGCAGGGGCGAGGCCGCTCATGGCGCCGGCCCGCCCCTCGCCCGCGCCGAGCGCGGAGGCCACCTCCGCGGCCACGTCCTCGTCCGCGGTGACACCGGCGAGCGGCACGAAATACACCACGCGCTGCTCGGCCCGGCGGCTGACGGCGTACGCGAGCCGGGTCTTGCCGAGGCCGCCGGGGCCGACCACGGTGACGGCGCGGGAAGCGTGCAGCAGCCGCTGTACCGCCGCGATGTCCTCGTCCCTTCCCAGCAGCGGGTTTGGCTCGTGCGGCACGCCGTGCCGGACCGTGGGCGCCTCGCCCCGCAGCAACTCCTGCTGTACGACCTTGAGTTGAGCCCCCGGATCCGTACCGAGCGTCTCGCGCAGCTCACGGCGGTACGCCTCATACCGCGCCAGCGCGGCGGACGGGCCCGCCGTCGCCGCCTCGCCGCGCAGCAGCTCGGCGAGCACCTCCTCGTCGCGCGGATGCTCCGCGGCGGCCACGGCCAGCGGCCCGGCCGCCTCCGCGTGCCGCCCCAGCCGGGCGAGCGCGAGCGCCTGCGCGCGTACGAGCGCGGCGCGGACGGGGGCGCGCTCGGCGCGTAACGCGGCTACGGGATCGTCGAGGTCGCCGCCCCCATCAGGGGTGCCCTCCCACAATGCGAGCCCGGCCTCGGCCGCGGCCAGCGATCCCGCGTGGTCCCCCGCCCTGGCCCGGTCCGCGCTCGCGGCGGCGTGCAGCAGCAGGGCGGAACTGTCGACCTGGTCCTCGGCGAGGGTGAGCCGGTATCCGGTCGGCGTGCTGACGACGACGTCGGCGCCCAACAGCGCCCGCGCCCTGGACACGAGGACCTGCACCGCCTTCCCCGGCCGCTCCGGCAACTCGTCCGGCAACCACAGCCCTTCCACAAGCCGCTCGATGCTGCAGCCCGTACGCAAGTCGCCCGCGAGCAGCGCGAGAAGACCACGGAGCCGGGGCGCGGTGACCTCTTGTCCGCGATAGGCGACACGCGGCAAAAGGGTCAGGTCGATGGTCACCCGTGCAGATTAGCCAGTGCCTCCGGCGGTTGAGCGGGTTGCCTCCGGCGGTTGGGCGGGATGCCTACGGGGGTGGGGTGTTGGGTTCGTGGGCGACTGCGGGTCCGTCGTGGCTGGTCGCGCAGTTCCCCGCGCCCCTGAAAAGCCTGCGGCTCCCCGCGCCCCGAGCAAGCCCGCACCCCCAATTACCCGCAGCCTGCCACCGGCGGGAGGGGCCGTGGGCCGGTGCGTCGTATGCCCGTCGCGTAGGTTCGGTCTCGGAGAACCAGGACCCTGTACCAGGCCAGGGCCGTATGCCCGGCCTGCGACGGGCTGACGCACCGGCCCACGGCCCCGACCCACCACGCACCTAAGGGGCGCGGGGAACGGCGCGACCAGCCACAACGAACCCGCAGCCGCCCAACCGCCGGAGGCACCCCGCGGGGAACGGCGCGAGCAACCACCCACGAACCCGCAGCTTCAAAACCGCCTCACCCAGCGGAGCGCCCCCGCATCCACACGTACACAGGAATCCCCGCGAACAGGAACAACACCCCCTGGTAGACCGCCGCGTACCCCGCCCCCGCGATCAGCCAGAACGAGAAAGCAAACGAGAGAACGGCCACGATCAGATCGCGGGCCAGCCCCGCAGGACGTACCCGCTCACGGGTGCCCTGGGCAAGCCAGTACAGCTGGGCCGCCGCCGACAACAGGTACGGCACGCAGCCGGTGAAGGTCGTGATGAGGACGAGGACACGGAAGGTGGTGTCAGGCCCCGCCGTGTAGTTGAGGGCGATCAGCAGCGTGCCGAGGACCGCGCAGGCCAGCACGCCGAAGCCGGGGACACCGCCCTTGCCGACGCGGGCGAAGGGCGCGGGGAAGAGCCCGTCGCGGGCGGCGGCGTACGGCATCTGGGCGCTCATCAGGATCCAGCCGTTGAGGCAGCCGACCATCGAGGCGAGGGCGACGGCGGCGATGAGCGTGCCGCCCCAGTGGCCGCCGGCCATCGCGTCGACGGCGTCGGCGAACGGCGCTCCGGACTCGGCGAGTTCACCATGCGGTACGAGGCCGAAGACCGCGACCATGCCGAGCAGATAGACGAGCGCGGAGCCGAGCGTGCCCAGGACGCTCGCGCGGCCCACCGTGCGCTCCGGGTCGCGGACCTCGCCCGCGCTCATCGCGGCCGACTCGACGCCGAGGAAGCTGTAGAGGAGCAGCGCGGCGGAGGCGGCGAGAGCGCCGGGCACGCTCTCGCCGGAGGCGTTGAAGGGGCCGAAGTTGTCGGTGTCGATGAAGAAGAGGCCGACGGTGGAGACAAGGAGCAGCGGTACGAACTTCAGGATCGTCGAGACGATCTGCACGCCGCCGACCCAGCGGGTGCCGGCGAAGTTCGCGGCGGCGGGCAGCCACAGCGCGGCCATCGCCACCGCCGCCTGCAGCACCTTGTTGTCGCCCAGCGGCAGCAGCACGTCGGCGTATCCGACGGTCGCGACGGCGAGCGCGGCGATGCTGACCCAGGTCATCGTCCAGTACGACCACGCCGACAGGAAGCCGGCGAACTCGCCGAACGCGTCGCGCGGGTACACGTACAGACCGCCGGTGACGGGGCTGCGGCGCGCGAGTTTCCCGAAGAGCAGCGCGAGCAGCACCGCGCCCACGGACAGGACGAGGAAGGCGAGCAGGCTGATCGTGCCGTACGGGGCGACGGTGGCGGGCAGGGCGAAGATGCCGCCGCCGATGATGTTGCCCATGACGAGGGCGGTGGCGGCGGCGAGACCGAAGCCCTTGGGGCGTATGGACGCCGGGGTCTCGTCGGTCGTCGACGGAGGTACGGGCTCGGCGGCGTCGGTGGTGTCTGCGGCAGGCATGGGGCGTCCGTGGGGAGAGGGGGAGGGGAGGGTCGTGATCGTATCCCCCGATCCCACATCGTGGTCGATCTGTTCATGTACTGGACACACAGGGGCGTTTGTCCCCGCTTCGGTTAGCGTCGTGACATGACCAGCGACGCCCTCTTCTCCGCTCCTCTCCTCGCCGACGCCCTCGCCGCGGGGACGCTCGTGCTCGACGGCGGCATGTCCAACCAGTTGGAGTCCGCCGGGCACGATCTGAGCGACGAACTCTGGTCGGCGAGGCTGCTCGCCGAGCGGCCCGAGGCGATCACCGAGGCGCACCTTGCGTACTTCGAGGCGGGGGCGAACGTCGCGATCACCTCCAGCTACCAGGCCACTTTCGAGGGCTTCGCGAAGCGCGGGATCAAGCGCGAGCGGGCGGCCGAACTCATGGCCCTGAGCATCGAGTTGGCCCTGGACGCGACCGAGGAGGCGCGCGCGAAGGGCGTCACGCGGCCGCTGTACGTGGCGGCCTCGGTCGGGCCGTACGGCGCGATGCTCGCGGACGGCTCCGAGTACCGCGGCCGGTACGGCCTGAGCGTGGCCGAACTCGAGGCCTTCCACCGGCCCCGCTTGGAGGCACTGGCGGCCGTCGGGCCGGACGCCCTGGCACTGGAGACGGTGCCGGACGCCGACGAGGCCGAGGCGCTGCTGCGGGCGGTGCGCGGGCTGGGGGTGCCGGCCTGGCTGTCGTACAGCGTGGCAGGCGACCGCACCCGCGCCGGGCAGCCGCTGGAGGAGGCGTTCGCCCTGGCCGCCGACGCCGACGAGGTGATCGCGGTCGGCGTGAACTGCTGCGCCCCCGAGGATGTGGACGGCGCGATCGAGATCGCCGCCCGTGTCACCGGCAAACCGGTCGTCGTCTACCCCAACAGCGGCGAGACCTGGGACGCCGAGGCCCGCACCTGGGCGGGCAGCTCCACCTTCGCGACCGAGGAGGTACGCGGCTGGCAGGAGGCCGGTGCCCGGCTGATCGGCGGGTGCTGCCGGGTGGGGCCGGAGGCGATCAGGTCGATCTCTGGGGCGCTCAGGGCCAGTTGACGTTACGGGCCGGTTGACGTTCGGGGAACGGTCGCTCGTACTCGGCTTCGACCCCGGCCCTTCGCAGGACGTTTCGGGACGCAAGTCATAGGCTGAGTACGACCGTTCGCCCCCAGGGGGGACGCCATGCGAACCGTTCTCATCACCGGCGGCACCGGCAGCCTCGGCTCGGCCACCGTACGTGCGCTCGCCCGCGGCTACCCCGGCTGGCACACCGTCGTCACCGGACGCGACCTCACCCGCACGACGGAGCGCGCCGTGGCGCTCGCGGGCGAACTCGGCGCGCCGGTCACGCCGTTGGAGCTCGACCTGGAGTCGCTCGATGCGGTGCGGGAGTTCGTACGGGACTGGCCCGCGCGTGAACTGCCGCCGCTGCACGTGCTGGTGTGCAACGCCGGACTCATGGTGGTCTCCGGCCTGCGGCACACCGCGGACGGCTACGAGGTGACCTTCGCGGTCAACCACCTGGCCCACTTCCTACTGGCCCACCTGCTGCGGCCCCACCTGACCGCACCGGCCCGCATCGTCTTCGTATCCAGCGACACGCACGACCCGGCGCGCCCGCACAACTTCCCCGAGCCGCGCTACACCAGCGGCCACGACCTCGCGCGGCCCCCGGACACCGGCGGCGATCGCGATCCGATGAAGGAAGGCCGCCGCCGCTACACCACGTCGAAGCTGTGCAACGTACTCACCGCGTACGAGATGGACCGGGTGCTCGGTGCCGACGGCGCGGACGGGCAGATCAGCGTGAACGCGTTCGACCCCGGACTGATGCCGGGGACGGGCCTGGCCCGCGACTACAACCCGTTCTTCCGCTTCGCCTGGAAGTACCTGCTGCCCGCCCTGACCGTGCTGCCGCGCAACTTCCACACCACACGCACGTCCGGCGCGGCGCTCGCCCGTCTCATCGCCGACCCGGCACTCGAGGGCGTCAGCGGCAAGTACTTCCAGGGCCGTCGGCCGGTCCGTTCGTCCGCGGAGTCGTACGACCTCGAGAAGGCCGCCGAACTGTGGCGCAGCAGCGCGGAGCTGGTCGGCATGCCGGAACTGGCGGACGGTCGCTGAGCCTTCAGGCGTCGAAGCGGCGGCGGGAGGCCTCGATGTGGGCGAGGTACCGGTGGGTCCAGTCGCACATTCCGTCGATCGTGGCCCGCAGGCCTCGGCCGGCCTCGGTCAGCGTGTACTCGACCCGTGGCGGCACGGTGGGGTGCGCGCACCGCTCCACCAGGCCGTTGCGCTCCAGCATGCGCAGGTTCTGGGTGAGCATCTTGTGACTGATGCCCTCGACCTCGTTCCGCAACTCGCTGAAGCGCAGGGTGCGGTCACCGAGGAACTCGATGATCAGGAACGCCCACTTGTTGGCGACGTCCGAGAAGATCTCCCGCGCCAGAGAGTCCGCGCGCATCAGGTCCGCGTCCTCGGGTGAGCCCGTGAACTGCTTGGTCTCCATTTGGTTCCCCAGTCACCGAAAAGTGCGTTCTTCCATGTCAGCGCTCACTCTCTTACGGTTCCTGAGTAACCACAAGAGACCACGAAGGCGGACAGCATGGCCATCACGCTGGTGAATCTGAACGGACTTCCGGAAATCCCCGTCTACCGGCAGGTGTCGATCGCGACCGGCTCGAAGCTGGTCTTCATCGCCGGGCAGGTCGCCTGGGACGCCGACGGAGTCACGGTCGGCGAAGGTGACCTCGCCGCTCAGGTCGAGCGGGCCTACCTCAACGTCGGCACCGCCCTGGCCGATGCCGGCGCGACCTTCGCCGACGTCGCGAAGCTGACCGTCTACGTCGTCGACTGGACCCCCGACAAGATGCCCCTGTTCCTGGAGGGTCTCGACCGGGCCTCGGCAAAGCTCGGCGTCACGCCGATGGCGCCGGCCACGCTGATCGGCGTCGCGGCACTGGACGTTCCCGAGCATCTGGTGGAGGTGGAGGCCACCGCGGTCATCGACTGAAGCCCCTCGCGATGCACCGACGAAACGTCTTGCTTCGGATCGGAGGAAGCGGCGCGGCAACGGCCGTGGTGCTGTGATCATGTGTTCCTGACCTGGGGAAGGCGGATCAGCGGCCGGTCGTGCCGTCGATGAGTTCGCGGAGGATGTCCGCGTGGCCCGCGTGTCGGCCGGTCTCCTCGATCATGTGGGTGAGTGCCCAGCGGATGCTGGGAGCGGGGCGGTCCGGCCGCGGTCGGGGGACCGGTGTGCCGAGATCGGTGCACCCGTCGAGAACGTCGTTCGCGCGCTTGACCGCGTCTCGGTAGCGGGCGACGACATCGGCCACGCTGTCCGCCGGTGCGGCTTGGAACGTCGCCTGCCAGTCGGTGACATCATCCCCGAGGAACATCGAGCGCTCGACGTAGGTCAGGTGGTTGAGCAGGCCGAGCAGGTTCGTGCCCGACGGCACCACGGCTGTTCGCACCTGCGGCTCGGGTGCGCCGTCGACCTTCGCGGCGATCGAGGTCCGGAGGTAGTCGAGGAGTCCGCGCAGGACCTCGGTCTCGCTGATTCCGGTGCGGGGCGGCGGGGTGTCGCGGCGGTGGTTGCGGCGCGTGGGGCTGGGCATCGTGGTCTCCCTTCCTTTGTCGAGTTCCTTTGTCGAGCTTCCTTTGTCGAGGGCGGGCGCCGACCGCCGTGTCAGACGGTGCGGCGGATGAGGAGGACATGGTCGGTGACCTCGGCGGTGCGCCCGCCCGGTCCAGTCGCGATCCGGCGGGGGGCGTCGGCCCGCTCGACCGTCCATGTCTCCGGGGCCAGATCGATCCCAGCGGCGACCTCCTGCGGGCTCGGGTACCGGGTATCGGGGTCCTGGTTCCACGACCACGGCGCGGCCGAGCCGTGGTCGACGACCAGCAGACGCCCGCCCGGGTGCAGTGCGCGCGCAGCCGCGCGCAGGAGGGCTGCCCGGTCCAGGTCATAGGGGGTATGCAGGTAGTGGGCGCAGATCAGGTCGAATCCGCCGGGCGGGAGAGAACTGTGCAAGTCGTGCCGCACGGTGATGACACGGTCGCCCAGGCCGTGTGAGCTGGCGAGGGAGGCGAGCCGCTCGACCGCCACGGCCGAGATGTCGGCGGCGGTGACCTGCCACCCCTGGCGGGCGAGCCACAGCGCGTCGCCGCCGTTGCCGCATCCGAGGTCCAACGCGTCACCGGGCGGCAGGCCCGTCACCGTCTCGGTGAGGCGAGCATTCGGCTGCGGGTTGCCGGCTGCCGGTCGGGCCGCGTAGACGCCGTCCCAGAAGGCGACCGCATCGGTGGTGCTCATCAAGACTCCTTGTGTCGGTAGGCGCTCAGTCTTGGCAGGGACACCACGTCCTGGCACGAAATCTTGCGGTAATGGCAAGGTGGGCCTCATGGATCCCAAGATGGACGACGACGTGCTCGACGCGGTGGGGCCGCGGCTCCGTGCGCTGCGTCGTGACCGCGGCATCACCCTGGCCGGCCTCGCGGCGACGACCGGGGTGTCGGAGAGCACCCGGAGCAGGCCGAAGTTGCGGCACTCGCGGCCGTCGCAGAACAGGATGTCGGGCTCGCTCTCGCGCGGTGGACCGGGCAGCACATCTGCCACTCGGCACCACGTCCGCCTACTACCGCACCCGCCAGGCACTGCTTGCCGCACTGGTCCGGCGTCTGGTCGCCCTTGACCAGGCAGAACTACAGGCGATCGGAGAGCAGACCCCCGTGCCGCGGGACGCCGAGGAACTGGCAGCCGGAATCGCCGCCTTCATCAAGCACCGGCTCACGGGAGACGGCCGTCGGCGCTCCCTCGCGCGCTACGCGTGCGCCATCGAAAGCGTGCACCATCCCGAGCTGCGGGAGATCCTCGTGCCGCGCGAGAACGCAGGGCGCCAAGTCGTACGCGACTTCCTGGCCGCTCAAGGCGTCACGGACGCCGAGGACCGCACTGTCACGTTGCTGACCTGCGTGGACGGGCTGGTCTTCGACCGCCTGGTGGGGGGCGGAACCGTGTCGTCCCAGGAGATCCGCGGACTGGTGGCGGCGGCCCTGCGATAGCCCACACCTGCCGACACCGGGCGGGCCCGAACGGCCAGATGCTCCTGGGGGCCGCAGGCGGAGACGGCAGGAGCGCGATGCTGACGTGTTGTGAGGGCCTGTGCAGCGTCGAGAAGGTCCGTGACACCCTTTGGTAATGCTCTTGGGTGATCAGGCAAGCAGTGTCGAGCTCTGCCCGTTGCGGTACCAGTTCTCCGCGGTCCGCGGCGACCCATACGATGACAACTGGCTGGTCATCGGTGGCGAGGTGATGACTCCGGAGGGCAGTCGGGTAGCTGGGGCCCGTCACCGGGCCCCAGCCCCCTCAGAACCGTGCTTGCGCCT
>NZ_BAAGPS010000016.1:0-208395 GCF_054783935.1 Streptomyces pseudoechinosporeus
GAAGTGAGCGGCACCGGAGGCGTTGGACCCGGTCTGGGCGCTTCGCCCACCGGGGCCGGAGGTGTGCGGCGGCGGTGGCTCAGGTATGGGGCGGTGGGGGTCGGGCTGGGGCTGCTCGCGGCGGCGGGGGGTGGGTGGGCGGTGTACGAGAAGCTGGACGGGAACATCACGGCGGACGAGGCCGCCGCGGCCGAGCTCGCGCGGTACGAGAAGGAGCGGCCGACCGCGTTGGTGAAGGGCGCGCGGAACATCCTGCTGATCGGGTCCGACTCGCGCTCGGGTGAGGAGAACCGCAAGTACGGGCGGGACTTCGGCACCGAGCGCTCCGACACCGTGATCCTGCTGCACCTCGCGGCGGACCGGCGCAGCGCGACCGCCGTTTCGATACCGCGCGACCTGATGGTGGACGTACCCGGCTGCCGGCGCCGGGACGGCAGCCGCAGCAAGCCGGTGTTCGCGATGTTCAACTACGCCTTCCAGACCGGGGGTTCGGCCTGCACGATCCGTACGGTCGAGAAGCTGACGGACATCCGGGTCGACCACCACATGGTCGTGGACTTCAACGGCTTCAAGGACATGGTCGACGCGGTCGACGGCGTCGAGGTATGCCTCAAGGAGCCGATAGACGACCCCGCGGCGAAACTACGGCTCCCTGAGGGCAAGGTGAAGCTCGACGGCGAGCGGGCCCTCGGCTACGTACGCGCCCGCAAGAGCCTCGGCGACGGCAGCGACACCGAGCGGATGGAACGCCAGCAGCGGTTCCTGGGCGCGCTCGTCAGCAAGGTGCGCAGCAATGACGTACTGCTGAATCCCGTGAAGCTCTATCCGGTGCTCGACGCGGCGACCTCGGCGCTCACCACGGACCCGGCCCTGGCGAACCTGCGGGGCCTGTACGACCTGGTGCGCGGTCTGCGCGATATCCCCACCGAACGTGTGCAGTTTCTGACGGTGCCGAGGGAGTCGTACCCCTCCAATCCCAATCGCGACCAATTGGTGGAAGCCAAGGCGGAGAAACTCTTCGAGCGGCTGCGCAGGGATGCTCCGGTGGAGGTCGCGGACAACTCCGGCAGCCAGAGCGGCAAATCGGGCGGAAAGCGGAATGACGGACCCTCACCCACGACGAGTCCGGCGCCGACTTTCCGCGGGAACACGGCGGCTGATGACCCGTGCGGTTAAGCCCCGAACGCGTCTGCGGGTAAAGGGCACGTCAAGCCGGGGAACATTCGTCCAAAAATATGGGGCGGATTGCCCAGTTGTAAGACGTGCAATTTGTCACCGGCTCCCCTTGACGCTGATCCGGCCAGATAGTGTGAGCGGTCCGGTGCACCCGATGAGGTCATGCACTGCTTGAACGAGACCTGGCGCCTTTTGAGGGGAGAAGGCGCCGCGTGGCCCCGACGGAGGACTGACACAACCGTGGACGCGCAAGGCCGAGGGCGGGCGGACAATATCGACCCCGCAGACCAGTGGGTACTCAATCCGAACACCGGTGACTACGAATTGCGACTGGGCCCTTCCACAGCGCAGCCGTCGGTCCCCGGCCCCCGCTCTTCCAGAACCGCGACCGCAGGTGCCGCCGCGCCTCCGCGCGGCCGTATGGCGCCGGGCCGGGGATCGCCGGAGGTGGCGCCGGCGCCCGACGTATCCGGCCCGCGCAGGCGGCGCCCGCCACAGGGGCCGCCGCCGAGCCGTCGCAAGGGCAGGCAGCAGAAGCCCAAGGCGAAGAAGATAGTCCTGTGGACCGGCGGCGCCATGGCCTTCGCACTCGTTGCCGTCTCGGGCGCGGCCTACGTCTACCTCAAGCACCTCGAGGGCAACGTCAACACGACGGACGTGGGGAGCGCGGGCGCAGGTGGCTTCAGCAAGGACGAGGCCTTCAACATCCTGATCATCGGGACCGACAAGCGCACCGGCAAGGGCAATCAGGGGTACGGCGACGCCAACAACATCGGGCACGCCGACACCAACATCCTGCTGCACGTCTCCAAGGACCGTACGAACGCGACCGCGATGAGCATTCCGCGCGACCTGATCGTGGACATTCCGGACTGCCCCACCAAGCAGGAGGACGACACCACCAAGGTCATCGCCGGCTCGCAGGGCGTCCGCTTCAACACGAGCCTCGGGCAGGACGGACGCGATCCGGGCTGCACGATGCGCACGGTCACGGAGGCCACCGGCATCCCGGTGGACCACTTCATGATGGCCGACTTCAACGCGGTGAAGACGCTGACGTCGGCGGTGGGCGGGGTCGAGGTCTGTCTCACCGAACCCGTCAACGACAAGGAGTCGAAGCTCAACCTGCCCGCGGGCACGTCGACGGTCGAGGGCGAGCAGGCGCTCGCCTTCGTCCGCACCCGGAAGAGCTTCGGCAACAGCGGCGACCTCGACCGCATCAAGGTGCAGCAGCAGTTCCTGGGTTCGCTCATGCGGAAGATGTCCTCCAGCGACACCCTGACCAGCCCCACGAAACTGGTGAAGCTGGCGGAGGCCGCCACCAAGGCGCTGACCGTCGACACCGGCATCGGCAAGGTCAGCACGCTCAAGGACGTGGCCCTGGAGCTGAAGAAGGTGCCGCCGAAGAACGTCTCCTTCATGACGGTGCCGGTGGTCGACAACCCCACCGAGCAGGTCAAGGCCACGGTCGTCGTCGACGAGACGAAGGCCCCCGACGTCTTCTCGATGATCAAGGACGACGTCTCGTTCACCGCGGTGAAGAAGCAGCAGCAGAAGGAGAAGGCGGAGGTCGCCGCCCGCCTCAAGGGCGCCAAGGCCGATCCCGCGGACGTACGCGTACGGATCCTCAACGGCGGCGCCGCCCCGGGCTCCGCACAGGAAACCCTCACCTACCTGCAGAACGACGAGGGCGTGCTCAAGTCCGAGAACGCGGGTAACGCCGAGACGACCCTGAAGAAGACAACCCTCGAGTACGCTCCCGATCAGGCAGACCAGGCACGCAGGCTCGCCGACATCATGGGCCTGTCCGGGTCGGCCATGAAGCCGGGCGAAAGCGTGACCAACTCCCAGGGGCTACCGGCGATCACGCTGACCCTGGGAGAGGACTTCGGGGGAGCTGGGGAATCCCTCACCGCTCCGTCGACGACGCCGGATGTGGACAAGTCCACGGCGGACAAAGTCGAGTGCGCCGAGTGACCTGAACGGCCTGCCATACGTCTACCAAGGCGTATGGCAGGCCTGTTCCGTGGCGCAGGGGTGGGGAGGGCAAGGGCATGACGCAGAGTGGTGTCCGTGGGAAGCCGACGCGATCACGCGTCGGACAGGCTCGGGACCTGGGCCGGGATGACGGTCCGCACGAGGACGCCGGGCCGGCCGACGGCGGTGACGGCAGCGGTGCGGGGGCCGGCGGTGCTGGGGGCAGACGGCACAGCAGAAGACGGCCGCGGGGCAAACGCGGCATACTCCGCTGGTCCGCGATAACCCTGTCGGTACTGATACTTGGCACGGCCGGCGCCGGATCCATCTACTACTGGCATCTGAACAACAACATCGACAAGGGCGAGCGCAGCAGCGGAGACTCCGACGCCAAGAAGGCGGAGCCGAACGCGGCCGGTCAGACGCCGCTGAACATCCTGCTGATCGGTTCCGACAGCCGTAACTCGACGGAGAACCTGGAACTGGGCGGGAGCAAGGAGAGCGTGGGCACCAAGCCGCGGGGCGACGTCCAGATGCTCATCCACTTGTCCGCGGGCCGGAAGCACGCCTCAGTGGTGAGCATTCCGCGCGACACCCGGGTCGACATCCCCGAGTGCAAGGACCCCGAGACCGGCGAGACCTACCCGGCGACCAACGACATCATCAACGCCTCGCTGGCCCGCGGCGGAGCCGGCTGCACGCTGGCCACCTGGGAGAACCTCACCGGGGCCTATATCGACCACTGGATGACGATCGACTTCGCGGGCGTGGTGAAGATGGCGGACGCCATCGGCGGTGTCGAGGTCTGTGTGGAGCAGAACGTGTGGGACCGTGCGCTGCCCGGCGTCCCGGGCGGCTCCGGTCTCAAGCTGAAGAAGGGCAAGCAGAAGGTCCAGGGCAAGCAGGCCTTGCAGTGGTTGCGTACCAGGCATGCCTTCGAGAGCGACCTGGGGCGCGCCAAGGCTCAGCACATGTACATGAACTCGATGATCCGCACGCTGAAGAAGCAGAACGTCTTCACCGACACCGGCCGACTGATGAACCTGGCTGAAGCGGCCACGAACTCCCTGAAGGTCTCCGAGGAGATCGGTTCGGTCGATGACCTGTACGGCCTCGGCATGCAGCTCAAGACGGTGCCGACCGACCGCATCACGATGATGACCATGCCGAACGACGTGGACCCGCAGAACCCCAACCATCTGGTGCCGAGGGGCGCGGACGCCGAGCGGGTCTGGACGATGATCCGCGACGACGTGGCCTTCGACAACAAGGGCAAGGACGCGGCCGCGAAGAAGAAGCCTGCGCAGGAGCAGGCCTCCGACGACCCGGCCGCCGAGGACGGCGAGATCGGCATCGTGGTGCAGAACGGCACGCGCTCGTCCACACTCGCCGCGGTCGGCGGGCGTGCGAACGCGGTGAGCCAGTCGCTCGTGCAGAAAGGCTTCAGCAGGGCGACGGCCGACGGGACGGTGACTCTTGCCGAGGACAAGACGGTGGTCCGCTATCCGAGTGCCGAGTTGGAGGGCGATGCCCAGCGTGTCGCCAAGTCGCTGGGGATTCCGCTGAGTTCGGTGAAGAGGTCGACCGACGTCTCCGGCGTCACCCTCGTCGTGGGCGCCGACTGGCGCGAGGGCACGAGCTATCCGAAGCAGGCCGAGCCCGAGGCCGGGGATGTCCCCGACACCGCCGACGCCCTGAACGGCTCGGACAGCGACAAGTGCATGCCCGTGTACGAGCCCTACCGCTGGTAGTTCCCCGGCATAGCCGCGGTGCTCAGCTCTCCGCGAGCACCGCGGGCCGCCGGGACGCGATGACCTTCCTGGCCAGTGAGCGTGGGCTGGTCAGGAAGCCCCAGCCCCACGACATGTGCATCGTGGCGAGGGCTACGGGAATCTGCAGGCGGGCCCTGAGCGGGAGGCCCTTGCCCGCCGGTACGGAACCGGCGGTGATGGCCGCGAGATAGCCGGCCGGGATGACGAAACCCCACGGGGTCAGCGCGGCGCCCGCCACAAGGCCCGCCGCTATCGCGCACACCGCCACCGGCGGAGCGAGGTAGCGCAGGTTGATGGAGCCCTCGTGGTAGCGGGCGACGACGTGGCGCCAACGGCCGTAATCCTTGTACTGCTTGGCGAGCGCCTTCACCGAAGGGCGCGGGCGGTACGAGACCCTCAGCTCGGGCGAGAACCAGATCAGCCCGCCCGCCTCCCTGATCCGGAAGTTCAGCTCCCAGTCCTGGGCGCGGATGAACTCCTCGTTGTAGCCGCCCTGTTGCTCCAGCGCCTCGCGCCGGAAGACGCCCAGGTACACGGTCTCGGCGGGCCCGGCCTCGCCACCGGTGTGGAAGGCGGCATTGCCCACGCCGATCTTCGACGTCATGGCCGCCGCCACCGCGTGCTCCCAGTCGTTCTCACCCTCGGCGTGCATGATGCCGCCGACGTTCTGCGCGCCGGTCTCCTCCAGGAGACGTACGGCGGTCGCGATGTAGTTCGGCGAGAGCATGCCGTGCCCGTCGACACGAACGACGACGGGGTGCCGGGACGCCTTGATCGCGGCGTTGAGGGCTGCCGGCGTACGACCCGTCGGGTTCGGGACGGTGTGCACACGGGGGTCTTCTCGTACGAGCTCGGCGGCGATCTCGTCCGTACGGTCCGTGGAGGGACCGATGGCGATCACGACCTCCATCTCGCCGTCGTATTCCTGGGCGAGGATCGCTTGGACAGCTCCGCGCAGATGCCGCTCCTCGTTGAGGACGGGCATGATCACGGATACGGCGGGGAGGCGCCCGTCGGAATTCACGTGCTGGGGTTCCCTCTCGTCTTTTCGGCCGGGGGTCCGGCCCGCCGCGCAGCGGCTGTCAGGCGCAGCGCCCCCGGGAAATGCAGCATCAGGCCGTACGTTACCGCGAACGGGGGACACGGAAGCGCGCCGCCCGGCTTGCCGCTGCGGGCCGCAGATCGCATGGGCCTACGGTTCCCACGGACCCCCACACCCGGCCGACGCGGAGGTGTCCCCCTTGCCCACGCCGCCCCGCAGACCCGCTCACCCTCCGCGGCAGCACCCGGCGCGGCCACCCGTACGGCGCAAGCGGTCGCAGTGCACCACGCGGGTGGTGACCTCGCTCTCCGTGGTGGTGCTCGCGGCGGCCGGCATCGGGCACGCGGTGGTCACCGGCTTCGACGCCGACATCGACCGCATCGACCCCTTCAAGGACATGAAGAACCGGCCCGCGCCGGGCGACGGCATGAACGTCCTGCTGGTCGGCACCGACGGCCGCGAGCGGATCAGCCGGGCGGAGCGCAAGAAGTACCGTCTCGGCGGCCCGCCCTGTCGCTGCACGGACACCGTGATGATCGTGCACCTCTCGCAGGACCGTAAGCGGACCAGCGTCGTCAGCCTGCCGCGCGACTCGTACGCCGAGACGCCCCCGCACACCGACCGCACCACCGGCGAACGGCACCGCCCGCACGCACTCAAGCTCAACGCCGCGTACGCGGAGGGCGGGCCTCAACTGACCGTGCGTACCGTCGAGAACATGACCCGCGTGAAGATCGACCACTACCTGGAGGTCGACTTCACCAGCTTCATGAAGACGGTGGACGAGCTCGGCGGCGTACGGATCTGCACGGTGCACCCTCTGAAGGACTCGCACACCGGCCTGAACCTGCCCGCCGGGGCGCACAACCTGAACGGCGCCCAGGCGCTCCAGTACGTACGTTCCCGGCACATCGACGGCACCGCCGACCTCAGCCGGATGCAGCGTCAGCAGCGCTTCCTGGCCGCGCTGATGGAACGGGCCACCTCCTCCGGTGTGCTGCTGAACCCGCTGAAGTTCCGCGATGTGACGCAGGCCGTGCTCGGCTCGGTGCGGGCGGACAAAGGCTTCGGCCCGGGCAAGCTGGTCGCTCTGGGGTGGGCGATGCGGAACTTCTCGCCGTCCTCCTCGGAGTTCACGACCGTCCCGATCGGGCGGATGCGGTACCCCGTGAAGGGCATCGGCTCGACCCTGAAGTGGGACGAGAAGAAGTCGGAGCGGATCTTCCGCGCCCTCCGCGAGGACAGGCCCCTCGCTCCGTACCACGCTCCCTCCAAGGCCGTACGTGTCGATGTGGCCCCGCAGCAGATCCGCGTCCAGGTCGAGAACGGCACGACCACACCGGACCTCGGCCGCCGCGTCGACGACGCGCTGTCCGCGACGGGCTTCAACACGACGGGCGTCCCGAAGAACGCCCGCGACCGCTCCGTGGAGCGCACCCTCATCACGTACGACCCCGGCTGGAACCGCTCGGTCAAGTCCCTGACGGCGGCCCTGCCTGGCAGTCAGTCACAGGCGGTCAAGGGCCAGGGCCCGACGCTGAAGGTGATCGCGGGCTCGGACTTCAAGCGGGTGACGAAGGTACGGGCGGAGGATGCGCGGCGGGGGGAGGCCGGGGTGGTCACGGGGGACGAGGTGGGGTGTCCGTGAGGCGGCGGGCCGCGGACCGCTCGGCTTGACGGGAATCTTGACCGGAATATCGCATTCCGGTCGAGGAGCCTGTTCTGTCATGGCCTTTCTCTTTATGTCGGTACCCGCAAGGTCCGGTTTGCATCAGCTTTGCAACAGCGGTGATGTGATTTTCCGTCGACTCTTGTAAGCCGGACGGTTCGGCACTGCACACTGGGGCGCATGAACAATTGGCCCGAGGGATGGCACGGAGACAACGGCGGCGACCGTTACGGCCGCGGCAGCGCGAACGCCCAGCCCGAGGGCGCGCGCGTAATGCGGCAGGTGGGGCGCGGCCCGGGCGCGGGGCCGTCGGCACCGCCACGGGGCGGGGTCCCACCGCAGCCCACCTACGACGACGGACACGGATACGCTGACGACGGCTACAACAGCGGCTACAACACGGGCCAGGTGTACGGCTCGCCGGGCGGCGGCGGACCCGTGGGACCCGGGTCCCACGGCCGGCCCGCGCCGAACTGGCGGCGCCGGATCAAGTGGACCGCGATAACGCTGGTCACGCTGCTGGTCGTGGTCTCCGTCAGTACGTACTTCTGGGCCGACTCGAAGCTCAAGCGCGATGTCGACCTGTCCAAGGTGATCGACCGGCCCGAGGCGGGCGAGGGCACGAACTACCTGATCGTCGGCTCCGACAGCCGCGAGGGCCTGTCCGACGAGGAGAAGAAGAAGCTCCGCACGGGCTCCGCCGAGGGCAAGCGCACGGACTCGATGATGATCCTGCACGTCGGCGACAACGGGAACACGATGATCTCGCTGCCGCGCGACTCGAACGTCACGATCCCGACGTTCGTCGGCTCCGAGTCCGGCAGGACCTTCCCGGGCACCGGCCGCCAGGTGAAGCTGAACGCGGCGTACGCGGAGGACGGGCCCGAACTGCTCGTGCGTACCGTCGAGGCGAACACGGGCCTGCACATCGACCACTACGCGGAGATCGGCTTCGCCGGCTTCGCGAAGATCGTCGACGCGGTCGGCGGCGTGGAGCTCGAGATCCCCAAGGGCGGCATGAAGGACCCCAAGTCCGGCGCCGACTTCGAGGAGGGCAAGCAGGTCCTCAACGGCGAGGAGTCCCTGGCCTTCGTCCGTACGCGATACGCCCTCGCGGGCAGCGACCTGGACCGTACGAAGAACCAGCAGAAGTTCCTCGCGGCCCTCGCCAGCCAGACCGCGACGCCGTCCACGGTCCTCAACCCCTTCAAGCTCTACCCGACCATGGGCGCCGGCCTCGACACCCTCACCGTCGACAAGGACATGTCCCTGTGGAACCTGGCCTCCATGTTCTGGGCCATGAAGGGCATCACCAGCGGCGAGGGCAAGTCCATGAACATGCCCATCTCCGGCAACACCTCCAACGGCAACCTCCAGTGGGACACCGCCAAGATGAAGACCCTGGTGGAGCAGCTGAAGAACGACGAGAAGGTGACGGTTACGGAGTAGGACAAAGCCCGCTTCCCAGGCACTTGACGGATGCCTGGGAAGCGGGCTTTTGCGTGCCGTCTTTCCGTGCCGCGACCGGGTCGGCCGAGGCTCATGCCGTAGCGCTCAGGCCGTGGCGCCGGACATCGCGCGGCACGTCTGCGCACAGTGGCGACACGCCTCGGCGCAGCGCATCATCTGCGCGTCGTCCGGCATCGCCATACACGCCTCCGCGCACATCTCGCACGCCCGCGCGCACATGGCGCACATCTCGGCCGACATCGGTGACCTGCGCATCATCATGTCCGAGCACATACGGGTCATCTCGGAGCAGTCCATGAGCGCGCGCATGATCTGCATCTGGGCCTGGCCGCCCATCTGCATGCAGGAGCTCATGGTCTCCTCGCACACGCTGTGGCAGTTCATGCACGCCTCGACGCAGTCCTGCATCTCCTTGCTCATGGGGCTCATGGTTGAGGGCTGCTGCATGGCTCCTCCTAGGAGTGGTGGGGTCCCTGAACGGGTCCCCATGCCCTTCCGTGGTACGCCTGCTGCCCGCCGCGCGCCATCCGGCGGAGGCCAACAATCCACTACAAAGCCCGCCAAGAGCTCACTTCCCCGCGAACTCACTCCTTGCGGGGCTGGTTGAAACGCAGCATGTTGCCTGCGGGGTCGCGGAAGGCGCAGTCGCGGACGCCGTACGGCTGGTCCATCGGCTCCTGCAGCACCTCGGCGCCCGCGCCGCTGATGCGCTCGAAGGCGGCGTCGACGTCGTCCGTCACGAAGATGACGCCGCGCAGCAGGCCCTTGGCCATCAGCTCCGCCAGGGCCTGTTTGTCGGCAGGTGAGGTGCTCGGGTCGGCGGCGGGCGGTTCCAGGACGATGTTCACGTCCGGCTGGGTGGGCGAGCCGACGGTCACCCAGCGCATTCCCTCGAAGCCGACGTCATTGCGTACCTCGAGGCCGAGTACGTCGCGGTAGAAGGCGATCGCCTTGTCGTGGTCGTCGACGGCGATGAAGCATGAGGAAAGTTTGATGTCCATGCCGTTCACGCTACGACCGGGCAGCGGGGGGCGCTTCTCCATTCCTGACCGGTCGTGTGTGGATCTTGGCGATGCAGGCCGGGATGTCGGCGCCGTCGTCATGACTGCGGGCCCGGTAGGCGCTCGGGCTCTCGCCGACCAGCTCGCTGAAGCGCGAGCTGAACGACCCCAGCGACGTACAGCCGACCGCGAAGCAGACCTCGGTCACCGTGAGGTCGCCGCGCCGCAGCAGCGCCTTGGCCCGCTCGATGCGGCGGGTCATGAGGTAGCTGTACGGGGTCTCTCCGTAGGCGGCGCGGAAGCTGCGGGAGAAGTGGCCCGCCGACATCAGGGCGTCCCGCGCCAGCGCCGGGACGTCGAGCGGTTCGGCATAGTCGCGGTCCATGCGGTCGCGGGCGCGCCGCAGCCGGACGAGGTCGTCGAGATCCTGCCGTTTCACGCGGTCAGTTTCCCATGCAGGGCGACCAGAGCGGTCAGGAACGGAGAAGCGCGGGCCACCCGGCCGCTCCTAGCCTGACGTCCATGGAACTGCGCCCTCCGCGATCCCGCGGGCAACATGGTCCGTATCAATGAGCTGAAATGAGCCGTCCGTTGCTGATCCGCGACGGCCGCCGGCCGGTTTGCGGCGAACCGTTGCCGTGCACCGCGCCGACGAAGTAGAACCAGACGTACCGCCAAAAAGCTGATCAGATCGAGCCGGGCAGGGCGCCGACGGAGACCCGTCGGCGCCCTGCCCAAGCCCCGACCAACAGAAGACGGAGACACGATGAACACGGCCACAAGCACGGGCACGCAGTCGCCTGCGCCGCACGTCGCCGACAGCCACGATCTGATCCGCGTGCACGGCGCGCGCGAGAACAACCTCAAGGACGTCAGCGTCGAGCTCCCCAAGCGCCGGCTGACGGTGTTCACCGGCGTCTCCGGCTCGGGCAAGAGCTCGCTGGTGTTCGCCACGATCGCCGCCGAGTCGCAACGCATGATCAACGAGACGTACAGCGCCTTCATCCAGGGCTTCATGCCGAACCTGGCCCGGCCCGACGTCGACGTACTCGAAGGGCTCACGACCGCGATCATCGTCGACCAGGAGCGGATGGGCGCCAACTCCCGCTCCACGGTCGGCACCGCCACCGACGCCAACGCGCTGCTGCGCATCCTGTTCAGCCGGCTCGGGAAGCCGCACATAGGCTCGCCCCAGGCGTTCTCCTTCAACGTCGCCTCGATCAGCGGGAAGGGCGCGGTCACGATCGAGGGCAGTCATGGCAAGACCGTGGAGCGGCGGAGTTTCTCGATCACCGGCGGCATGTGCCCGAACTGCGAGGGCACGGGCCGGGTCACCGACTTCGACCTGACCGCGATGTACGACGACAGCAAGTCGCTGAACGAGGGCCCGTTCACCGTCCCCGGTTACAGCGCCGACGGTTGGTACGGCCGTATCTACAGCGGCTGCGGCTTCTTCGACCCGGACAAGCCGATCCGCGAGTTCACCGAGCGCGAGCTGCACGACCTGCTCTACAAGGAGCCGACCAAGATCAAGGTCGAGGGCATCAACCTGACGTACGAGGGTCTGATCCCGAAGCTGCAGAAGTCGATGCTGGCCAAGGACCGGGAGGCGATGCAGCCGCACATCCGGGCGTTCGTGGACCGGGCGGTCACCTTCACCGCCTGCCCCGAGTGCGGCGGCACGCGGCTCAGCGAGGCTGCCCGGTCGTCGAAGATCAAGGGGATCAGCATCGCCGACGCCTGCGCGATGCAGATCAGCGACCTGGCCAAGTGGGTGGGCGGCCTCGACGAGCCGTCGGTGGCACCGCTGCTCGGCACGCTGCGGCACACCCTCGACTCGTTCGTGGAGATCGGCCTCGGCTACCTCTCGCTCGACCGGCCCTCGGGCACGCTGTCGGGCGGCGAGGCACAGCGTACGAAGATGATCCGCCACCTCGGCTCCTCGCTCACGGATGTCACGTACGTCTTCGACGAGCCCACCATCGGCCTGCACCCGCACGACATCCAGCGCATGAACAACCTGCTGCTGCGGCTGCGGGACAAGGGCAACACGGTGCTCGTCGTGGAGCACAAGCCGGAGACCATCGCGATCGCCGACCACGTAGTCGACCTCGGCCCCGGCGCCGGCACGGGGGGCGGCACCGTCTGCTTCGAGGGCACCGTCGAGGGGCTGCGGGCCGGCGACACCATCACCGGCCGCCATCTCGATGACCGGGCCACGCTCAAGGAGACGGTGCGCAAGCCCACCGGCGCGCTGGAGATCCGCGGCGCGACGGCGAACAACCTCCAGGACGTCGACGTCGACATCCCGCTCGGCGTGCTGACCGTCGTGACCGGCGTCGCCGGTTCCGGCAAGAGTTCGCTGGTGCACGGGTCGATCCCGGCCGGCGCGGGCGTGGTGTCGATCGACCAGGGCGCGATCAAGGGCTCGCGACGCAGCAACCCGGCGACGTACACCGGACTGCTCGACCCGATCCGCAAGGCCTTCGCGAAGGCCAACGGCGTCAAACCGGCCCTGTTCAGCTCCAACTCCGAGGGCGCCTGCCCCACGTGCAACGGCGCCGGCGTCATCTACACCGAGCTGGGCGTGATGGCCACCGTCGCCACCCCCTGCGAGGAGTGCGAGGGGAAGCGGTTCCAGGCCTCGGTCCTCGAGTACCGCCTCGGCGGGCGCGACATCAGCGAGGTGCTCGCGATGTCGGTGACCGAGGCCGAGGAGTTCTTCGGTGCCGGAGAGGCCCGTACGCCGGCCGCGCACAAGATCCTCGACCGGCTCGCCGACGTCGGGCTCGGCTACATCACACTCGGCCAGCCCCTCACCACCCTGTCCGGCGGCGAACGCCAGCGCCTCAAGCTGGCCACCCACATGTCCGAGAAGGGTGGCGTCTACATCCTCGACGAGCCCACCACCGGCCTCCACCTCGCCGACGTCGAGCAACTCCTCGGCCTGCTCGACCGCCTCGTCGACTCCGGCAAGTCGGTCATCGTCATCGAACACCACCAAGCGGTCATGGCCCATGCCGACTGGATCATCGACCTCGGCCCCGGCGCCGGCCACGACGGCGGGCGGGTCGTCTTCGAGGGAACGCCGGCCGACCTGGTCGCGGCGCGTTCGACGCTTACGGGGGAGCATCTGGCGGAGTATGTGGGCGGCTGAAGCGAGACCGGTGAAGGGCGCCCAGTGGCTGGGCGCCCTTCGAAGGTCAGTTGACCAGTTGTTACGGCAGGTTCCTCGCCATCACGATGCGCTGGACTTGGTTCGTTCCCTCGTATATTTGCGTGATCTTCGCGTCGCGCATCATCCGCTCCACCGGATAGTCCCGCGTGTACCCGTACCCACCCAGCAACTGCACCGCGTCCGTCGTGGCCTCCATCGCCACATCCGAAGCGAAGCACTTCGCCGCCGCCCCCTGGAAGGTCAGATCCGCGTCGCCGCGCTCGGACTTGGCGGCAGCCGCGTACGTGAGCTGACGCGCGGCCTCGATCTTCATGGCCATGTCGGCGAGCATGAACTGGATGCCCTGGAAGTCGGCGATCGCCTTGCCGAACTGCTTGCGCTCCTGGACGTAGCCCTTGGCGTAGTCCAACGCTCCCTGGGCGATGCCGAGGGCCTGGGCCGCGATCGTGATGCGGGTGTGGTCCAGGGTCTTCATGGCGGTGGCGAAGCCCGTGCCCTCCTCGCCGATCATGCGGTCGGCGGGGATGCGGACGTTGTCCAGGTACACCTCGCGCGTCGGCGAGCCCTTGATGCCGAGCTTCTTCTCCGGCGCGCCGAAGGAGACCCCGGGGTCGGACTTCTCGACCACGAAGGCCGAGATGCCCTTCGAGCGCTTCGTGGGGTCCGTCACGGCCATGACGGTGTAGTACTCGCTCACGCCCGCGTTCGTGATCCAGCGCTTCACGCCGTTGAGGACGTACGAGTCGCCGTCCCGCACCGCCTTCGTCTTCATGCCCGCCGCGTCCGAGCCGGCGTCCGGCTCGGAGAGGCAGTACGAGAACATCGCGTCGCCGGCGGCCAGCGGGCCCAGGTACTTCTTCTTGAGGTCCTCCGAGCCGGAGAGGATCACGGGGAGCGAGCCCAGCTTGTTCACGGCCGGTATCAGGGAGGAGGAGGCGCAGACGCGGGCCACCTCCTCGATCACGATCACCGTGGCCAGCGCGTCCGCGCCCGCGCCGCCGTAGCTCTCCGGTACGTGGACGGCGTGCAGATCGGAGGAGACGAGGGCGTCCAGGGCCTCCTGCGGGAAACGGGACTCCTCGTCCACCGCGGCGGCGTACGGCGCGATCTTCGCCTCCGCGAGGGCGCGGATCGTATCGCGGAGCATGTCGTGCTCCTCGGACGGGCGGTACAGGTCGAAATCAGCCGATCCGGCCAAGGTATCTCACGCTCCAAGGACGCTAATTACCGTTAAGTAACCCAAATTTTAAGGGCCCGCCCACGCTAGTGATACGTGAGCTTGGCGACAGCGGGACAGACAAACAGGGGACGGACAAACAACCGGAACGACAACAGAGAGTTGCCCGATGAGCCGCACGCGACCCCCCGACTATGCTCAGGCAGCGCACCCCACCCGCCACCTACTGGAGCACCCATGGCCCTGAAGATCACCGTGATCGGCACCGGCTATCTCGGCGCCACGCACGCCGCGGCCATGGCCGAGCTCGGCTTCGAGGTGCTCGGCCTCGATGTCGTTCCCGAGAAGATCGAGATGCTTCAGCGGGGCGAGGTCCCGATCTACGAACCCGGTCTGGAGGAGCTGCTGCGCAAGCATGTCGCCGGGATCGAGGGGGCCAGCGGGCGGCTGCGTTTCACGATGGACTGGGCCGAGGTCGCGGAGTTCGGTGACGTCCACTTCGTCTGCGTGAACACACCGCAGAAGCATGGCGAGTACGCCTGTGACATGTCGTACGTCGACGCCGCCTTCACCTCGCTCGCCCCGCATCTGAAGGGCCCCGCCCTGGTCGTCGGCAAGTCGACCGTGCCCGTCGGCTCCGCGGACCGGCTCGCTCGTACGCTGGCCGAACTCGCGCCCGCCGGCGAGGACGCCGAACTCGCCTGGAACCCCGAGTTCCTGCGCGAGGGCTTCGCCGTCAAGGACACGCTGCACCCCGACCGGATCGTGGCCGGTGTGCGCAGCGAGCGCGCGGAGAAGCTGCTGCGTGAGGTGTACGCGACGCCGTTGGCCAACGGCACGCCCTTCGTGGTGACGGACTTCCCGACCGCCGAGTTGGTGAAGACCTCGGCGAACTCCTTCCTCGCCACCAAGATCTCGTTCATCAACGCCATGGCCGAGATGTGCGAGGCCTCGGGCGGTGACGTCGCCAAGCTGGCGGAGGCGATCGGGTACGACGACCGGATCGGGAAGAAGTTCCTGCGGGCGGGGATCGGTTTCGGTGGTGGGTGTCTGCCGAAGGACATCCGGGCGTTCATGGCGCGGGCGGGCGAGCTGGGGGCCGATCAGGCGCTGACCTTCCTGCGCGAGATCGACTCCATCAACATGCGGCAGCGCGGTCAGATGGTGGAGCTGACGCGTCAGGCGCTGGGGAGTGGCTCGTTCCTGGGGAAGCGGGTGGCGGTGCTGGGTGCCACGTTCAAGCCGGACTCGGATGACGTACGGGATTCGCCCGCGCTGAATGTCGCGGGGCAGATCCATCTTCAGGGCGGGCAGGTCACGGTGTACGACCCGAAGGGGATGGTGAACGCGCGGCGGCTCTTTCCGACGCTCGGGTACGCCGATTCCGCGATCGAGGCCGTACGGGGTGCCGATGTCGTCCTGCATCTCACCGAGTGGAGTGAGTTCCGGGAGCTGGATCCGGCGGTGCTGGGTGAGGCCGTGTCGCGACGGCTTGTGCTGGATGGGCGCAACGCACTGGACCCGGCGGTGTGGCGGGCGGCCGGCTGGACGTACCGGGCGATGGGCCGTCCGGCGGCTTAGCGGGTTTGGCTGTTCGTCGGTTCGGCCTGCGGCCTTTGGCCGACGGTGTCACAGGTCCTCGCGCGCATCCTTCACCGTGAATCCTTCGCGCTCGCTCGGTAGCGGCGCATCTTCGCCCTCGCCCCGCAGACCGACATGCTGCACCAGCGCCCCCGCCCCGCCGGGCTGCGGTCGTAGTACGCCCAGTGGCAGGTCGGGGCCTCGCAGGCCTTGAGGCGGAGCCAGGTGCCGGCGGTGATGGCCTCGGCGATCGCGGCGGCCACGCGGGAGGTGAGGGGAGCGGGGCGGGCGGGGGTGAGGGAGGCGGAGCCGTCCCGTTCGTCGACCGTGATCAGCAGTGGTGCCTGGGCCAGCAGCTCACCCAGGGGGGTCACCGTGCGGTGCGGAGGGTGGCCCGCATGGGCCAGGCAGGCGGCGCGCAGGGACTCGCGCAGCTCGCGTGCCGACGCCAGGTCCGCCTCCGTCAGGTCCAGCGCCGCGCGCCCCTCGGCCGTGTCCAGGGAGTCGGCGCCTGTCTCGATGTCCAGGGTGTTCACCAGGGACTCGACGAGGGCCAGGCCGCCGGGAGCGGGCGCTCGGTCATTCATGGTTGCGACGTTACCCCTTATGCGGGAGCATGCAGTAACCGTTACTCGTTGAGGCCTCTTAGAGGTAACCGAGGAGGAAGTCATGGCTCTCGCCAAGCTGGGTGCCGTCGTCCTGGACTGTCCCGACCCGCGCGCCCTCGCCGAGTTCTACGCCGGGGTGCTGGGCGGTGACCTCGAGGAGGACGACGGCTGGGTCGACCTGCACGTGCCCGGCGGGCAACTGCTGGCGTTCCAGGCCGCCCCCGGATACGTACCGCCGAGGTGGCCGGCGCCCGACGCTTCGCAGCAGTTCCATCTGGACCTGACCGTCGACGACATGGACGCGGCGGAGAAGGAGGTCCTCGCACTGGGCGCGAAGGTGCTCGACGCGGAGGACCGGACGCGTAGTTACCGGGTGTACGCGGACCCGGCCGGCCACCCGTTCTGCCTCTGCGCCTGCTGAGGACTCAGCGGCGGCTAGGGTCTGTCCGGCGGATCAGGCCGGAGGGCAGCCAAGGGTGCCTGGCGAGCGGAGGTGAGGGGGGTCTGGTGCGTGCAGCTGCAAGGCGGAGGAGGGAGTCGACGCGATGGGGGTCCCCCCGCGCGAGCTCGGTTCGAGCGTGGGGGAGTCGGCGACCGACGACAACGCGGCAGATGTGCGTGCCAGGGCCCGCGTCTCCGGCATGATCCGCCGGACAGGCCCTAACCGTCGAGCTGGGCGATGCTCACCGTGGACGGTCCGCGACGCTGTTGCGCGGCACGGACCGTGAAGTCCGTGGCGCGCAGCACGCGTTGGACGTTGCCCCGAGGTGGGGTCTCGGTGGGTGGAGCGTTCGGGGTATGGGCGCGCATGCCCTCAGCGCACGCCCCGGTCTCCGCGGGTTTCCTCGGCCCGGGCCAGCAACAGCCCCCGCTCCCGCTCGTTGCGCGTGAGCGCCGCTGCGCGCTCGAACTCGGCCCGCGCTTCGGCCGTACGCCCCAGGCGGGCCAGCAGGTCGCCGCGCACGCTGGGCAGCAAGTGGTAGTCGCGCAGGGCGGGTTCGGCGGTCAGGGCGTCGACGATGGCGAGGGCCGGTTCGGGGCCCTCGGCCATGGAGACGGCGACCGCGCGGTTCAACTCGACGACGGGGGACGGGGTGCGGGCGGCGAGGAGGCCGTACAGCGTGGCGATCCGGCTCCAGTCGGTCTCCTCGTACGTGTACGCGTGGGCGTGGCACGCGGCGATGGCGGCCTGGAGGACGTACGGCCCCGGACCGCCGCCCGTGGCGACCGCCTCGGCGCGGGCGAGGGCGGCGAAACCGCGGCGGATCAGCATGCGGTTCCAGCGGGCCCGGTTCTGGTCCGCCAGCAGCACCGGCTCGCCCGACGGGCCGGTACGCGCGGCTGAGCGGGACGTCTGGAGCTCCAACAGCGCGGCCAGGCCGTGTACTTCGGGTTCCTTCGGCATCAACTCGGCCAGTACGCGGGCGACTCGGAGCGCGTCCTCGCAGAGCGCCGGGCGCAGCCAGTCGTCTCCGGCGGTGGCCGCGTATCCCTCGTTGAAGATCAGGTAGATGACCTCGAGTACGGACCCGAGCCGGGCCTCGCGCTCCGGCCCGTACGGCACCTCGAAGGCGACCCCTTTCGCGGCGAGCGTCCGCTTGGCGCGGACGATGCGCTGGGCGATGGTCGCCTCGGGAACGAGGTAGGCGCGGGCGATCTCGGCGGTGGTCAGGCCGCCGAGCAGGCGCAGGATGAGGGCGACGCGGGCCTCGGCGGACAGAACCGGGTGGCAGGCGGTGAAGACCAGCCGCAGCAGGTCGTCGTCGATGTCGTCGGGGTCGGACGGTTCGTCGACGTGGCCGTGCGGCGCGGATGTCTCCAGGTCGCGGCCCATCTCCGCCAGCTTGCGCGCGTACCGTTCCCGCCGCCGTACGAGATCGATCGCGCGGTGCTTGGCCGTGGCCGTGAGCCAGGCACCGGGGTTGTCGGGGACGCCGTCGCGCGGCCACTGCTCCAGGGCGGCGACCAGCGCATCCTGCGCGAGCTCCTCGGCGATACCGACGTCGCGCACGATGCGGGCGACGCCCGCGATGATGCGGGGGGACTCGATGCGGAAGACGGTTTCGATGGTGCTTTTGGCGCCCCTTTCAGTGGCCGTCTCCGGGGTGCTCTTGGTGCCCCTTTCGGTGGCGCGGTCCGCGGGGTCTGTCGGCTGGTTCGACGGCTCTGCTCTCACGGCACACCATCAGACACCTACGGAGCCGTACGGCCAAGCTCAGCTCTTTTCGGCGAGAGGCGTCTCCGCGAGTCGCGGCCGTACGGAGGTCCGGTACAGGACGCCGGCCGCGAGGGACCCGGCGGCCAGCAGCGCGGCGGCCACCCAGTAGGCCGCGGAGAACCCGTCGACCATCCCGGCGGGCCCCGCACCACCGGCATTCGCGGCCACCGTCACCAGCACCCCCAGCCCGACCGACCCGCCGATCTGCCGTGAACTGTTGAGCAGCCCGGAGGCCATCCCGGTCTCCTCCGGGGCGACGCCCGCGGTGGCCGCCGTGCCCAGCGGTACGAAGCACATGCCGATGCCGATGCTGGCGACCGCGGACGGCGCGAGCACGGACAACCAGAAGCCCCCGTCCACGGCGACGGCCGCAGCGAACCACGCGAACCCCGCGGCCCCGAGCAGCCCTCCCACCACCAGCACGGCACCCGCCCCGAACCGCCCCACCGCACGCGTCGCGACAACCGAGCCGACGACGACGCCCACGCAGAACGGCAGGAACGCGCTCCCGGTGGCCGTCGGCCCCCATCCCAGGACCTGCTGCATATAGAGCGAGGTGAAGTAGAACGCCGCGAACTGTCCCGCCGACATCAGCAGCGCGAAGACGTTCGCCGCGAGCACCGGTCCGCCGGCCAGGAGCCCGAGCCGCAGCAGCGGCTGCCTCAGGCGCGTCTCGATCACGACGAACGCGACGAGCAGCAGCGCGGCGGCGCCGAGCGTGCCCAGCGTCCGGGCGGACAGCCACCCGTACGACTCCGTGCGCACCAGCCCGAGTACGAGCGCCGTCGTCCCGGCAGTGACGAGCAGCGCGCCCGCGATGTCGAGCCGGGGCCGCGGACCGGCGCTGCGGTCGACGGGTACGGCGGTCCGCGCGACCGCCAGCACGGCGACCACCACCGGCACGTTGATCAGCATCACCGAGCGCCAGCCCGCCCAGTCGGTGAGCAGTCCGCCCGCGAGCACCCCGACCGCCCCGCCCACCGCTCCGGCGGCGCCCCACAGTCCGAGTGCCCGCGAACGGGCCGCGCCCTCCGCGTAGTTGACGGTGATCAGGGCGAGCGCGACGGGTGCGAGGGCGGCCGCCCCTGCGCCTTGCGCGGCGCGGGCGGCGATCAGCTGACCCGGCGTGGTGGCGAGACCGCCCGCGAGACTCGCGGCGCCGAACACCGCGAAGCCGCCGACGAGCATCCGCCGCCGCCCGACGACGTCGGCGAGCCGCCCGCCGAGCATGAGCAGTCCCCCGAAGGCGAGCGCGTACGCATTGACCACCCAGGCCAGGGACTCGTCCGCGAAGCCGAGGCCGCTGCCGATGTCCGGCAGCGCGACATTGACGACGGACATGTCGAGAGAGACGAGGAACTGCACGGTGAGCAGCACCGGCAGTAACCAACGAGCTTGTGACCAACGGGCTTGCCGAGTCTGCGAGTTCACCATGTCCAGCACATTATTATACGCGTATAGAAATTCGACAGTGGAGAATGCCTTCCGTGGCAGAGGCAAGGAAGAACGTCGGGCGTCCGCGCCGTATCGAGGCTCGGCAGATCGTGGACGTCGCACGCCGGATCATCCAGGAAGAGGGCGTCGACGCGGTCTCGATGCGCAGGGTCGCCAAAGAGGTCGGCACGACGCCGATGGCGCTCTACCACCACGTCCGCGACAAGGACGACCTGCTGATGCTCACCCTCTCCGGCATGGCGGCCACGGTGCCGCGCCCCGACCTCCCCGAGGACCCGCGCGATCGGATGCTCGCGGTCACGGTCCACATGCACGCCGTACTGCGGCAGATGCCGTGGGTGATCGAGGTACTGGGCCTCGGCGACCTCACCGACAAGGGCGCCCTCTGGATGACCGAGGAGATCATCGCCTCGGGCATCGCGTCCGGCCTGACCCCCCGGGCGGCGGTCCACGCGTACCGCACGATCTGGCACTGCGTCTACGGCGACCTGGTCTTCCGCCGCGCCATGGAACGCCGCGCCCAGGAGCCGGACCGCAAGCGCTACTTCCCCGACGCCCTCCTCTCCGAGGACGACGCGACGGAACTCCCCCACCTGACGTCCCTGGCCGACCACTGGGACGAGCTGACCGGCGACTACGACATCACGGAACAGCTGAAGGCGATCGTGAACGGATTGCTGGCCCACGCGAACACCGGAAACTGACATGCCGTTCGACCACAACGACCACTACCACCGTCTCCTGCTGCGCCGGCTGCCGAAACGCACGGGCCGCGCCCTCGATGTCGGCTGCGGCACCGGCCGCTTCGCGCGCAGGCTCGCGGCGCGCGGCTACGAGGTGGACGCGATCGACCCGTCCGCCGAGATGATCACCGAGGCGCGCAGGCTGGGCGGCGGCCCCGATTTCCGGCAGGCGGATGCCGGCACGCTCGACTTCTCGCCCACCCACTACGACGCCATCACCTGCCTCGCGAGCCTCCACCACCTGCCGTTCGACACGGTGACGAAACTCCGGGCCGCGCTGGCACCCGGCGGGACCCTGCTGGTCCTGGGCTGCTACGCGGGCATCTCCCCGTGGGACATCGTGGCCGTACCCGCCAACGCCGTCGCGCGGGCCACTGTCCACACGGCCGAGCGGCTCCGGGGCGCCGACGTCCCACCGCCTCAACCGCCCGTACGACAGCCCGAGATGACACTCCCCGAGATCCGCCGAGAGGCAGCACACCTACTGCCCGACTGCACCGTCCGCCGTCTTCTCTTCTGGCGGTACCTCCTGGAGTACCGGCGGGCTGCCTGACCGTAACGGGCGGCCCGCCGCGCGGAGTGCCACTCACGGTCAGTCGGCGAACTCCTTGAGCCCGTCGGTCTCCAGGGTGAAGCCGATGGGGTCCGGCAAGTCGATCGCGACACCGAAGGCCCTGCTGGTGACCGAGTCGTACTTCCCCTTTTCCGGGTCCGGGTCCGCGTGCACGACGACGCTGTTCGCATCCCGGTCAACGAGAAGGTAGACGGGGATTCCCGCGGCCGCGTAGCCGCGCGGCTTGTCGATGCGGTCGCGCTGGTTCGTATCCCGGTCGCGGGAGGTGACCTCGACGGCCATCAGGACACCGTCCGGCTCGGCCCACTCACCCGTTCCGACGAAGTGTCTGTCGGGAGCCAGAACCCCGTCCGCCTTGGCCCGCCCCTTGCGGTACTCCTCGATCTTGAGTTCCCGCTCCGCGTACAGCGTGAGATCCGGACGATGCTGCATGCACACTTTCGTGAGCCAAGCGATGATCTCGCTGTGGTTACCGTCCGGCACGGGCTTGACCACGACCTTTCCGTTGATGAACTCCAGTCGCACAAGCTCGGGTGCGTTCCGGGCAAGCTCCTCGAATTCCTCGACGAGCATCTGCGGCTGATCGGCAGTACGGGGGGTCATAGCATCGCCTCCTCCCCTCCATCCTGCCCCGAGTTCGGGTGGGCTGTGCTGCACGATCGTCATGCGCCTGCTCCTTTCTCTGTACGTGTCCCTGTGCGCAGGGCGGCACGCAGCCGCTCCGCGTGGTCGTGAACCCGGTCGGCCCCGAGGCCCGGCCGCTCTCCCCAGCAGCCTCCGCACAACCCGCCCCGCAGCCCGCCGGCCGACCCCGGCTCACCGCACGCCGTGCAGACCATCTCGTAGTGCGGCTGCCCGGGCTGATGCTGTTCGGGCGGGAGCTTGGCGAGGAGCCGGGCGTGTACGAAGCCGTAGGCATGCTCGACCCGTTCGGGGAGCCCGGCGGACACCGCCTGCACAAGCTGCGCCTCCCTCGCACCCCGCGCGAACCACTCGGCCGCCTGCTCCTCCAGCGCCCCGCACTCGGCGGCCGAGAGCGTCAGCCGGGCGTCGATGCGGCCGAGCCGGGCGAGTACGTCGTACGCGATCGACCGCGCCGCCCGTGAGGGCTCGGTGACCGGTGCCTTCCCGGCGAGGAAGGAGTCCCACCAGGCGTCGTCGCGCGCGGTGCGCGAGAAGAAGGTGTGCCACACCCAGCGCGAACAGCCGTCGACGGTGACCGGACGGCGTACGCGGCGCAAATGCCCTGCTGCGGAGAGGTTGTTGAGGGCGGTGCCGATGGCGCACTGGCCGTGTGGGAGGTGTTTGGCCAGCGTCTTGATCGAGATGTCGGACTCGTCGTCGAGCCGGTCCAGGTACGTCGCGATCGAGGCCTCGCGAGCGGGCAGATGACCGAAGTCCCGTCCCGTGCGGGGCTCTTGGTCGGGCGCCGACTTCTTTCCGTACCCCGGATTGGCCATGGGGTGGGCGGAGGGGCGCGGGGCAGCACTAAGCTGGGCAACAGCCATGGATCGAAGCTCGCATTCGATCTAGTTGGTCAGACCCCCGCGCGGTGCGCTAACACCCACGGGGGTCATTTCTTTCGGCGCACGCTACACGTTCGCCACACTCCGCCGCGACCCGATCACAAGAAGTCATCTCCCCTGGCCCGAGCGGCCCTTGGGCCCGCCGCACACAGCCACAGGGGAGGGAGGGTGGGTTGAGCCAACCCACCCATTCCTTGCAAAAGAGTCTCGAATCCCGACCCCCGAAGCTCAAGCCCCGACGCGCGCAACGAACTCCGCCCACGCGGGGGCGGGAACGGTCAACTCGGGGGCGTCATCGATCGAGTTGAGCTTCGAGTCACGAGTACTCATTACCGCCGCCCGCCGAACTCCCAGTCGTGGACCTCGATGTCGGCATACCGGTCCTGGGTCAGGACGGCGCGCGCCGCGGCCGGGTCCGGGGCTCGGAGCAGCGCCGCCGTCCCCAGCCAGGTGGCGTCGTCGTCGGACAGCAGGGGCCCGTACGCGATCAACTCGTCCTGGTCGGGAGGCAGTACGAGGTCGGCGGCCTGGCCTGAGCCGAGGCCGAGCACCAGGTACCGGTTGCCGCCGGTCCGGCCGCCGGGGAAATCCCACATGGTGCGGCCCAGCAGGTTGCGCCACCGGCGCAGCAGCACGTCCCGGTAGGCGCCTGCCTGGTAGTTGGGCTCGTCGAAGGCGAACGTGCGGGCGGCAGCGGGATCGGGCAGGTCGACGATGTGCACGCTGCCGGTGGGCGTTTCGCCGTCGGCGGCGAACGTCGGGCCGCGGGCGATCAGCTGCGACGCGTACCCATCCATGTACGACCAGTGGTCTTCCAGCAGTTCGTTGCGCAGCTTGACGGAGCCGGGCCGATCACGGTGGTAGCAGAAGAACTCCATGCCCACAGACTCTCAGGGGCGCCTGCCAGGAGTGCTTCACCTCAGCGACTCCCACAGCTGCCCCGCCTCCGGCTCCTCCGCCACCACCCGGTTCCGGTCGTACGGAGCCGGGATCACCGGCATCGTCACTGTTCTGGTGTCGGCCGAGGACAAGCCGCTCAGGCTCTGGCCGAGGCTCATCAGCTCGCTGAGCGAGTCCAGGTCCGTGTCCGTGGTGAGGCTGCCGGTCAGGGTGTCGGCGACGTTGTAGAGCTTGGCCGGGTTGGTGAGGAGCTCGGTGGCGGAGATCTGGTCGAGCAGGGCCTTGACCAGGGTTTGCTGCAGACCTATGCGGCCCAGGTCGCTGCCGTCGCCTATGCCGTGGCGGGTGCGGGCGAGGGCGAGGGCCTGCTCGCCGTTGAGGTGGTGGGTGCCCGCCTCCAGTTCGAGATGGCTGTCCTCGTCGGAGATGTCTTCGTCCGTCGTCACCGTGACGCCGCCGAGCGCGTCCACCAGGTCCGCGAAACCGGCGAAGTCGATCTCTATGTAGTGGTCCATGCGGACGTTCGTCATGGACTCCACCGTCTTGACCGCGCAGACCGGACCGCCCACGGAGTACGCGCTGTTGAACATCGCGTTGTACGCCACCGACGTCGAACCGCCCGACTCCCGCGGGCAGGCCGAGCGTGTGACGAGCGTGTCGCGCGGGATGCTCACGATCGTCGCCCCCGTACGGCCCTCGTCGATGTGGACGACCATCGCCGTGTCGGAACGGGCGCCGGAGCCCTCACCGCCCCCGCCGAGCGTGGCGTTGCGTTCGCCGCTGCGCGAGTCCGAGCCGAGGACCAGGATGTTCAGGGCGCCGCTCGGCAGCGGGGAGGCGGAGCCGTCCGGCGTCACCATGGCGCGCGCCGGGCGGTCGTCGCCCAGTGCGCTGTTGATGTCGACGCTGTCGATGTTGCGGTTCAGGTGCCAGTACGCCCATGCCGCCCCGGCGAGCGAGACGGTGAGTACGCAACCGAGCGCGATACCCGTGGCCTTGAGCAGCCGTGAGCGCCTGCCGGCCCTGTCGACACTTCCGACACTGTCGGCACCGCGGTCGACGGCGCCGCCGCGCTCGCCGCCGTTGTTCTCATCGTCGGTCCCGTCTTCGCCGTCTCCGCTCACAGAGAGGAACGTAAGTCCGAATTGTTACGCGCAGAAACCCCTAACGGCTTTTACTGAGGAAACTCTCATATTTCGTGGGGTTTCTACTGAAGTTTCGAAACTTTCGGTACGCCTTCCGTGCTGCTCCGCACCACCAGACTCGTCGCCAGCTCCACCCGCGTCGCTGTCGTGGGCCGTTCCCCGCGTCCGAGGTCGAGGACGAGCCGGGCCGCCGCCTCGGCCATCTCCATGAGCGGCTGACGGACCGTGGTCAGCGGCGGGCCCACCCAGCGGGCCACCGGCAGGTCGTCGAAGCCGACGATGCTGAGGTCCTCGGGCACGCGAAGCCCCAGCTCACGGGCGGCCTCGTACAGCCCGAGGGCCTGGAGGTCGTTGCCCGCGAAGACGGCCGTGGGCCGGTCGGGCTGCTTCAGCAGTTCGAGCCCGCAGCGGTATCCGGCCTCGTGGTGGAAGTCGCCGGTCCGGATCAGCGAGGGGTCGACGGGCAGTCCGGCCGTTTCGAGCGCGGCCCGGTAGCCGTCGAGCCGCGCCCGGCTGCACATCATTCGCGAGGGCCCACTGATCACCCCGATCCGCCGGTGGCCGAGGTCCACGAGATGGCGGGTCGCGGCAAGGCCGCCCTGCCAGTTGGTGGCGCCGACGGACGGCACGTCGTCGCCGGGGTCGCCGGCCGGGTCCATCACCACGAACGGGATGGAACGGCTGGTCAGCAGCGCCCGCTGGGACTCGTCGAGCCCGCTCAGCACGAGCACGACACCGTGCGGCCGACGGGCCGCGACCTGGTCGGCCCAGGTACGGCCGGGGGTGAGGCGGCCCGCGCTCTCGGAGAGCACCACGCTCAGCCCCTCGTCCCGCGCGACGTTCTCGACACCCCGGATGACCTCCATAGCCCAGGCGCTCTCCAGCTCGTGGAAGACCAGGTCGATCAAAGGCGAACGGGATGCCTCGGCCCGGCGCCGCCGATAGCCGTGGTGGCGCAGCAGCTCCTCGACGCGCGTACGGGTCGCGGGGGCCACATCGGCACGGCCGTTGAGCACCTTCGAAACAGTCGGAGCCGAGACTCCCGCCTCGCGGGCGATCTCGGCGAGCGTCGCGGACCGGGCCACGGCGGGATTCGGGTGAGTCATGGGCGCGATCGTATCCCTGCGCACCCTCTTGACGAAGCCCTTTGACGGCCATACGTTCCCGGAACATTCGAAGTGTAACTCGAAACATTCGATAGCGAGCCAGAAAAAGGGGTGCTGTCATGGAGTCGATCAGCGGGCTGTCCAACGACGGGCAGTCGGGCGGCAGGCCGGCCGGCGGCGACCGGCCACCGGGCAGCAAACCGCCCGCCACAGCCACCGGCAGCCGGTCCTTCAGCAGGCGCTGGGTGCTCGGCGCCGGCGCCACCACCCTGCTCACCACCGGACTCACCGCCTGCGGCTCCGGCAGCGGCAGTGGCAGCGACGGCGGCACGATCACCGCCTTCGTGTACGGGGACGACGCGGTGAAGGTCCAGGTCGCGTCGGTCGACCGGTTCAACAAGTCCGCCGCCGCCAAGTCGGCCAAGGGCAAGGTGAAGCTGGAGAAGGTGCCGGGCTCCGACTACTCCCCCAAGCTGCGTACGGCCATGGGTTCGCCCAGTGCGCCGGACGTGTTCTTCAACTGGGGCGGCGGCTCGATCAAGGCGTACCAGGAGGCGGACCAGCTCGTCGATCTGACCGACATCATCGAGGGCGATCCGGTCCTGAAGAGCGGCTTTCTGCCCTCGGTGCTCGCGGCCGGCGACCTCGACGGCCGCCACTACGGCATCCCGATGCGCGGCATGCAGCCCGTGATCCTCTTCTACAACAAGTCCCTCTTCGCCGAGCACAAGCTCCAACCACCCAAGACCTGGGACCAGTTGCTGGACAACAACGCCAAGCTGAAGGCCGCGAAGATCACCCCGTTCGCGCTCGGCGGCCTCGACATGTGGCCCGAGCTGATGTGGCTGGAGTACCTGCTCGACCGCATCGGCGGCCCCGAGGTCTTCAAGCGGATCCAGAACGGCGACTCGGAGGGCTGGGGCGACCCGGCCATGCTGAAGGCCGCCGAGATGGTCAAGGAACTGGTCGACGACGGCGCCTTCGGCGACAAGTTCGGCTCGGTGTCGTACGTCAACGGCAACGCGCCCGCCGTCTTCGCCAGGGGCAAGGCGGCCATGCACCTGATGGGCTCGTGGGAGTACCCCACGCAGCTCGGCAAGTTCCCGGACTTCGCCAAGAAGCACCTGGGCTGGGCCGCCTTCCCCACCGTCGAGGGCGGCACCGGCGACGTCCGCAACGTCGTCGGCAACCCCACCAACTACTGGTCCATCAACACCCGTACGAAGAACCAGGACGCCGCCGTCGCCTTCCTGAAGGACGCCGCGTCCCAGGCGTACGCGAAGGACCTCATCGCCAACGGAGACGTACCGACGACCTCCAACGCCGCCAAGCTCCTCGCCTCCTCGCCGAATCCCGAGTACGCGAAGTTCCAGTACGACATGGTCGAGCAGGCGCCCGCCTTCACGCTCTCCTGGGACCAGGCCCTCGGCGACGAGCTCGCCACCCCCATGCACACGGAGATCAGCAAGCTGTTCAGCGGGAAGTCGTCGCCGAGCGAGTTCGTGGCGGCGTGCAAGAGGCTGAAATGACCGCCACGAAAGTGCCCGCCACAAAGACGAGAGCCCCGGAAGCAGCCCCGGCGAAGGCCCCGAAGGCGAGCGCCGCCACGACAGTGGGCCGTCCGCACGCCGCCTGGGCCCTCCCCGGCGTCCTGTTCTTCGCCTTCTTCGCCGTCGTCCCCATGGGCGTGGCCTTCTACCTCTCCTTCACCACCTGGGACGGCCTCGGCGACCCGCAGCCGACCGGCCTCGACAACTGGCGGAAGCTGTTCGACGATCCGCGCTTCACCCAGTCCCTGTGGCTGACCGTCCTGCTGACGGCCGTCAGCTGGGTCTTCCAGACGGTCGTGGCCCTGCTGCTCGGCGTCTGGGCGGCGGGGCGGCAGCGCAACCGGGCGGTCCTCTCCGCGATCTTCTTCGTCCCGTTCCTGCTCTCCTCGACGGCGATCGCGCTGCTCTTCTACGCCCTGCTCGACCCGAACTTCGGCATCATCCAGAAGGACACGCTGGGCTCGTCCACGGGCGCGTTCCTGGCGATCGTGTTCGTCGGCGGCTGGCAGTTCATCCCGTTCCACACGCTGATCTACCAGGGCGGGGCCCGTCAGATACCCGAAGTCCTCTACCAGGCGGCGGCCGTCGACGGGGCGGGCCGCTACCGCCAGTTCTTCTCGATCACGCTGCCGCAGCTGCGCCACACGGTCACCACGTCCACCGTGCTGATGGTCGTCGGCTCACTGACGTACTTCGAGACCGTCCTGATCCTCACCAAGGGCGGCCCGGGCACCGACACGGCGATCCTGCCGTACCTGATGTACGAGGCGGGCTTCAAGCGCTACGACTTCGGCTACGCGAGCGCCATCGCGTCCTTCCTGGTCCTGGCCGCCACCGGCCTGTCCCTGCTCCTGGTGCGGCTGACCGGCTTCGGCGGCATGCGCAGTACCCGCGAAGGGATGTGACGAAGTGTCACAAGAGACGTTGCCGCGTCCCGTGAAGACCGAGGAGCCACCGACGCAGCCCCCGCCGCAGCGCCGCCGCCTGCACTGGACGAAGCGCCCCAACCCCCTGGCGGGCCTGGGCTCCGTCCTGTGGCTCGCGGTCGTCATCATCCCCATCTACGCGATGCTGTCGGCCTCGCTCACCGGCCAGGACAAGGCGCTCACCGACAACCCCCTGCAGCCCCCTACCAGTCCGACCCTCGACAACTACAACACCGTCCTGAACTCCGGCTTCGACCATCTGTTCAGCAACACACTGATCGTCGCCGTCGCCGTCGTGGCCATCGTCCTCGTCCTCTCCGTCCCCCTCGCGTACGTCGCCGTCCGCACCCGGAACCGCTGGTCGGGCATGGCCTTCCGGCTGTTCCTCCTCGGCGTCGCGATCCCGGCCCAGGCCGTCGTCGTACCGCTCTACCTCCTCATCGCCAAACTCGACCTGTACGACACCCTGTTGGCGGTCATCCTGCCGACCGCGGCCTTCGCGATGCCGGTCTCGGTACTGGTCCTGGTCGGCACGCTGCGGGACGTCTCGGAGGACCTGTACGAGGCGATGGCCCTGGACGGCGCCTCACCGCAGCGGATGCTGTTCCAGCTCGCCATCCCGATGGCCAAGGGCGGCATCAGCACCGTCGTCATCTACTCGGCGCTCCAGGCCTGGAACGGCTTCCTCTTCCCGCTGATCTTCACCCAGTCCGACGGACCACGGGTCCTCACGCTCGGACTGTTCAACTACGTCAGCCAGTTCGGCGTCAACATCCCCGCCCTGCTCGCCTCGGTCGTCCTCTCCGGCGTCCCGATCTTCGCCGTCTATCTGGTGGCCCGCCGAGCTCTCATAGGCGGCCTCATGGGCGTAGGCGGAAAGTGAACTCACTTACTCTGACGGGAGTTTCATGAGCACCACGACCCCCTGGCGCGACCGCGACCTGCCCGCCACCGCCCGCGTCCACGACCTCCTGACCCGGATGACCCTGGAGGAGAAGACCGCCCAGCTGTACGGCGTGTGGGTGGGCGCCGACACGGACGGCGACGGAGTCTCCCCGTACCAGCAGGACATGGACACCTCCTACGACTGGGACGAGCTGATCACCCGGGGCCTCGGCCAGCTCACCCGCTCCTTCGGCACGGCCCCCGTGGACCCGGAGCTGGGCGCGCAGGCCCTCGCCCGCGCCCAGCGCCGGATCGTCGCGGCAGGCCGCTTCGGCATCCCGGCGATCGCCCACGAGGAGTGCCTGGCCGGCTTCACGGCCTGGGGCGCGACGGCGTACCCGGTGCCGCTGGCCTGGGGCGCCACCTTCGACCCGGACCTGGTCGAGGAGATGGCCCGGCACATCGGCCGCGACCTCGCCTCCGTGGGCGTCCACCAGGGGCTGGCCCCCGTCCTCGACGTCGTGCGCGACCTGCGCTGGGGCCGGGTCGAGGAGACCCCCGGCGAGGACCCGTACCTGGTGGGCACGATCGCCGCGGCCTACGTCCGCGGACTGGAGTCCGCGGGGATCGTGGCCACGCTCAAGCACTTCGCGGGGTACGCGTCCTCCGCGGGCGCCCGCAATCTCGCTCCCGTACGGGCGGGTGCCCGCGAGTTCGCCGACATCACCCTGCCGCCCTTCGAGTTCGCGCTGCGGGAGGGCGGCGCCCGTTCGGTGATGGCCGCGTACACGGAGACGGACGGTGTGCCGGCCACCGCGGACCCGTATCTGCTGACCGAACTCCTGCGGGAGCAGTGGCAGTTCACGGGCACGGTCGTCTCCGACTACAACGGCGTGACCTTCCTGGAGACCCTGCACCGGGTCGCGGGGAACCCGGCCCAGGCGGCGCACGCGGCGCTCGAAGCGGGCCTCGAGGTGGAGCTGCCCAATCCCCGCTGCTACGGGGACGCCCTCGTCGCCGCCGTACACGAAGGCACCGTCCCGGAGTCCCTGGTGGACCGCGCGGCGACCCGCGTCCTGCTCCAGAAGTGCGAGCTGGGCCTGCTGGACGAGGACTGGACGCCCGAGACCCGGGCCGTCATCGACCTGGACTCCCCGGAGAACCGCGCCCTCGCCCGCCGCCTCGCGGAAGCCTCCGTGGTCCTGCTCTCCAACCCGGCCGGGCTGCTCCCGCTGGCCCCGGACACCCGGATCGCGGTGGTGGGCCCACGGGCCGACGACGCGCTGGCCATGCTGGGCTGCTACTCGTTCCCCTCCCATGTCGGCACGAGCCACCCCGACAAGCCCATGGGCATCGAGATCCCCACCCTCCTGGAGTCCCTGCGCGTCGAACTCCCCGACGCCAAGCTCACGTTCACCGAGGGCTGCGACACCACGGACCCGGACACCTCCGGTTTCGAGGAGGCCGTGGCACGGGCCGCCGAGGCGGACGTCTGCGTGGCCGTCCTGGGCGACCGGGCGGGCCTGTTCGGCCGGGGCACCTCGGGCGAGGGCTGCGATGTGGCGGACCTCCGACTGCCGGGCGTACAGACCGAGTTGCTGGACGCACTGACCGCCACGGGCACGCCCGTCGTGCTGGTCCTGCTCACCGGCCGCCCGTACGCGCTGGGCCGCTGGGACGGTCAACTCGCCGCCGCCGTCCAGGCGTTCTTCCCGGGCGAGGAGGGCGGCCCGGCCGTCGCGGGCGTGCTCTCCGGCCGGGTGAACCCCTCCGGGCGCCTGCCGGTCAGCGTCCCCCGGGAGACCGGCGGCCAGCCCTGGACCTACCTCCAGCCCCCACTCGGCCTCGCGAGCGACTCCAGCAGCGTCGACCCGACCCCGCTGCACCCCTTCGGCCACGGCCTCTCCTACACGGACTTCACCTGGGAGGACGCAGAGGGCGCGGACGGCTCGGAGGCGGAGATCGGCACGGACGGTACGTACGACCTCTCGGTGACCGTCCGTAACACCGGCGCCCGCGAAGGCGCGGACGTCGTCCAGCTCTACCTCCACGACCCGGTGGCCCAGGTCACCCGCCCGGACGTCCGCTTGATCGGCTACCAGCGTGTGGAACCGGAACCGGGGGAGGCAGTCCGCGTGACGTTCCGCTTCCACGCGGATCTCTCGGCGTTCACCGACCGTTCAGGCCGGCGGGTGGTTGAACCGGGCGCGCTGGAGCTACGGTTGGCGGCCTCCAGCGCGGAGGTACGACACACGGCACGGCTGAACCTCACGGGACCGGTACGGGAACTGGGGCCGGACCGCAGGCTGCGGTGCGAGACGGAGGTGTCGCGGGTGGCGTGACCCTCCGCGCGGTGAGTACGGGGGACGCGATGGACAGGTACGTGCACCACGAGCTGAGATCGGCCTTCGCGGTGCTGGCGGTCGCCGCCTGCCTGGCGGTGACGGGCATCGTGCGCGGGTTCCCGCCGCTGAAGGCCGACTGGCTCTGGATACTCGTCGTCCTCCCGCTCGGGATCGCCGTGTTCACGCTCCTCAAGGCGTCCCGGCTCAAGGGAGTCAGCGAGGTACGGAACTTCGAGGCCGCGGTCCGCGTGGAGGACACCGACGTGGTCCTGCCCACCAAGGACTTCCTGCACAACCAGCCGGTCAACCTGGGGCTCTTCGCGTTCTTTCTGGTGTTCCTCCTGCCCATGTCCTTCTGGGAACCGTGGGTGATCGTGGTCCCCGTGGGTTGGGCCCTGGACTGGCTGGGAAAGGCCGCGCTGGCCGCGTACTGGGAGCGCAGGCACGGCCTGCTGGTGTGGCGCGGTCCCGTCCCGGGCCATCCGGGGAATCTCCTGGTCAGTCCACGGCAACCGACTCGAACCGCCACCGATGCACCGCCCGCGTGACCAAGTCCCCCGTCGGCTCGGGCAGTTCGGGAAGTTCGGCGTCGTAGGCGGCGTCCCACCACGTGATCACGAGCACCCGGTCCTGCGGAGCCCGCAGGATCTCCCGGCGCAGGGGCCGCGCCGGGAGGTCCTGCGCCCGCGCCCAGGCCAACAGCTCCTCGCCCCGGCCCGCGACGGCGCGGGCCTCCCACATCAGCGCGACGGTCACGAGTAGAGGTTCTCCTTGCTCACCTCGTGCACGTGATCGTGGTCATGGTGGTGGCTATGGCCGAGCCCGGGCACATGCGGCTCCGTCACCGGCAGCGAGGAGTCCGCCGACAGGTCCCAGTCGGAGGCGGACCGGTTCCGCGCCACCATCTCCGCGCCGAGCGCCGCCACCATCGCGCCGTTGTCCGTGCACAACTTGGGCCGCGGCACCCGCAGTTGAATCCCGGCGGCCTCGCAGCGCTCCAGGGCGAGGGCCCGCAGCCGCGAGTTGGCCGCGACACCTCCGCCGATCATCAGGTGCTCGACACCCTCGTCCTTGCACGCCCGCACGGCCTTACGCGTCAGCACATCCACGACCGCCTCCTGGAAGGAGGCCGCCACATCGCGCACCGGCACCTCCTCGCCCGCCGCCCGCTTGGCCTCGATCCAGCGCGCCACGGCGGTCTTCAGCCCGGAGAAGGAGAAGTCGTACGCCGCATCGCGCGGCCCGGTCAGCCCGCGCGGGAACGCGATCGCCTCCGGGTCGCCCTCGCGCGCGTACCGGTCGATGACCGGACCGCCCGGGAATCCCAGGTCCAGCACCCGTGCGATCTTGTCGAAGGCCTCGCCCGCCGCGTCGTCGATGGTCGCGCCCATCGGCTGTACGTCGGAGGTGATGTCCGAGGACAGCAGCAGCGACGAGTGCCCGCCGGACACCAGCAGCGCCATGGTCGGCTCCGGCAGCGCCCCGTGCTCCAGCTGATCCACACAGATGTGGGACGCCAGATGGTTGACGCCGTACAGCGGCTTGCCCAGCGCGTACGCGTACGCCTTCGCCGCCGACACCCCCACGAGCAACGCGCCCGCGAGCCCCGGACCGGCGGTGACGGCGATCCCGTCCAGGTCCCTCGCGCTCACCCCCGCTTCCTTCAGGGCCCGGTCGATGGTCGGCACCATCGCCTCCAGGTGCGCGCGAGAGGCGACCTCCGGTACGACGCCGCCGAACCGCGCGTGCTCGTCGACGCTCGAGGCGATCGCGTCCGCGAGCAGCGTGCGGCCGCGGACGATGCCGACGCCGGTCTCGTCGCAGGAGGTCTCGATACCGAGGACTAGTGGTTCGTCAGCCATGGATCTCGGTTCCTTGCACTGAGGTTGAGGGATCTTGCAGGCGCATCACGAGCGCGTCGACGTTGCCCGGCTGGTAGTAGCCGCGCCGGAAGCCGATCGGCTCGAAGCCGAAGCGCTCGTACAGCTTCTGGGCACGGATGTTGTCGATCCGGCACTCGAGCATCACTTCGGCACACTCGAAGGCGGTCGCGGCCCGCAGCAGCTCGGTCAGGATCAGCGCACCGAGACCGGTGCCCCACTGATCACGGGCGACGGCGATGGTCTGTACGTCACCCACGTCTCCGGAGGCGGCGAGTCCCCCGTATCCGACGATCCGCTCACCGTCCTGCGCCACGACATACCGCTTCGTCGCCGTCGGCCCCCGGGAATGGGCCAGCTCGGACCAGAACATACCCCGCGACCAGGCGTCCTCGGGGAAGAGAGCCTTCTCCAGCTCCAGTACGGGATCGATGTCCCACCAGCGCATCTCGCGCAGCACGGGAGTCACTTGGGGGTGACCACCTTGTAGTTCTTGGGCACCTGGGCGTCGGGGCGGCGCAGGTAGAGCGGCCGGGGGGCGGGGAGTTCCTCGCCCTTCGCCAGCCGCTCCGCCGCTAGGGACGCGAGCGCCGCCGCCGAGACGTTCTCCGGCTCGTACACGTCCGGGAAGGTGCCGGGATAGAGCAGCGCGCCCGCGCCGACCGAGGGCAGACCGGCGACGGCTTCGGCGATATCGGCGGGCCGGTCCACAGCGGGCCCGCTGACGCGCGTACGGGAATCGGCGTACCGCGCCCAGTAGACCTCCTTGCGCCGCGCGTCGGTCGCCACGACGAAGGGGCCCTGCATGTCGGCCGCGTACGCGAGGCCGTCGAGCGTGCACAGTCCGTACACGGGAACGCCCAGCGCGAGCCCGAAGGTGTCGGCGGTCATCAGGCCGACCCGCAGCCCTGTGTACGGGCCGGGTCCCACGCCCGCGACGATGCCGGTGACGGCGTCGAGCCGCAGCCCGGCCTCGGTGAGCACCCGGTCGACGGCGGGCAGCAACAACTCTCCGTGCCGACGAGCGTCCACCTGACTCGACGAGGCGACGACGGACGTCCCGTCATGCAGGGCGACGGTGACAGCGGAGGTGGCGGTATCCAGAGCGAGCAAGAGCACGCGAACAGCCTACGGCGCCCAGGGCGAAGGCACCGTCGCCCAGGTCCCACGCGCCCCTCCTGCTACCGTCACGTCAAACTGTCACATTGACACGTATGCCGTACGAGAGGTGGGCACCCAAGGTGGCTAGGAGCAGCTCGGGATTCGTGGCCGGGCTCACCGTGGCGGCGGTCGCCGCAGTCGGCTTCCTCGCCTACCAGGCGTCCGCCAACGTGCCGGACACCCTGGGCGCACCGCCCCGGGCCGCCGAGTCCCCTGCGGCCTCCGCCCCGTCCCCGCGCGCCGAGCCGAACGCGGCGGCGCTGCCCGGCCGGTCCGGCACGGGCCGACGGGTCGTCTACTCGGTGCAGGCCGACCGCGTCTGGCTGGTCGCCGCGAACGACAAGGTCCGCCGCACCTTCGAGGTCACCCCGGGCACGGTCGACCCCACGCCCGACACGTACGCCGTCACCTCCCGCTCCGGCTCCATCACCGGCTCCGACGGAGTAGCCGTCGAACACGTCGTCCGCTTCGCGAACGTGGACGGCACGACGATCGGGTTCAGCGCGGCGGTGGACGGGTCGACCTCCGCCCCCGACCCCGGGAAGAAGCTGGGTGGCATTCGGGAATCCCGGGCGGATGGGGATGCGCTGTGGGAGTTCGCGACGATCGGCACGAAGGTTGTCGTGGTCGAGTAGCACCTCGCCCACGGCGGGATGGGGGCCTACGGGGGTGGGGTGTTGGGGATCGTGTCGCGGCTGCGGGCTGGTGGGTGGCTGGTCGCGCCGTTCCCCGCGCCCCTTTGGGTCCGGTGGGTGGGTCGGGGCCGTGGGCCGGTGCGTCAGCCCGTCGCAGGCGGGGCATACGGCCCGGTGTTGGTACACGGTGCGGGTGGCCTGAGACAGAACCTACGCGACGGGCATACGACGCACCGGCCCACGACCCCTCCCGCCGGGGGGAGGCTGCGGGAGCGTTGGGGTGCGGGCTCCCCCCGGGGCGCGGACTTGCTCAGGGCGCGAACTTTTCTGGGGGCGCGGGCAGTCGCAGGCTTTTCAGGGGCGCGGGGAACTGCGCGACCAGCCACGACGCACCCGCAGCCGCGACACGCCGTGTCACCCCCACCCCCTTGCGGGGTCTGGGGCGCAGCCCCCAGTTTCGGGAAGGGGCGGGGCTGGGGAAAGAAACCTCCTGCTTACGCAGCCTCGCGGTGTTGCCGGCCCTCCGGCGCTGGCGCGGGCGCCCGCGGCGCAGGCGCCGGGTCCCGCGGCGGCGTAGACACGACGCGGGCGGCGGCGCAAGCCGCGAGCAGCTCGCGCACCGAAACCACGCCAGCTTCCGCAGGAACTACCGCGTCACGATCCGAAGTCGACATGGCCGCCTCCTGGGGCTCCCGGAGCAGACGTAGTTAGGTAACCCTAACCAACACCGGTATCCATATGAACACGCCGAAGCCACCCCACGCAACCTCTTGCCGACGCCGTGTCGGAACGTTACGAATACCCGGCTCTCAAGCCGAAAGCACACTCAGATCCACGGCAGCCCACCGCTCCCCCACCCCGCGGAGCGTCACGTGCCGGACCTCGTCCGTCGTGTCTCCCGCCGCGCGGTGGATGAACACATGCAGCCGCTCCTCGGTCAGCTCCTCGACCTTCCCCTCGCCCCACTCCACGACGATCACGGAATCGGTCAGCGAGACATCGAGGTCGAGGTCCTCCATCTCGTCCAGTCCGCCGCCCAGGCGGTAGGCGTCGACGTGGACGAGCGGCGGCCCGTCACCGAGGGAGGGGTGCACGCGGGCGATCACGAAGGTGGGGGACGTGACCGCACCCCGTACGCCAAGCCCCTCGCCGAGCCCACGGGCCAGCGTTGTCTTGCCCGCGCCGAGCTCGCCGGTGAGCATCACCAGGTCACCGGCGCGCAGGAGCTTGGCCAAGCGGCGGCCCAACTCCTGCATCTGTTCGGGGGAGTTGACGGTGAGCTCGGTGGTGACGTACGGCATCGGGTGATCAGCCGGGCTGTGCGGTGCTGCTGGTGCTTCCATAGCCACCCACGGTAGCGTCGGCAGGGACGGCTCCCGCGCGGGTGAGGAGGTCGGCGAGACGGTCCGTGACGACCTCCGGGTGCTCCAGCATCACCAGATGTCCGGCGTCCGGCACGAGCACCAGCTCGGCGTCCGGCAGTAGATCCGCGATCGCCTCGCTGTGCTCGCTCGGTGTGACGAGGTCCTTGACGCCGGACAGTACGAGGACGGGCAGCTCGGCGAAGTACGCCAGCGCCTCCGTCTTGTCGTGGTCGGTGAACGCCGGGTAGAACTCGGCGACCACATCGATCGGCGTGCCCTCGATCAGCCGCTCGGCGAACCGCGCGACCGCCGGGTCGACGTCCCTGGACGCGAACGAGTACCGCTTGATGATCCCGGCGAACAGATCGGCCGTGGCCCGCCGCCCCCGTTCCACCAGTTCGGCCCGCTGCCCCAGCGCCTTCAGTACGCCGGGCAGCACGCGCCGTACCGCGTTGACACCCGCCACGGGAAGCCCGAAGTTGACCTCGCCGAGCTTCCCCGACGACGTACCGATGAGTCCGACACCGACCACTCGCTCGCGGATGAGGTCGGGGTACTGGTCGGCAAGGGCCATCACCGTCATTCCACCCATCGAGTGCCCGACGAGCACGAGCGGTCCATCGGGGGCAGCCGCGTCGATCACGGCCTTCAGATCGCGGCCGAGCTGCTCGATGTCGAGCGGCACACCGTCCTGGACCTGTGCGACCCCGCGTGCGGAGCGGCCGTGGCTGCGCTGGTCCCAGTGGACGGTCCGTACGACACCGCGCAGGGCGGCGCGCTGGAAGTGCCAGGAGTCCTGGCTGAGGCAGTAGCCGTGGCTGAAGACGACGGTGACGGGGGCCGGGGCCTTACGGCCGAACAGTCTGCGGCGGCGGGGGGTGAGCGTGGCGTCCTGCTCCACGTCGTCGATCTCGTAGTAGATCTCCGTGCCGTCGTCCGCGGTTGCCGTGCCGGGCATGCCGCGCAGTGCGCCGTACGGACCTGCCGAGTCGAGCGCGAGGCGGGCCTTCTTGCGCATGCCGCGGCCGACGGTGAGCCGCTCGATCGCGACTCCGGCGGCGGCGCCCGCGGCGACGACACCTATCGCGGTGCCGACGATGCCCGCCCTACGCCAGCTCCCGGCGTTCCCCGCGGCGGAGGCCACCGAGGCGACGGCCTCCGCCCTGCTCTCGCTCACGTACCGCTCCTCTTCGCCGGTTTGTGGTCCGGGGGCCGTCCCCGGAAAGGTGAGTACCCGTCTTGTGCGTTATTCACTATTCACGTAGACGCGCGGTACGCGGGTTCCGATCCGGGTCACGATTTCGTACGCGATCGTGCCCGCGGCCTGGGCCCAGTCCTCGGCGGTCGGCTCACCTTCATCGCCCGGCCCGAACAGCACCACTCGTTCCCCCACCGCCGGCTGGTCCCCGCCGAGGTCGACGGCGAACTGGTCCATCGCGACCCGCCCCGCCACCGTCCGCCACTTGCCACCGACCAGGACGGGCCCGGTCCCGGAGGCGTGCCGTGGGATCCCGTCCGCGTATCCCACGGGCACCAGGCCGAGGGTCGTGTCGCCCGGTGTGACGTAGTGGTGCCCGTAACTGACGCCGTGCCCTGCCGGAACGCGCTTCACCAGCGCGAGCGCGGCCGACAGCGTCATCACCGGCCGCAGCCCCAGTTCGGCCGCGGTGCCGAGTGCGGGGCTGGGCGAGATGCCGTACGTCGCGATTCCGGTGCGTACGAGATCGAAGTGGGACTCTGGAAGGGTCAGCGTGGCGGGCGAGTTGGCGATGTGGCGCACTTCTGGCCGTATGCCTTGCTTCTCCGCGTATGCCACCATCTCGCGGAAGGCGGTGAGTTGGGCCCCGATGGAGGGATGCCCCGGCTCATCGGCGCAGGCGAAATGCGACCAGAGCCCGGTGGCCTTGACCAGCCCCTCGGCCTCGGCCCGCAGGGCTGCCGCGACCAACTCGGGCCAGTCACCGGGCTGACATCCATTACGCCCGAGCCCGGTGTCGGCCTTGAGCTGAACCCGAGCGGTACGCCCCGCGGCGCGCGCGGCCTCGACGGTTTCCCGCAACGCCCAGAGCCCGCTGATCCCAAGGTCCAGGTCGGCCTCGACGGCTGCACGCCAAGGGCCGCCGGGCGTCCACAGCCAGCACATGATCCGTCCCCGCAGCCCCGCCTCGCGCAGGGCCAGGGCCTCCTCGGGCGTGGCCGTCCCCAGCCACGTGGCCCCCGCGTCGAGGGCCGCCCGGGCACAGCGCACCGCCCCGTGTCCGTACGCGTCCGATTTCACCACCGCCATGAGGGCGGCGGCGGGCGCGTGGGCGCGCAGAGTCCGCACATTGGCCCTCAGGGCGGCCAGATCGATCTCGGCGCGGGCACGCGCGGGTGCTGTCTCGTTCATCGCGCCCAGTGTCTCAGAGCCCACTGACAGCTTCGCCGAGCCCGTACCGCTGTGAGCACCGGGCGCGCCCGACGTACCGGGCCGCCGCCCGCGAGTCCGCCGGGTGCGCGAGACTCGGCGTATGCGTAGTGCATATGGAGTGGAGAAGGTGCGGGCGGCCGAACGGGAGTTGATGGCGCGGCTTCCGGAGGGGGCGCTCATGCAGCGGGCGGCGGCCGGACTGGCCGCCGCCTGTGCGGAGTTGATGGGACGGGTGTACGGCCGCCGGGTCGTCCTGCTCGTCGGCAGCGGGGACAACGGCGGAGACGCCCTGTACGCGGGAGCCCGCCTCGCCCGCCGCGGCGCGGGCGTCACGGCCGTACTGCTGTCTCCCGAACGAACCCATCCCGGCGGCCTGGCCGCGCTGCGCCGGGCAGGCGGCAGCGCACTCGCGACCCGGCAGAAAGAAGACGCCGCAGCGGTCGAGCGGGCGATCCGTTCCGCCGATCTCGTGGTCGACGGAATCGTCGGGATCGGCGGCAAGGGCGGGCTGCGCCCCGACGCCGCCACCCTGGCCGAGTTGGCCGAGTCCTCCCGCGCCGCCGTCGTCGCCGTGGATCTGCCGAGCGGTGTCGAGGCGGACACCGGCGAGGTACGCGGCGCGGCGATCCGTGCCGACCTGACCGTGACCTTCGGCACGCACAAGCCGGGGCTGCTGATCGATCCGGCCCGGGAGTACGCCGGTTCGGTGAGGCTCGTGGACATCGGGCTCTCGCTGCCCGACGAGGCCGAGGCGGAGGCCCTGCAACATGCCGATGTGGCGGCGCTGTTGCCTGTTCCGGGGGCGGAGAGCGACAAGTACCGGCGGGGGGTCGTGGGGATCGCCGCCGGGTCCTCCCGGTATCCCGGGGCGGCCGTACTCGCCGTGGCGGGCGCGCTGCGGGGTGGAGCCGGGGCCGTACGGTACGTCGGCCCCGCCGGAGACGCGGTGATCGCCCGCTTCCCCGAAACCCTCGTCTCGGACCAGGGCCCGAAGCGGGCCGGGCGGGTGCAGGCCTGGGTCGTCGGGCCGGGTGCCGGCGACGACGCGCAGACGGTGGCGGAGGTGCTCGCCCAGGACGTACCCGTCCTGGTGGACGCGGACGGCCTCCGGCTGGCGGACCGGGATCTCGTACGGGCCCGGAAGGCGACCACGCTGATGACGCCTCACGCCGGTGAGGCCGCCGCCTTGCTCGGTGTCTCGCGGGAGTCGGTCGAAGCGGCACGGTTGCACTCCGTGCGGGAACTGGCGGAGCGGTACGGGGCGACGGTGTTGCTGAAGGGCTCGACCACGCTGGTGGCTTCGCCCGGGGGTGGGCCGGTCCGGGTCAACGCGACGGGGACGTCCTGGCTGGCCACGGCGGGCAGCGGGGACGTGTTGTCGGGGCTTGCCGGGTCATTGCTGGCCTCGGGGCTGGGCGCTCTGGACGCCGGGAGCGTCGCGGCGTACCTCCACGGGCTCGCCGGCCGGTTCGCGGCGGACGGGGCGCCGATGGGCGCGCACGACGTGTCCGAGTCGATCCGCTCCGCGTGGCGGGATGTCATGAGTTGAGGCGCCGGAGGCCACCTCTACCCTTCCGCGACGACCACCGCCGAAGCCACTCCCGCGTCATGACTCAGCGAAACATGCCACGACCGCACGCCCAGTTCCGCGGCCCGGGCAGCCACAGTTCCCCGTACCCGCAACCGTGGCTGCCCGCTGTCCTCGACGTACACCTCGGCATCGGTCCAGTACAGGCCCGAGGGCGCCCCCAGCGCCTTCGCCAACGCCTCCTTGGCCGCGAACCGGGCCGCCAGCGATGCGACCCCCCGCCGCTCGCCACTCGGCAACAACAACTCCCGCTCAACGAAAAGCCGTTCCGCGAGCGCCGGCGTCCGCTCCAGCGACGCCCGGAACCGCTCGATCTCGGCGACATCGATCCCCACCCCGATGATCACGCCACTCCCCCGAGGCCGTAACCCACGACTGCACACATGCGCGGCAGCTTATGCCTCCGGCGGTTGGGCGGGAGCGCCTACCGGGAGGGTGGGTTCCGTTCATGGGCGGGTGCGGGTTCGTTGTGGCTGGTCGCGCAGTTCCCCGCGCCCCTAAAGGGCGTGTCCCTGGAGCCGCCGGCCATCATGTTCACCAGCCACCACGTGCCCGCAGCCTCCCACCGGCGGGAGGGGCCGTGGGCCGGTGCGTCGTATGCCCGTCGCTTAGGTTCGGTCTCGGAGAACCAGGACCGTGTACCAGGCCAGGGCCGTATGCCCGGCCTGCGACGGGCTGACGCACCGGCCCACGGCCCCGCACCCCCCACCCACCCAAGGGGCGCGGGGAACGGCGCGACCAGCCACCACGCACCCGCAGCCGCCCAACCGCCGGAGGCACCCCGCGGGGAACGGCGCGACCAGCCACAACGGCGCCGCAGCCGAAACCGTTCAAGCCAGCGCTCAGCGCCCCCGCTCAACCCGCTCTATCGCTTCCTGCACCAGCTCCAAGTACTCCACTTCCTCACACCGCGGCTTGCTGCCCATCTCGTACAGGTCGATGCAGTCGTAGAGGTACTCGCCCAAGTCCTCGTCCGGCAGGTCCACCGCCAGCTCGCTGCTCACGCGCCCCGCGAAGTCCGCGTCAGTACGCGTCGATCTTCGCCGCACGGCATCACGAATACGCATGGCCACAGCCACCCCCAACCGCCCAAGGCTTCCGGAAGGCGGCTCGCTCCCGGCTGCCCGGACCGTATCCCCACCGACCCCGCAGGTCCATACTTTCCCCACAACTCATCCACAGCCAGACGTGACGGACCCCACCCGCCGACGCGCCCCCACTCCCGTAACAATGGACTGTGATCTCTTCGGTCTCCTCGTCGCCGCGGAGCGCCCACCGGTCCAGGCCGGAGGCGACTCCCTACGTCGACCTCACCCGTGCCGAGTGGAGTGCGCTGCGTGAGAAGACGCCGCTCCCGCTGACCGCCGACGAGGTCGAGAAGCTGCGGGGCCTCGGCGACGTCATCGACCTCGACGAAGTACGGGACATCTATCTGCCGTTGTCCCGGCTGCTGAACCTGTACGTGAAGGCCACGGACGGCCTGCGCGGCGCCCTGAACACCTTCCTCGGCGAGCAGGGCTCCCAGTCCGGGACCCCATTTGTGATAGGGGTCGCCGGTTCCGTGGCGGTCGGCAAGTCGACCGTCGCGCGTCTCCTCCAGGCCCTGCTGTCCCGCTGGCCCGAGCACCCGCGTGTCGAACTGGTCACCACGGACGGCTTTCTGCTGCCGACCAAGGAGCTCCAGGCGCGCGGCCTGATGTCGCGCAAGGGCTTCCCGGAGTCGTACGACCGACGCGCCCTGACCCGTTTCGTCGCGGACATCAAGGCCGGCAAGGACGAGGTCACCGCGCCCGTCTACTCCCACCTGATCTACGACATCGTGCCGGGCAGGCGGCTCACCGTGCGCCGCCCCGACATCCTGATCGTCGAGGGCCTGAACGTCCTCCAGCCCGCCCTGCCCGGCAAGGACGGCCGCACCCGCGTGGGCCTCGCCGACTACTTCGACTTCAGCGTGTACGTCGACGCCCGGCCCGAGGACATCGAGCGCTGGTACCTCCATCGTTTCCGCAGGCTCCGCGAGACGGCCTTCCAGAACCCGTCCTCGTACTTCCGCAAGTACACCCAGGTCTCCGAGGAAGAGGCCCTGGACTACGCCCGTACGACCTGGCGGACCATCAACAAGGTCAATCTGCTGGAGAACGTGGCCCCCACGCGCGGCCGCGCCACCCTCGTCCTGCGCAAGGGCCCCGACCACAAGGTGCAGCGCCTGAGCCTGCGCAAGCTGTAATCAGGCACCGTTACCCTGCCCCCATGCTGCACCTGCGTCTGATCACGCCCGCCGACAAGACCGACGACGTGGTGCGTCTGATCGAGAACACGGCCGGCGCCACTCATCTCGTCGTCGTGCCGGGGGTCGCCCGCAACCCCGCCGGGGACATCGTGACGTGCGACGTCGCACGCGAGGCGGGCGACCAACTGATCAGCGGGCTGCAGGTGTTGGACATCGACAAGTGCGGCTCGATCGCCGTCGACGACATCCACCTGTCACTGTCGAAGCGCGCCGAGAAGGCGGAGGAGGAGGCGCCGGGCGAGGGCGCGGACGCCGTCCTGTGGGAGCACCTGGCGGAGGCCACGCACGAGGAGTCGACGCTCTCGATCACGTACGTCGCCTTCATCACACTCGCCACGATGATCGCGGCCTGTGGTGTGGTCCTCGACAACGCGATCCTGATCGTTGGCGCGATGGCGGTAGGCCCGGAGTTCGGGCCGCTCGCGGGGTTCAGTACGGCGGTCGTGCAGCGTCATCCGCGGCTGGCGGCGCGTTCACTGATCGCGCTCCTGGTGGGCTTCGCCGTGGCGATGGCCGTGACCGTGGGATTCAGCTTCTTCATGGACAGCATCGACCTGTTCAGCGAGAGCCGGCTGGAGAGCGAGCGACCCAACACCGCCTTCGTCTACGCACCCGACTGGTTCTCGTTCATCGTGGCCGTCCTCGCGGGCATGGCCGGCACCCTCTCGCTGACCTCGGCCAAGTCGGGCGCCCTGGTCGGTGTCGCCATCTCCGTCACGACCGTCCCGGCCGCCGCCAACGCGGCGGTGGCCCTGAGCTACGGAGACACGAAGCAGACCTGGGGCTCCACCGAACAACTGCTCCTGAACCTGCTCGGCATCATCCTCGCCGGCACGCTCACACTGCTCGCCCAGAAGTGGCTCTGGGCCGCACAGCGCGAGCGTACGGCGAAGGCCGGGAAGTCCCAGCCGGGCATCTAAGCGGTCTCGGGGAAGTGAGGCACGCCCCCACGCCGCCCGGCACAGCACCTCGCCGCACTGCCGCATCACCCAAGTACGGTCCAGTACGAGGGCGATGCGGCAGCACGCCGATGCACCGCACCGGACGACGCGGGAACGCACCCCACTTCCCCGAGACCGCTTAGCCGAGCGTCGACTTCACCACGTCGGCGAGCCGCCCCGCCACCGACCTGGCCTGGTCGAGGTCGGCGGCCTCCACCATCACGCGCACCAGCGGCTCCGTACCGGACGAGCGCAGCAACACCCGACCCGTGGAACCGAGTTCGCGCTCGGCGTCGGCGACCGCGGCCGTCAGTTCGGCGCAGGTGTTGACCCGGGACTTGTCCACGTCCGGCACATTGATCAGTACCTGCGGCAGCCGGTCCATGACGGACGCGAGGTCCTGGAGCGTACGTCCCGTCTGGGCGACCCGGGCCGCCAGCAGCAGGCCGGTCAGCGTGCCGTCGCCGGTGGTCGCGTGGTCCGTGATGATCACGTGCCCGGACTGCTCGCCGCCGAGCGCGTAGTCGTGCTTCTTCATCTCCTCCAGGACGTAACGGTCACCAACTGCCGTCTGTACCAGGGAGAGTCCCTCGCGCTCCATGGCCAGCTTGAAGCCCAGGTTGGACATGACCGTCGCGACAACGGTGTCGGAGCGCAGTGCGGAACGCTCCCGCATCGCCAGCGCGAGTACGGCCAGTATCTGGTCCCCGTCGACCTCGGCGCCCGTGTGGTCCACGGCGAGGCAGCGGTCGGCGTCGCCGTCGTGCGCGATGCCCAGGTCGGCGCCGTGCTCGACGACGGCTGCCTGCAACAGACCCAGGTGCGTGGAGCCGCACCCGTCGTTGATGTTCAGGCCGTCCGGCTCGGCACCGATGGTGACGACCTCGGCGCCGGCCCGGGTGAAGGCCTCGGGCGAGACCCGGGCGGCGGCGCCGTGCGCCTCGTCGAGGACGACCTTCAGACCGTCCAGACGGTTCGGAACGGCCGTGATGAGGTGGGCGACGTACTGATCGGCACCCTTCTCGTACGTCCGGACGCGCCCGACGCCCGCACCGGTGGGCCGGTCCCAGGGAGCCCCGGTGCGGTGCTCCTCGTACACGGCCTCGATCCGGTCCTCCAGCTCGTCGGCGAGTTTGTGGCCGCCGCGCTCGAAGAACTTGATGCCGTTGTCGGGCATGGCGTTGTGGCTGGCGGAGAGCATCACGCCGAGGTCGGCGCCGAGTGCGCCGGTGAGATACGCCACCGCCGGCGTCGGCAGCACGCCCACGCGCAGTACGTCCACACCCGCGCTGGCGAGGCCGGCGACCACGGCGGCCTCCAGGAACTCCCCGGACGCCCGCGGGTCCCGCCCGACCACCGCCGTGGGCCGGTGGCCCTCGAAGGTGCCCGCCTCGGCCAGTACGTGCGCCGCCGCGACGGACAGGCCGAGCGCCAGCTCAGCCGTCAGGTCCGCGTTGGCGACACCGCGCACGCCGTCCGTGCCGAAGAGTCGTCCCACTGATGTCCTCCGAACATGCTCAGAAATTGCGGCTCATGCCGAGTGTCCAGGTAAGGCCTTGATCACGCGTGTCCTCCAGTTCCCAGGCTGAAGGACCGTGGCGTAAGGCCGCGATAAGTGCATACCGGCCGTAAACGAACGCCCCGGCGGCACAGAAGTGCCGCCGGGGCGATGCTGCGTGCAGAGCACGCGGAAACGACTAACGCTTGCTGTACTGCGGAGCCTTGCGGGCCTTCTTCAGACCGGCCTTCTTGCGCTCGACCGCACGGTCGTCGCGGCGGAGGAAGCCGGCCTTCTTGAGGGCGCCGCGGTTGTTGTCCACGTCGGCCTCGTTCAGGGCGCGGGCCACGCCGAGGCGCAGGGCGCCGGCCTGGCCGGACACGCCGCCACCCGAGATGCGGGCGACAACGTCGTAACGGTCGTCGAGCTCGAGCACCTTGAAGGGCTCGTTGACTTCCTGCTGGTGCACCTTGTTGGGGAAGTAGTCCTCAAGGGTGCGACCGTTGATCTTCCACTTGCCGGTGCCCGGGACGATCCGGACGCGGGCGATGGCGTTCTTGCGGCGGCCCAGTCCGGCGGCCGGCTGCGGCTCGCCGAAGCGGGAGGCCAGGGACTCCGAGGTGTACTCGCCCTCGACGGGGACCTCGGACTCGGTGGTGTACTGCTCGATGTCGACGAGCTCGGTCTCAGTCTCTTCGACCGGCTGCTCGGGGGTGGTCTCGGCCACGATTCTCCTCAGATTCTCTTCGGTCTTAGGGGTGGCCGGACTTACTGCGCGACCTGGGTGATCTCGTACGGCTGCGGCTGCTGCGCGCCGTGCGGGTGCTGGTCACCCCTGTAGACCTTCAGCTTCGAGAGCATCTGACGGCCCAGGGTGTTCTTCGGGAGCATGCCCTTGACGGCCTTCTCGACCGCTTTCTCGGGGTTCTTGTCCAGCAGCTCGTCGTAGCGGACGGAGCGCAGACCACCCGGGTACCCGGAGTGGCGGTAGGCCAGCTTCTGGGTCCGCTTGTTGCCGGACAGGTGGACCTTGTCCGCGTTGATGATGATGACGAAGTCACCAGCGTCGACGTGCGGAGCGTAGATCGGCTTGTGCTTGCCCCGCAGAAGGGTGGCAGCGGTGGTCGCCAGACGGCCGAGAACGACGTCCCGGGCATCGATGACGTGCCACTGGCGAGTGATGTCGCCGGGCTTGGGGCTGTACGTACGCACGGTTCGTAGCCTTCGCTTCTTCAGTGAGTGGGGTCCTGACAAGGCCACCACGGACGATCACGACAGCCCTGACCGCACGGCGGCGACGCAACCGCATGCAGATCGCTGGTCATCGGCCCCGGTGGACCGGTGTAAGGGCCTCTCACGTGAGAATGAGCAAGCCAATACACATAACGAAGGGCAAGAATAGCTCCGGCGGCCCACACGGGTCAAAACGCGTGGGGGCCGACGGTTACCACTGTTACCGCTGTGGGACCAGTAGACGCCTTGTCCTGTCATAAGATGCGCCCCATGAGCTTTGGGCAGGGGGGACCTCAGTGGGGTCCCGGGGGATCGGGTTCTCAGCCGCCGCAGTGGGGAAACCAGACTCCCGACTGGGCGGCGCTCGCCGAGGCGTCCGAGTCGCGCAACCGGCGCCGCAGATGGCTGATGGTCGGCGGCGGCGCGCTCGCCACGGTCGCGATAGGCGCGGCCGTCGCCGTGGCCGTGGTCTCGGCCGACGGCAACGACGGCCAGGCGGCGAACCGGCCTGCCTCCGACCTGCCCGCCACCTCGGACATCCCGCCGGACACCACAGGACCCGGCCCGTCGTTCGCGGAGACCTCGGCGCCTCCCCCGCTGGACCCGAAGGACTTCATCTCCAGCGCGAAGAAGGACACGGCTCCGCTCAGCCCGGACATCCTCTTCCCCGGTTCGCGGCTGACGATGGGCGAGTCCCGCTACGAGAAGGGCAAGACCGCGTCCACGAAGGACTGCGCGTCCGCCGTCCAGGGCACGCTCGGCACGGTCCTCACGAAGAACGACTGCACGCGGCTGATGCGCGTCACGTACTCCCTGGACGGTGTGGCGGTGACGGTCGGCGTGGCCCTCTTCGACACCGAGGCCCAGGCGACCAAGGCCAAGAACGACGCCGACACCAAGAGCGTCGTCCAGTCGTTGTCGGGCGACGGCGTCCCCGCCTTCTGCCGCGCGGCGGTCTGCCGCTCGACGACCAACTCCTACGGACGCTACGCCTACTTCACGGTCGCCGGCTTCACCAACGGCAAGGACGTGACCCAGAAGGACACCAAGGTCTTCTCCACCGGCGACGACCTCGCGGAGTTCACCTTCCGCCAGATCCGTCGGCGGGGGGAGGCGCAGGCTACGGCCGCGGCCAACGAGTAGGCAGCCGCGAGGAGTTGAGCTGGCGTCGGCAGGCGGGCAACGGGAAGGCGGCGGCCACCCGTGAGCGACCACCGCCAACAACCAACCCCCGCCCGCTACTTGTGCTTCAGTCGCAGCCGCACCGGCACGACCGCCGACTCCAGCTGCGTACGCAAGGTCATCTTCGAGACGCCCTCGGTCCGCTCCTCGAAGCGGATCGGGATCTCGACGGCGCTGTGACCGGCGCGTACGGCCTTGTACTTGAGCTCGACCTGGAAGCTGTAGCCCGCGCTGTCCAAGGAGTGCAGGTCGACGTCACGGAGGGCCTCGGCCGACCAGAGGTTGAAGCCGGCCGTGATATCGCGGATCTTCGTGCCGAGCACGGTGCGCGCGTAACGGTTCGCGAAGCGGGACAGCAGCACGCGGTGCGCGCCCCAGTCCTCGTCGAGCGAGCCGCCCTGGACGTACCGGCTGCCGATGACCAGTCCGACCCCGGAGGCCAGGGCGGTGCCGAGCATCCGTGGGACCGCTTCCACGGGGTGGCTGCCGTCGGCGTCCATCTGCACGACGTACTCGGCGCCCTCGTCGACGGCGGCACTCATACCCGCCACGTAGGCACGCCCGAGGCCGTCCTTCTCGGTCCGGTGCAGCACGCTCATCCGGCGCCGCCCACCCCAGTTGTGCTTCTCCGCCAGCTCGTCGGCGATCCGTCCTGTACCATCCGGACTGGAGTCGTCCACGATCTTCAAGTGGAGCCTGTCAAGCGGCAGTTGGAGCACCGCCTCGGCCATTCTCGGCAGGTTGGCGGCTTCGTTGTACGTGGGCATCACCACGGTGACCGCCGTGCCCGCCCCCAGGTCGTACGTCATCTCTTTTCCCTCCCCATGTCCCCATGCGGGAACCCCCACGGGCACCGGCCGTTCCGGCGCCCGTACCGAACCAGCTCTAGGTGTGCACCTCGCGCTCGGCCGCGTCGTCCTTCTCGTCCGACGGGTCGGCCTTCGCGTCCTTCTTCCTTTCGAGGAGCACGAGCTGGAGACTGTCGAGCTTCCGTGTCTTCACGGTGCGGAAGCTCCTCTGGATCGCGGTCGCCGTCTGCTTCGGCATGCCGCTGAACGGATTCCCGTCGAGCGTCGTCGCGACGAGCCACAGGCGGTCGGCCTTCGCCAGGCACGCTGCGGGCTTGGGACACTCGGCGGCGCCGAACGAGCCCAGCTCCTGCGGGGTGCGGTACATCAGCCAGTCCTTCGGGCGGCCCGCGTCGTTGCGCAACTCGTAGTCCATGGCCCGGCGTTCGGCCATCACACCGCTGAAGACGATGCCGTCGCCCTTCTTCTGCCCGGCCTCGATGATCTGCGCGGCGCCGCGGAAGTCGGGCTCTCCCAGCGCGTTCTGCCGGGTCTCACGAATCCCGGGCTTCGCCTGGACGGCGATCCCGGCGACCGTGACCGCCACGAGCACCCAGCCGAAGCCGCGCCGCACCGCCGCCCCGGAACCGGCCTTCGCCCCGGCGACCGGACCGGCGAGCCGGCACACGGCCACGGCCGCGAGCAGCACCCACGCGGGCGCCGTGAACAGCAGATAGCGCGGCAGGAAGAGGTGGAGCTGCGCGGCGGTGACGTAGGTGGCCAGCGGCGGCAGCACGATCCAGACGGCCAGCGCGAGGGCCCGCTTGCCCACGAAGAGCAGTCCGAGAGTGCCGAGCGCCATCACCGGCACGGCCACCGCCCAGGACCCGAAGAGGTTCTTCGGGAAGTCGATCAGGTCCTTGAGCACCGGGTTGTTCCAGGCGATCTGTCCGCTCTGCCCCGAGCCCGAGACCGCCATCGGGATGACGAAGCACAGGCCCAGGGTGCAGGCGGCGGCATAGGCCCAGCCCACGATCTTGTCGCCCTCGCGGCGCGCGATCAGGATCATCACCAGATGCGCGCCGAGCACCGCCATCGAGGCCAGATGGCTCCAGCCGATCAGCGGCACCGACAGCGTGTAGGCGACCCACACCTTGAACGACGGCTTGTCCAGCGCCCGGGCGAGCAGCCACGTCGACAGCAGCACGGCCGCCACCGCGAAGGCGTACGGCCGGATCTCCTGCCCGTACCGCGTCGTCGCCGGGACGACCGCGAAGGCCAGCCCCGCGAGCAGTCCCGCCTGTGTGGTGAACAGCCGCCGCCCGAGCAGGGCCAGCAGACCGCAGGACGCCGCCATGGCCACCGCGCCGGGGATCCTCATCGCCGTCGGGGAGTCCCCGGCGACGGCGATCCAGGCGTGCATGAGCACGTAGTACGGCGTGAAGACCACGTCGATGGAGCGGATCAGCATGCTCAGGTCGTGGAACGACAGCGTCGCCGCCCACCAGGTGGCGTGCTCGTCCCGCCACAACTGCCGCTCACCGATCCCGCGCCAGATCAGGGCGAAGGCGAGCGCCGTGGGCACCAGGAAGGTCAGCACGCCGGCGAGCCGCCCGCCTTCCGGCTCGTCGGGCTGCTCGTCGTCGGCCTCGGGGTCGGCCTTGGGCTCCTCCGCCTTGGGCGCGCGGTGCCGGGCCGGGGGCGGCTCGACCGGAGTGGGCTCGGGGGTGTAGGTGTCCTGGCCGGGCTGGGCGTACGTTCCAGGGGCGGCGTACGCACCGGGGTCGGCGTACTGACCGGCACCCGCGTACCCGCCCTGCGCCGGGTCGGCATAGGTGCCCTGGTTGCCGGGGCCGCCGTAGCCGCCCTGGCCACCGGCGTACGTGCCCTGACCGCCGTAGCCGCCCTGACCCGCGTACGGATCATGGCCGCCCCGGGCATCCGGGTATCCGCCGCCGTACGGCGGGGAGGCATTGACAGTCATCGCTTCACCCAAATCCGGTAGGCGTGCTCACCGCTGCTCGTGGTGAAGGGGAACACGGCGGCCAGCCGGTAGTGGGAGTTGCCCTTCAGCCCCTCCTTGACCGCCTTGTACGTGTCGGGGCTCACCCCGCCGTGCATCACGATCGCGTCGAAGTGCCCCTCACGGACGGCCTGCCGGAAGGCTTCGGGGCCGGAGTACTGCTTCTTGTCCTTCTTGCCGCGGTAGTCCATGAAGTAGGAGTTCTGCCACTGCCGCCAGTCCGTCTTGTCCCGCAGGTAGTAGCCCGGGACCTCCTGCTCCTCGGCGAGGTACTCACCCTTCTTGTCGACGACCTTGCGCATGTACGCGATCATCTCCGTGGAGTCCGGGAAGCTGTACGCCCGCTGCGCCTGGACCATGCCGAAGACCAGCGTGAGCACGTACAGCAGGATCCCGAGCTGCGGATGTCTGAAGTGCGGGCCGACCAGGCGGGCCATGCCGAGTCCTGCCATCGGCGCCGCGAAGAGCAGGCCGAAGCCGACGTGCTTGTAGAGCGAGATCTCGGTCTGGATGTGGATCTGGTACGCGGGGGCGAGCAGCGCGGTCCCGGTCAGCAGCAGGCCGAGTGAGGCGCGCCGCCAGCGGCCCGGGGTGGCGGTGCCGTCGATCCACGGCATCTCGCCCATCCGGCCGCGCATCACGTACGCGATCGAGCCGCCCAGCGCGGCCAGGAAGACAAGACCGCCCCATTCCGCGCTGTGCTGGAGCATCGTTGCCGCGGTGTCCTGGCCCTTCGCGCGGTCGGTGGTGGTGGAGCTGATACCGCCCAGCGGCCCGGAGAAGTAGTAGCCGACACCGAGCAGGGCCACGACGCCCGTGCCCAGCACCACACCACGGCCCAGCGCGCGGATGCCGCGGTGCCGGTGCGCGGTGATCACGGCGAGGAGTACCAGGGTCGGCAGATAGAGCCCGGAAGCGTACTTCACCCCGAAGGCGAGCGCGGCCGGTGGCGCCGCGAGCAGCACGGCGAAGGCGCTCATTCGGTCGGTGCGCACCACCGCCCAGGCCGCGAGCGCGAGCAGGAAGACCGCGGCGGCGTCGTACGTGGCGAAGTTGCCGAGCACGCTCGTCGACTGGATCACCGAGAACAGCGCGGCGGCACCCAACGCGGCGCGGAGGTTGAACAGCCGCCGGGTGAGCGAGTAGAGCAGCCCGGTGGACCCCAGCATGAACAGCAGGCTCACCAGCCGTACGCCGGTCAGCCCGAACCGGCTGTCCACGATCGCCGCGAGCACCGGATACAGCTTGGGGTGCCCGGAGAAGTAGGCCGCGAAGTCGACCGGCAGCTTCGTGCCGTGCAGCAGGTTGGCCAGCTCGTAGTGGCCGGACGCGACATACAGCGCCTCGTCCTGGAAGGCCGTCCCCTTCAGGCGCAGGGACAGCCCCGCCTGAACGAGCAGGATGAACAGCAGCACCGCACGGCCCAGCAGCTTGCTGCGCCGGGTGTCCACCGACCAGGAGGACTCCGGCACAGCGGGCAGCGTGTACCCCGGCTTCTCCTCCTGCGCCTGAGCCTCGGGCTCCGGCTCGACCGCGGTGTAGCGCGCGTACGGGTCGAAGGGCGCGTAGATCTGGAACGTCGCCTGGTCCAGGTACAGGGACGTCCGCCCGTTGAACCGCCAGGTGCCGGTCTCGGTCAGCTGCCGCCCGCCCGCGGCGTTCTCGTCGTACTCGGGATAGGGCGGGTACACCGCGGGCGGCGCGTTCTGCACGTACTGCCGCAGGCTCTCGTTCCCGACCTGCCGCTGCTCCGCCTGCGGGTACGACTGCTGGTTCCCCTGCCCGTAAGGCTGCTGACTGCCCTGATACGGCTGCTGATTCCCCTGGTCGTACGGCTGCTGCTGGTTCCCGTGCCCGTACGAGGTCTGCTGCCCCTGCTCGTAGGTTTGTTGATTCCCCTGCTCGTACGCGTACGGGCGCTCGTACTCCCCGCCGCGCAGCTCGGAGTCCTCCGCCCAGGTGGGCGTGCGTCGGTCCGTCATGGCTTGGTCACATCGAATCCGAAGCTCTGGCTCTGGGCCTGCTCCCGGAAGGTCTTCTGGGACAGCGGACCGCTGTTGATGCGCCAGTCGGTCTCCTTGTCGAAGTTGAACCAGACGAACCCGATGACGTCCTCGCGCTCCGCCGTCCCCTGGAAGAGATCCTTGATGTCGGCGGGCTTGCGCTCGCCGGCCTGCGCCGCGGTCTCCGCGATGATGAACGGTTTCTTCGTGAAGGTACGGATCTGGGTCATCGTCGGCCCGTAGAGCGCCTGGTACGTCGAGGGACCGGTGGCCGCGTAGTAGCCGACCACGCCGACCCAGTCGACATACTCGTCGCCCGGCCAGTACGGCTCGAGCTTCACCTTCGGCATCGGGTGCGTGACGTTCGGGCTCCACACCCAGATGACCTGCGTGGCGCCCTCGTCGGCGAAGATGTCGTGGATGTGCTGGTACGCGGCGGTGAACTGGGCGGCCGTGGCCTTCTTGGTGCCCCACGGGTACCAGAAGCCGTTCATCTCGTGCGCGAAGCTGATCGCCACGGGCAGATTCAGCTCCTTGACGGAGCGCGCGTACTCGCGGATGTACTCGTCTTCCTTGCCGCCGGCGATGTCCTTCAGGCTCGTCTCGAAGGGCTCCCAGGCGATGAAGGACACCGCGCCGTAGTCCCAGGAGTTCTGCACAAGGCGCGTCTCGTACTGGTCGCCCCAGGCCGAGTAGAACTCGATGAGGTTGGGCTTCTTGCCCGCCTTCTCCGCGAAGTCCTTGACGGCGGTCATCTTGGCGGGGGCACCGTCGGCGGCCAGCCCCAGATAGTCCTTGGCCGGCTCCAGCAGCGGCCGGACGTCGTACGGCGGCTCCGGCTTCGGGGACTCGCTCGCCTCGGCGGAGGGGTCGGCGTCCGGCTGCTCGCCCTGGCTGCGCTCGTACTGGTCTCGGCCCTCCTCGGAGAAGGTGCTGCATCCGGCGAGCAGCGCACCGGCCAGCAGTGCGGCGGCAAGCGCTTGCACGTGCCGCAGCGCCCTGACGGAGCGTAGGGAGAAAATCATGCGGTCGCTTCCTGCACTTCCTGGCCACGGGGCTGTACGAGGACGCGACCGACGACCATCGCGTAGAACAGCCCGGCCGACAGCATCAGCGCGAAGTCCGGCGGATAGAGGGTGAGCATGCGCCAGGCGGCGACGACGATCCAGAGCAGGGCGGTGCCGCCGGTCCAGATGATCATGCAGTTCCAGTAGCGGCGCATGCCGTTCTTCTTGGCGCCGTCCGAACCCGTGGGCTTCCAGCCCATCGGACGGCCGCGCAGCACGTCCCAGACGGCGAAGACATGCGACCACCCGTACATGATCCGGACGGACCAGGCCTCAAGCCGGTACGGCGCCCGGTGCCACAGCGGCAGCACCAGCGTCACGTACGCGACGCTCGGCAGCACCCACAGCGCGGCCTCGGCCCGCAGCAGATCGGGGCGCAGGATCATCAGCGCGAGCGGGATGACCGGCGCGATGAACGTGGCGAGCGCGGTCTGCAGGTAGTAGAGGAAGCCCGAGACGTAGCACAGCCGCGTCTTGAACTTCAGGTCCATCTCCCAGAACCGCTTGCTGGTCAGCAGCTCCAGCGAGCCCATGCACCAGCGGTACTGCTGGTTGTGGAAGGCACCGGCCGTGTCCGGGCACACCCCGGCGGACAGCGCGACGGGCACATAGCGCAGCTTCCAGCCGAGGGCCCGCAGATCGAAACCGGTGTACATGTCCTCGGAGTGCTCGATCAGCGTGATGCCGCCGATCTGCGCCAGCGCCTCACGCCGGTAGACCGCGCACGACCCCACGCAGATGGACCCGTCCTTGTCCTCCCGGGAAGTCTGCACGGACCGGTAGAACTGCTCCTGCACGGCGCCGGCCCCACGCTCGATCCAGTTCTGCCGGTCGACGATGCGGAAGAACTGCGGCGACTGCACGATGCCGATCTTCGGGTCGTCGTCCATGTACGGCAGCAGCTCGTCGAGCAGATCGGCGCGCGGCGCGAAGTCGGCGTCCAGGATGAGGATGTGGTCGCCGTCGGTCTTCTCGAAGGCGTGGTTGAGGTTGCCGGCCTTCTTGAACCAGCCCCGGTTGGGCCGCACCACGTAGTGGAAGCCGAAGTCGTGCGCCATGGCCCCGACCTCGTCCTCGGCGGCGTCGTCGAGGACGTACGTCTTCACCTCGCCCTGATAGCTGGCCGCGAGCCGGTTCACATGGACCCAGGTGTTGTGCAGCACCTCCAGCGGCTCACCGCACACCGGCAGGAAGATGTCCACGCTCGGGTACACGGCGGGCTGCCACCAGCGGACGAGCCGCTTGTGTGCCTTGAGGTCGAAGTCCTTGCTGAGCCCGTCGAGATACAGCGAGATCAGGTAGTCCGCGATGATGAACGCCAGCAGCGGCAGCGTCAGCCAGAACCAAGGGCTCGACGCCGTGAACAGAAACTGGCTCATCGCCAGGCACGCGAAGCTGATCAGCGAGCCGATCGTCAGCACCCACAGGTACCGGCGCGCGTACGAGTACTTCTCCGCGTCGTCCGGCGGCTGCGGCAGCAGCCCATGACTCTGCGGCGCCCGCCTGCGACGTCGGTTCTGTGGAACACGAGCAGTCCCCACTGCACTCATGTACAAACCCCCCGGGCCGGTCCAGCCCGTTACCCCCACCCAAGCCCGGCCACTACCCAATCGAACCCAAGGCCGAGCAGCGGCATCGTAACCGAGTTTCAGCAGTTACGCCCGAACATACGTGTTACGCAGGGGTTTCCCTGTCCGCCGCAGCGGGCATAAGAGGCGACTTCCCGCTCAGCAGCACCCCACCCCCGGCAACGACCGCCGGTTCCGCGCCTCCTTGTTCCGCGCCGCCAGCAACTCGTCCGCCGGGTACCCGACCTCCTCCAGCGTCAGCCCGTGCGGCCGTACGACATGCACCGCCGAGTCCCGGACCCCGGCGGCCAGCACCTTCCCCGGCCAGTCGGGAGCGCGGTGCCCGTCCCCCACGAACAGCAGCGCCCCGATCAACGACCGCACCATGTTGTGGCAGAAGGCATCGGCCCGCACTGTGGCGGTAATCACCCCGTCCGTCCCCCGCGCCAGGCTCAGCTCCTGAAGCGTACGAATGGTGGTCGCTCCATCCCGCTTCTTGCAGTACGCCGCGAAGTCGTGCTCCCCGAGCAGCGGCCGCGCCGCCTCGTTCATGGCGTCGACATCGAGCGGCCAGTCGTGCCAGAGGACGTGACTGCGCAGCAAGGGGTCGACGCCACCGGGGTTGTCGGTCACGCGATAGGCGTACCGCCGCCAGACCGCCGAGAACCGCGCGTTGAAGCCGCTGGGCGCCTCCCGCAGCGACCACACCCGCACATCCTTCGGCAACCGCCCGGCCAGCCGCTTGAGCAGCTTCTCCCGATGCTCGGCCCACAGCCCCTCGGGCAGATCGACATGCGCCACCTGCCCCCGCGCATGCACCCCGGCATCGGTCCGCCCGGCCACGGTCAGCTCGTACGTCGTCTCCCGCGACCGCGTCACCGTACGCAGCGCATCCTCGATCTCCCCCTGCACGGTCCGCCGCCCCCCAGCCTGCTTGGCCCACCCGGAGAACGCGCTCCCGTCATACGAAAGATCAAGCCGCACCCGTACGAACCCGGGCTCTACCTCGTCACTCACACCTGGATCCTTTCAGGAACACGAAAACGGGCCCGCCCCCGGAGGGGCGGACCCGCTCGACGCGAGGTGAAACCTCAGGCGTCCTTGGACTCGTCGCCCTCGGCGGCAGCCGGCTTCGCGTCCTCGACGACCTCTTCGGCCTCGGCCTCAGCGGCCTCGTCCTTCTTGAGAACGTCTTCCTTCTTGAGAACATCCTCCTTCTCGAGGGTGTCCTCCTTCTTGAAGGCGTCCTCCTTGACGGCACGCTTGGTGGCCGCCTCGGCCTCACCGGTGGCCTCCTGGGCCACGGTCAGCGCCTCCACCAGCTCGATGACAGCCATGGGCGCGTTGTCGCCCCGACGGTTACCGATCTTGGTGATACGGGTGTAGCCACCCGGACGGTTCTCGTACCGCGGGCCGATCTCGGTGAAGAGCGTGTGCACGATGCTCTTGTCCGTGATGACCTGGAGCACCTGACGGCGGTTGTGAAGGTCGCCCTTCTTCGCCTTGGTGACCAGACGCTCGGCGTACGGCCGCAGCCGGCGGGCCTTCGCCTCGGTCGTGGTGATACGGCCGTGCTCGAACAGCGCCTTCGCAAGGTTCGCAAGAAGCAGCTTCTCGTGCGCGGCACTGCCGCCCAGACGGGCACCCTTGGCGGGCTTCGGCATGGTTCTTCTCCTAGGTGTCTGCCCCGGCCGTATCAGGTACCGGGGTCAGTATCCGAGCGGGCGGTCGCCCGTCGGAGATCCGGGTGAACCCGGAGGCTTGCACGCGGGGCGCACCCCGCAGTCCGCTGCGGTCCCGCGCCCCGTAAGGGGCGCGGGGCTGTATCGATTTGCGGCTCCGCCGCGCGGGCGCGACCAGCCACGACGGACCCGCAGTTTCGAACCCGCCTTCCAGCGGAGCGCTTAGTACTGCTCGGTCTCGACGAAACCGGCGTCGGCGTCGTCGTCGGCGCCAAAGGCGTCCGCCGCAGCGGTCGGGTCGAACCCGGGCGGGCTGTCCTTCAGGGCCAGACCCATCCCGTTCAGCTTCGCCTTGACCTCGTCGATCGACTTCGCACCGAAGTTACGGATGTCGAGCAGGTCGGCCTCGGAACGCGCCACGAGCTCACCCACGGAGTGGATGCCCTCACGCTTGAGGCAGTTGTACGACCGAACGGTGAGCTCCAGCTCCTCGATCGGCAGCGCCAGATCGGCCGCGAGGGCGGCGTCCGTCGGCGACGGACCCATGTCGATGCCCTCGGCGTCGATGTTGAGCTCACGGGCCAGACCGAACAGCTCGACCAGCGTCTTACCGGCGGAAGCCATCGCGTCACGCGGACGCATCGCCTGCTTGGTCTCGACGTCGACGATCAGCTTGTCGAAGTCGGTGCGCTGCTCGACACGCGTGGCCTCGACCTTGTACGTGACCTTGAGCACCGGCGAGTAGATCGAGTCGACCGGAATACGCCCGATCTCCTGACCGACCTGCTTGTTCTGCACGGCGGAGACGTAGCCGCGACCGCGCTCCACGGTCAGCTCCATCTCCAGCTTGCCCTTGCCGTTGAGCGCGGCAAGAACCAGATCCGGGTTGTGCACCTCGACACCGGCCGGCGGCGCGATGTCGGCGGCGGTCACCAGACCCGGCCCCTGCTTGCGCAGGTACATCACCACAGGCTCGTCGTGCTCGCTGCTCACGACCAGCTGCTTGATGTTGAGGATCAGGTCGGTGACATCCTCCTTGACGCCCGGCACGGTGGTGAACTCGTGCAGGACACCGTCGATACGGATGCTGGTGACAGCCGCACCGGGAATCGACGACAGGAGAGTCCGACGCAGGGAGTTGCCGAGGGTGTAGCCGAAGCCCGGCTCCAGCGGCTCGATCACGAACCGGGAGCGGAACTCGTCGACGACCTCTTCGGTCAACGAGGGACGCTGAGCAATCAGCATGTGTGGATCCTTTTTTCGTGGACGCCCGCTATTTGACGCCCGACGGAACCGCGCCAGCCAGAGCGCGGGATACTGCAAGGGTACGGGCGATACGGCCCTTTTACGGAGCCGTACCGCCCGGCTGTTACATGTGGGGGCCAACCCCCACACCCCCGGCCGAAAAGCACCGGAGGCACAGCAAGCCCTTAAGGTGCGGCGTCAGACGCGACGACGCTTGGGCGGACGGCAGCCGTTGTGCGGGGTAGGCGTGACGTCCTGGATGGAGCCGACCTCAAGACCGGTCGCCTGAAGCGAACGGATGGCGGTCTCACGACCCGAACCCGGGCCCTTGACGAACACGTCCACCTTGCGCATGCCGTGCTCCTGCGCGCGGCGGGCGGCCGACTCGGCGGCCATCTGCGCGGCGAAGGGGGTCGACTTGCGCGAGCCCTTGAAGCCGACGTGGCCGGCGGAGGCCCAGGAGATCACGTTGCCGGTGGGGTCGGTGATCGAAACGATGGTGTTGTTGAACGTGCTCTTGATGTGCGCGTGGCCGTGAGCGACGTTCTTCTTTTCCTTGCGGCGCACCTTCTTGGCAGCGCCCTGACGACCCTTGGGGGGCATCTATTACTCCTACGGGGAGGTGGTCGGTCCTACAGCGAAGACCGCTGATGAAGCGTTGTCCGCTGAGGACTACTTCTTGCCCGGCTTCTTCTTGCCGGCGATGGCGCGACGCGGACCCTTGCGGGTACGGGCGTTGGTGCTGGTGCGCTGACCGTGGACGGGCAGGCCACGACGGTGACGCAGACCCTGGTAGCAGCCGATCTCCACCTTGCGGCGGATGTCGGCCTGAACCTCACGACGGAGGTCACCCTCGGTCTTGATGTTGTTGTCCACGTACTCGCGGATCTTGACCAGCTCCTCCTCGGAGAGGTCGCGAACGCGGGTGTTCGGGTTGACGCCGGTCTCGGCCAGCGTCTTCTGCGAGAGGGTCCGGCCGATGCCGAACACGTAGGTGAGGGCAACCTCCACGCGCTTTTCGCGCGGGATGTCAACACCGGAAACGCGTGCCATTCAATGGCTCCAGTTGTCGTTCGGAGGTCTTCCGCAGAACCGGCTCCCGCCCGCCGTCCTCTCGAACTCCAAAGACTCTTGGACTCCAAGATTCGGTACGAACCGGGTCCCCGGCCTCCGACCGGGGGTATCGGATCCTTGCTGAAACATGGGATCCGGGCCCTGCGTATGAACATGTACTGCTTGCGTCGCGCGAAGTCTGCGGATGCAGAAGGTTGGTCGTGCGTCAGCCCTGGCGCTGCTTGTGGCGCGGGTTTTCGCAGATGACCATGACCCGACCGTGACGGCGGATCACCCTGCACTTGTCGCAGATCTTCTTGACGCTCGGCTTGACCTTCATTGGGTGAGGTTCTCCGGGTCAGTGCCACCGCACCAGGCGGAGGCGGGGCGCAAAGATCTACTTGTACCGTTGGAGTTCTCTTCCTGACGGATCAGGAAGACTCTCTCCTGGATCGCTCCGGGGAGTTTGACAGGTCGAGCCTGTCCGACGACGACCCTCCCGGCCGCCGAGGCAAGTACGGGACTCGCCCAAACTCACTTGTACCGGTAGACGATCCGGCCACGCGTCAGGTCGTACGGAGACAGCTCCACCACGACCCGGTCGTCAGGGAGGATGCGGATGTAGTGCATACGCATCTTGCCGCTGATGTGTGCCAGGACCTGGTGGCCGTTCTGGAGCTCGACCTTGAACATCGCGTTCGGAAGAGACTCGACGACAGTGCCCTCGATCTCGATGGCACCTTGCTTCTTGGCCACGCTTCGCCCTTCGAATCGACTACCTTGATCGGCTCCACACAACCGCATGCAGACATGCGGGTACACAAGAGCCGACGAGTCAGTCTACGTCAGGGCCATCGGAAACACGAATTGGGAGCCTGCCCACCCAGGAAGATCCTTAAGCGGGTAGACAGGGGGCGCGCCCCGTAAGGGGCGCGGGGAACTGCGCGACCAGCCACAACCGGCCCGCGGCCGACGAACAAACCCCGGGGGGCCTGGGGGCACAGCCCCCAGTTTCGGGAAGGCGCGGGCTTGGGGAAAGAAAAACCCTCCCCGTCACCCCAGCGGATCAGGCGCAGCCACAACCCCGTACTCGGCGAGCTTCGCCTTACCTCCGTCCGGAGCCGTCAGCACGAGCGGACCGGCCTCCGTCAAGGCGACCGAGTGCTCCCAGTGGGACGACCACGTGCCATCCGTGGTGATGACAGTCCAGTCGTCCGAGAGAACCTCGGTCTTCGCCGTCCCCAAGGACACCATCGGCTCGATGGCAAGACAGAAGCCGGGCACCAGCTTCGGCCCCCTCCCCCGCTTCCGCTCGACGTAGTTCAGCAGATGCGGGTCCATGTGCATCTCCGTACCGATGCCATGCCCGCCGTAGTCCTCGATGATCCCGTACCGCCCGCCGCCGGGCTTGGGCTGCCGCCGGATATACGTCTCAATGGCACGGGAGACATCGACAAGCCGGTGCCCCACCTTCATCGCGGCGATCCCCGCCCACATCGACTCCTCGGTCACCCGCGAGAGCTCAACGAGTTCGGGAGCGTGCCCACTCCCCACAAAGGCGGTGTACGCCGCGTCCCCGTGCCACCCGTCCACGATCGCACCGGCGTCGATGGAGATGATGTCGCCGTCCTTGAGAACGACCTCGTCACTGGGGATGCCATGGACGACGACCTCGTTCGCGGAGGTGCAGATCGTCGCGGGAAAGCCCCCGTACCCGAGGAAGTTCGACTTCGCCCCGTGCTCGTCCAGCACCTTGCGGGCAACCTCGTCGAGATCCTTGGTCGTGGCCCCGGGCACCGCCGCCTCACGCGTCGCCTTGTGGACGGCGGCGACGACAAGGCCCGCCTCACGCATCTTGGCGATCTGCTCGGGGGTCTTGATCTGCACCATGGGGGCCTGCGCTCTCCGTCTTCTTGACCGTCACGTACACACAACAGTACGGCCGCGGCACCCTGACGGGCACCGCGGCCGAACCAGCGGGACGACTACGCGCTCTCGTCGTCCTCAGAGCTCTCGTCGTCCTCACGCTTGAGCGCGTCCATCGCCCGCTTGGTGACCTCGTCCACCTTGCCGAGCGCCGAGATCGTCACGACCAGGCCCTGGGCCCGGTAGTAGTCGATGATCGGCTCGGTCTGCGTGTGGTAGACCTCGAGCCGTCGGCGAACGGTTTCCTCGGAGTCATCGTCGCGCTGGTACAGCTCGCCGCCGCAGACGTCGCAGACGCCTTCCTTCTTCGGCGGGCTGTACGCCACGTGGAAGACATGGCTCGAGTCCATGCGGCAGATGCGGCGGCCGGCGATGCGCTTGACCACCTCGTCCTCGGGGACCTCCAGGTCCAGCACCGCGTTCAGCTCCACCCCGTCGGCCTTCAGCGCCTGGTCCAGCGCCTCGGCCTGCGAGACGTTGCGCGGAAAGCCGTCCAGCAGGAAGCCGTTCACGGCGTCGGGCTGCTCCATGCGGTCCCGCGCCATCCCGATGGTGACCTCGTCCGGTACCAGGTTCCCCGCGTCCATGTAGGACTTGGCAAGTTTGCCGAGTTCCGTCTGCTGGTTGATGTTGGAGCGGAAGAGGTCGCCCGTTGAGATGTGCGGGATCGACAGGTTCTTGGCAAGAAACGCGGCCTGCGTTCCCTTGCCTGCACCGGGCGGCCCGACGAGGACGATTCGCATCAGCGGAGGAACCCTTCGTAATTGCGCTGCTGGAGCTGGCTCTCAATCTGCTTCACCGTCTCCAGACCCACACCCACGATGATCAGGATGCTGGTACCGCCGAACGGGAAGTTCTGGTTGGCGCCGAAGCCAGCCAACGCCACTGTCGGCACGAGAGCGATCAGCCCCAGGTACAGCGAACCCGGCCAGGTGATCCGGTTGAGTACGTATCCCAGGTACTCAGCGGTCGGTCGGCCAGCCCGGATGCCCGGGATGAAGCCACCATACTTCTTCATGTTGTCCGCGACTTCCTCGGGGTTGAACGAGATCGCCACGTAGAAGAACGCGAAGAAAATGATCAGGAAGAAGTAGAGGATGATGTGCGGCGTCGCGCCCGGATCCGCGAGATTCTGCTCGATCCAGGTCTTCCAGCCGGAAGTTCCACCCGAGAACTGCGCGATCAGAGCCGGGATGTAGAGCAGTGACGAGGCGAAGATCACGGGGATGATGCCCGCCTGGTTCACCTTCAGCGGGATGTACGTGGACGTGCCGCCGTAGGAGCGGCGGCCGATCATCCGCTTCGCGTACTGGACCGGGATACGGCGCTGGGCCTGCTCGACGAAGACCACCAGGCCGACCATGAACAGGCCTACCGCGATCACGACCCCGAACTCGATCCAGCCGCCCGCGAGGTTGCCCTGCTGCTTGATGGCCCACAGCGCGGACGGGAAGGTGGCGGCGATCGAGATGAACATCAGGATCGACATGCCGTTGCCGATGCCGCGGTCGGTGATGAGCTCACCGAGCCACATGACGGTGGCCGTACCGGCGGTCATGGTGATGACCATCGTGGTGGTCACGAAGATCGAGCGGTCGGGCACGATCTGCGTGGCGACCGGGCAGCCCTGGAACAGCGCGCCCGTGCGGGCGGTGGCCACCAGGCCGGTGCCCTGCAAGACGGCCAGCGCCACCGTGAGATAACGGGTGTACTGCGTGATCTTCGCCGTGCCGGACTGGCCCTCCTTCTTCAGGGCTTCCAGACGCGGGATCACCACGGTCAGCAGCTGCAGAATGATGCTCGCCGTGATGTACGGCATGATGCCCAGCGCGAAGATCGTGATCTGCAGCAGCGCGCCGCCGCTGAACATGTTGACCAGGCCGAAGATGCCTTGGTTCGCGTTGGCGTTGTCGATACAGGTCTGGACGTTCCTGTAGTCGACACCGGGGATCGGGATATGCGTACCGATCCGGTAGATCACAATGATGCCGAGCGTGAAGAGCAGCTTCTTGCGCAGGTCGGGCGTCTTGAACGCCCGGGCGAACGCGGTGAGCACGGTGCCTCCTGCGACCCCCGCGCAACTGCGTCAGAGGCGGTCTTGAGGTTCGACGAGTAATGGACAGCTAACTAACAGTCAAAAGCGGCCTGGAGTTCCCAGTGGGCACACCAGTCGAAAATGAGCAGTGCTGGCCACCATACCGGCGACACAGCTTTCCTTGGAACGACAGACCGGGGATGCCCCATTTGTGGGGCATCCCCGGTCGGGTGCGCTCAAGTCATCGAGGCGTCCGTGGAGTTCAGACGAGCTCGGTGACGGTGCCGCCGGCGGCGGTGATCTTCTCCTTGGCGGAGGCGGAGGCCGCGTCGACCTTCACCTCGAGTGCCACGGAGATCTCGCCCTGGCCGAGGACCTTGACAAGGCTGTTCTTGCGAACGGCGCCCTTGGCGACCAGATCGGCCACCGTGACCTCGCCACCCTCGGGGTAGAGGGAGGCCAGCTTGTCCAGGTTCACGACCTGATACTCGGTCTTGAACGGGTTCTTGAAGCCCTTCAGCTTCGGGAGCCGCATGTGGAGGGGCATCTGCCCGCCCTCGAAGCGCTCCGGAACCTGGTAGCGGGCCTTTGTGCCCTTGGTACCACGACCGGCCGTCTTACCCTTCGAGGCCTCACCACGACCGACGCGGGTCTTGGCGGTCTTGGCGCCCGGGGCAGGACGGAGGTTGTGGATCTTGAGCGGGTTCTGCTCCGCCATGATCAGTCGACCTCCTCGACCGTCACGAGGTGGCGGACGGTGTGCACCATGCCGCGGAACTCGGGGCGGTCCTCCTTGACGACCACGTCGTTGATCCTCTTGAGACCAAGCGAACGCAGGGTGTCACGGTGGTTCTGCTTGCTGCCGATGTACGACTTCGTCTGCGTGATCTTGAGCTGAGCCATTACGCAGCACCAGCCCCGGCACGCGCACGCAGCAGAGCCGCGGGAGCGACGTCCTCGAGGGGCAGACCGCGGCGGGCCGCGATCTCCTCGGGACGCTGCAGACCCTTCAGGGCTGCCACGGTCGCGTGCACGATGTTGATCGCGTTCGACGAGCCGAGCGACTTCGACAGGATGTCGTGAACACCGGCGCACTCGAGCACGGCACGCACCGGGCCACCGGCGATAACGCCGGTACCGGGGGAAGCCGGCTTGAGCAGGACGACGCCCGCGGCCTTCTCGCCCGTGATCGGGTGCGGGATGGTGCCCTGGATACGGGGGACCTTGAAGAAGTGCTTCTTGGCCTCCTCGACACCCTTGGCGATGGCGGCCGGCACCTCCTTGGCCTTGCCGTAACCGACACCCACGGTGCCGTCACCGTCGCCCACCACGACCAGCGCGGTGAAGCTGAAGCGACGACCACCCTTCACAACCTTGGCGACGCGGTTGATCGCGACGACGCGCTCAACGTACGCGGTCTTCTCGGCGGCAGCCGCACCGCCGTCACGGCCCTTCCGGTCCCGCCGCTCGCCGCCACCGGCACCGCTTCCGCGGCGCTGGGGTCCAGCCATTGGATTTACCTCTCTCTGTTTCCGCTAGCTACGGCAGGCTCAGAACTTGAGCCCGGCTTCGCGGGCGGCGTCCGCCAGGGCGGCGATGCGCCCCGCGTACTGGTTGCCACCACGGTCGAACACGACGGCCTCGACGCCCGCGGCCCTGGCGCGCTCGGCGACCAGGGCGCCGACCTGCTTGGCCTGCGCGGACTTGTCGGCCTCTCCGCCGCGGATCGAGGTGTCCAGAGTGGACGCCGACGCAAGGGTGTGTCCCTTGAGGTCGTCGATCACCTGGGCCACGATGTGGCGGTTCGAGCGCGTCACGACCAGGCGGGGACGCTCAGCCGTACCCGAGACCTTCTTACGGATCCGGATGTGACGCCGCTTGATGGCAGCACGCTTGTAGGCGTCGCCCTTGGCGATCTTCTGCCCGTATGCCATGGCTTACTTACCCGCCTTTCCGACCTTGCGGCGGATGACTTCGCCCTCGTACTTGACGCCCTTGGCCTTGTACGGGTCGGGCTTGCGCAGCTTGCGGATGTTGGCCGCAACCTCGCCGACCTTCTGCTTGTCGATGCCCTCGACCGAGAACCGCGTCGGGTTCTCGACCTTGAAGGTGATGCCTTCGGGGGCCTCGACCAGGATCGGGTGGCTGTAGCCGAGCGAGAACTCCAGGTTGGAACCCTTCGCCAGGACTCGGTAACCGACACCGCTGATCTCGAGCTTCTTCACGTAACCCGTGGTCACGCCGGTGATCATGTTCGCCACCAGCGTGCGGGACAGGCCGTGCAGGGCCTTGTTCTGACGCTCGTCGTTCGGACGCACGACGTTCAGCACGCCGTCCTCGCCCTTAGCGATCTCGATCGGCGCCGCGATGGTGTGGGAGAGGGTGCCCTTGGGACCCTTCACCTGGACCGTACGGCCATCGATGGTGACGTCCACGCCGGCGGGAACCGTGATGGGGAGCTTGCCAATGCGCGACATAGCTGTTTCCTCCGTTCCCTTCCGCTACCAGACGTAGGCGAGAACTTCTCCGCCTACGCCCTTCTTGCCGGCCTGCTTGTCGGTGAGGAGACCGTGCGACGTGGAGATGATCGCCACGCCCAGGCCGCCGAGCACCTTCGGCAGGTTGGTGGACTTCGCGTACACCCGGAGACCGGGCTTGGAGATCCGCTTGATGCCCGCGATGGAGCGCTCACGGTTCGGGCCGAACTTCAGCTCGAGAACGAGGTTCTTGCCGACCTCGGCGTCCTCGACCTTCCAGCCCGTGATGAAGCCCTCCTGCTGGAGGATCTCCGCGATGTGCGACTTGATCTTGCTGTGCGGCATAGCCACGGTGTCGTGGTATGCCGAGTTCGCGTTACGCAGACGCGTCAGCATGTCTGCGATCGGATCAGTCATGGTCATGAATTGGCCTTCGGCCTCTCTCGCCGGGGTTTCCTGGTGCGCCATCCCTCTCCCCGATCCGAGACGGGACGGGTGCGGCGCGGTGGACCTACGGCGTAGTAAGTCGTACGGGCGTCAGGCGCCCAACCCTCCTAGCCTAAGCCATGGAGGGGTGGGCCCCTGACCGAACCCTTTACTTACCGAGAGCCCTGACGATCCCCTATTTGGGGGATTACCAGGAGCTCTTGGTCACGCCCGGCAGCTCGCCACGGTGAGCCATCTCACGAAGGCACACGCGGCAGAGGCCGAACTTGCGGTACACGGAGTGCGGACGACCACAGCGCTGGCAGCGCGTGTAGCCACGTACACCGAACTTGGGCTTACGAGCAGCCTTGGCAATCAGAGCCTTCTTCGCCATCTCGCTTACGCCTCCTTGAAGGGGAAGCCGAGGTGACGGAGGAGCGCGCGGCCCTCAGCGTCGTTGGTCGCCGTGGTGACCACGGTGATGTCCATACCCCGGACGCGGTCGATCTTGTCCTGGTCGATCTCGTGGAACATGACCTGCTCCGTGAGACCGAAGGTGTAGTTGCCACGGCCGTCGAACTGCTTGGGGGACAGACCACGGAAGTCGCGGATGCGCGGGAGCGCGAGCGACAGGGTGCGGTCCAGGAACTCCCACATGCGGTCGCCACGGAGCGTGACGTGGGCACCGATCGGCTGGCCCTCGCGCAGCTTGAACTGCGCGATGGACTTACGGGCCTTGGTGACGGCCGGCTTCTGACCGGTGATCGTGGTGAGGTCGCGGATGGCGCCCTCGATCAGCTTGGAGTCGCGGGCGGCGTCGCCCACACCCATGTTGACCACGATCTTGACGAGGCCGGGGATCTGCATGACGTTCTCGTACTTGAACTCGTCACGCAGCTTGCCCGCGATCTCCTCGCGGTACTTCTGCTTCAGACGCGGAGCGGTGGTGGTAGTCATCAGATGTCCTCACCCGTCCGCTTGGCAACGCGGATCTTGTTGCCTTCGTCGTCGAAGCGGTAACCGACACGCGTGACGACCTTCTTGCCGTCCTTCTCAACGACCAGCTGGACGTTGGAGACGTGGATCGGCGCTTCGGTCGTGACGATGCCGCCGGCCTGCGAACCGCGAGCGGTCGGACCGGCCTTGGTGTGCTTCTTGACCCGGTTGACACCCTCGACCAGAACACGCTCGTCGCGCGGGTAAGCGGCAATGACCTTGCCCTGCTTGCCCTTGTCCTTGCCGGTGATGACCTGGACCAGGTCGCCCTTCTTGATCTTCATGCTCACAGCACCTCCGGCGCGAGGGAGATGATCTTCATGAACTTCTTCTCGCGCAGCTCACGGCCCACGGGGCCGAAGATACGGGTGCCGCGAGGGTCGCCGTCGTTCTTGAGAATGACAGCGGCGTTCTCGTCGAAGCGGATGTACGAGCCGTCCGGACGGCGGCGCTCCTTGACGGTGCGAACGATGACCGCCTTGACGACGTCACCCTTCTTCACGTTGCCACCGGGGATCGCGTCCTTGACGGTGGCGACGATGACGTCACCGATGCCCGCGTAGCGGCGACCGGAGCCACCGAGCACACGGATGCAAAGGACTTCCTTCGCTCCCGTGTTGTCGGCGACACGCAGCCGCGACTCCTGCTGGATCACGTCTATCTCCTGTTTGTCTGCCGGTTCCCTCCGGGGGTTGGCCCGGAGAGCCTGGCGGAACCGTCCTGCGAGTTGCTCCCGCAGGAATTACATGTGCCTCTAGAGGCGAAAACCCTCGCCGGGGCTCGGCGCCGCCGGGCCCGAGGGCCGGCGGCGCCACCTTGCGGGGGCCGCGGGGCTTCCGCCCCACCGGCCCCGAGGGGCCTGGGACAGTGCCCCAGCCGGTCCGGCCGCAGGCCATCGGGCCTGGCGCCGGATCCCTTTGCTGGGGCTTTCGCCCCCCGGCCCGGGGGCCTGGGGGCGGAGCCCCCAGCGGGGGTCAGCGGGGGTGGAACCCCCGCTTGATTACTTCGCCTTCTCGAGGATCTCCACGATGCGCCAGCGCTTCGTCGCCGAGAGCGGGCGGGTCTCCATGAGGAGGACCCGGTCACCGACACCGGCGGCGTTCTGCTCGTCGTGCGCCTTGAGCTTGTTCGTACGGCGGATGACCTTGCCGTACAGCGCGTGCTTGACGCGGTCCTCGACGGCGACGACGACGGTCTTGTCCATCTTGTCGCTGACGACGAGACCCTCACGGGTCTTACGGGCGCCGCGCGCGGCCTTCGTCTCTTCAGTCACGTTGTTCTCGCTCATCAGGCGCTCTCCACCGTTTCGATGCCCAGCTCGCGCTCACGCATCAGGGTGTAGATCCGCGCGATGTCCTTACGGACCGCCTTCAGACGGCCGTGGTTCTCGAGCTGGCCGGTCGCCGCCTGGAAGCGGAGATTGAACAGCTCTTCCTTGGCCTCGCGAAGCTTCGCGAGAAGCTCCTCGTCGCCCAGTTCGCGCAGCTCGGACGCCTTGGTACCGGCCGACATCACGCTTCACCTGCCTCGCGCCGCACAATGCGGCACTTCATCGGAAGCTTGTGAGCAGCGCGGGTAAGCGCCTCACGCGCAATCTTCTCGTTCGGGTAGGACAGCTCGAACATCACCCGGCCCGGGTGAACGTTCGCGACCCACCACTCCGGCGAACCCTTACCGGAACCCATGCGGGTCTCGGCGGGCTTCTTCGTGAGGGGACGGTCCGGGTAGATGTTGATCCAGACCTTGCCGCCACGCTTGATGTGGCGGGTCATCGCGATACGAGCCGCCTCGATCTGGCGGTTCGTCACGTACGCCGGCGTGAGGGCCTGGATGCCGTACTCGCCGAACGCAACCGTCGTACCACCCTTGGCCTGGCCGCGGCGCTTGGGGTGGTGCTGCTTGCGGTGCTTGACCCTACGAGGGATCAGCATGTCGGTCAGGCCTCCGTTCCAGTGCTCTCAGCCGGAGCGGCAGCGGCGGGAGCCTCGGCCTTGGGGGCCTCGGCAGCCGGCGCGGACTGCTGCTGCGGCTTGCGACCGCGACCGCCACGCTCGCCACCGCGGCCACCGCCACGGGCCGGGCGGTCGGCGCCGCCACGGGCCGGACGGTTGCCGGCGCGGGCGGCGGCGTTCTCGGCGCGGACCTCGGCGATGTTCTTGACGTCGCCCTTGTAGATCCAGACCTTCACACCGATGCGGCCGAAGGTCGTCTTGGCCTCGAAGAAGCCGTAGTCGACGTTCGCGCGGAGCGTGTGCAGGGGCACGCGGCCCTCGCGGTAGAACTCCGAGCGGGACATCTCGGCGCCGCCGAGACGGCCACCACACTGGATCTTGATGCCCTTGGCGCCGGCCTTCATCGTGCCCTGCATGCTCTTACGCATGGCGCGACGGAAGGAGACGCGGGAGGACAGCTGCTCGGCAACGGCCTGAGCAACCAGCTGAGCGTCGGTCTCGGGGCTCTTGACCTCGAGGATGTTCAGCTGGACCTGCTTGCCCGTGAGCTTCTCGAGGTCACCGCGGATGCGGTCGGCCTCGGCGCCACGGCGGCCGATGACGATGCCCGGACGCGCGGTGTGGATGTCCACCCGCACACGGTCACGGGTGCGCTCGATCTCCACCTTCGAGATACCGGCGCGCTCCATGCCGGACGTCATCATCCGACGGATGGCGACGTCTTCCTTGACGTAGTCCTTGTACAGCTTGTCGGCGTACCAACGGGACTTGAAGTCCGTGGTGATGCCGAGCCGGAACCCATGCGGGTTAACCTTCTGGCCCATTACCGGGTTCCTTCCTTGCTGCTGACGACCACGGTGATGTGGCTGGTCCGCTTGCGGATCCGGTAGGCACGGCCCTGGGCACGCGGACGGAACCGCTTCAGGGTCGGGCCCTCGTCGACGTACGCCTCGGAGATGAAGAGGCTGTCGGCGTCGGTGTGGTCGTAGTTGTGCGCGGCGTTGGCAATGGCGCTGTCCAGCACCTTGCCGACCGGCACGCTCGCGGCCTGCGGGGCGAAACGCAGGACCGCCTGAGCCTCCGTGGCGTCCATGCCACGGATGAGGTCCACCACTCGGCGGGCCTTCATGGGCGTGACGCGGATGTACCGCGCCTGGGCCCTGGCTTCCATGGTTGTCCCTTCAGTGTCTGTCATGGTCATTCACCCCGCCTTAGCGGCGCTTCGACTTCCGGTCGTCCTTGACGTGACCCCGGAAGGTGCGCGTCGGCGAGAACTCGCCGAGCTTGTGGCCGACCATGGACTCGGTGACAAACACCGGGATGTGGGTCTTGCCGTTGTGCACCGCGATCGTGTGGCCCAGCATGGCCGGGACGATCATCGAGCGACGGGACCAGGTCTTGATGACGTTCTTGGAACCGGCTTCGTTCTGGGCGTCCACCTTCTTGATCAGGTGGTCGTCGACGAAGGGCCCCTTCTTGAGACTGCGCGGCATCTAAACCCGCTCCTAGCGCTTCTTGTTCGTCTTGCGGCGGCGGACGATGTACTTGTTCGAGGCCTTCTTGGGCGAACGAGTACGTCCTTCCTTCTGGCCCCAGGGGCTGACCGGGTGGCGACCACCGGAGGTCTTGCCCTCACCACCACCGTGGGGGTGGTCAACCGGGTTCATCGCCACACCGCGAACGGTCGGGCGGACGCCCAGCCAGCGCTTGCGGCCGGCCTTGCCCCAGTTGATGTTCGACTGCTCGGCGTTGCCGACCTCACCGACGGTGGCGCGGCAGCGCACGTCGACCAGGCGGATCTCACCGGACGGCATACGAAGGTGGGCCATCGTGCCCTCCTTCGCGAGCAGCTGCACGGAGGCACCGGCGGAGCGGGCGAACTTGGCGCCGCCACCGGGACGGAGCTCGATCGCGTGGATCGTGGTACCGACCGGGATGTTGCGGAGCGCCAGGTTGTTGCCGGGCTTGATGTCGGCCCCGGGACCGTTCTCCACACGGTCGCCCTGCTGCAGGTTGCGCGGGGCGAGGATGTAGCGCTTCTCGCCGTCGGCGTAGTGCAGCAGCGCGATGCGCGCGGTGCGGTTGGGGTCGTACTCGATGTGCGCGACCTTCGCCGGCACGCCGTCCTTGTCATGGCGACGGAAGTCGATGACGCGGTAGGCGCGCTTGTGGCCACCACCCTGGTGGCGCACGGTCACACGACCGGAATTGTTACGGCCGCCCTTGCTGTGCAGCGGGCGAACCAGCGACTTCTCCGGCGTGGACCGCGTGACCTCGACGAAGTCGGCGACGCTGGAGCCACGGCGGCCCGGCGTAGTCGGCTTGTACTTGCGGATTCCCATTTCTCAGTCCTCGTCCGATATCGGACCAGGGCACTCCGTTAGGAGGCCTGGCCGAAGATGTCGATACGGTCGCCCTCGGCAAGGGTCACGATCGCGCGCTTGGTGTCGGCACGCTTGCCGAAACCAGTGCGGGTCCGCTTGCGCTTGCCCTGGCGGTTGATCGTGTTGACCCCGGTGACCTTGACCTCGAAGACCGTCTCGACGGCCTGCTTGATCTGGGTCTTGTTGCTGCGCGGGTCGACGATGAACGTGTACTTGTTCTCGTCGAGGAGCGCGTAGCTCTTCTCGGAGACGACCGGCTTGATCAGTACGTCACGGGGGTCCGTGTACGACTTGCTCAGCGGCGTCTCGACGGTGTTCTTGCCCTCGGTGGCGTGGCGACGCGCCTTCTTGACGCGCGCCTCCTTGGCCTTCTTCGCGGCCTTCGAGGCGATGGAGGGGTGACGGATAGCCATCAGACCTCGCTCCCTTCAGTGTCGGTGTTCTCCGCAGCAGAAGGTGCGCCGGACACGAAGGACTCGAAGGCGGCCTGGGTGAAGACCACGTCGTCCGAGACGAGAACGTCGTACGTGTTCAGCTGGCCCGGCTCCAGGATGTGCACCTGGGGCAGGTTGCGGGCGGAGAGCAGGCCCTGCTCGTCCTCGCGGGAGATGACCAGGAGCAGGTTCTTGCGCTCGCTGATCTTGCCCAGCAGAGTCTTCGCGGCCTTGGTGGAGATCTCGCCCTCGACCACGCCGGTGACGACGTGGATGCGGTTGTTGCGGGCCCGGTCGGTGAGGGCGTGGCGCAGGGCCGCGGCCTTCATCTTCTTCGGGGTCCGCTGCGAGTAGTCACGCGGCACGGGACCGTGCACGACGCCACCACCGGCGAACTGCGGAGCGCGGGTCGAGCCCTGGCGCGCACGCCCGGTGCCCTTCTGGCGGTAAGGCTTCTTACCGCCACCACGAACCTCGCCGCGGGTCTTGGTCTTGTGCGTGCCCTGACGGGCAGCGGCCAGCTGGGCGACGACGACCTGGTGGATCAGCGGGATGCTGACCTTCTCAACGTCGAAGATCTCCGCGGGGAGCTCGACCGTCCCGGTCTTGTCGCCTGCCGGCGAAATGATGTCAACAGTGCTCATCGTTACCTCAGGCCCCCTTGGCCGCGGTGCGGACCAGGACGAGGCCGCCGTTCGGACCGGGAACCGCGCCCTTGATGAGCAGCAGACCCTTCTCCGCGTCAACGGCGTGGACGGTCAGGTTCTGGGTGGTGACCCGCTCGTTGCCCATACGACCCGCCATGCGGAGGCCCTTGAACACACGGCCCGGGGTGGCGCAGCCACCGATGGAGCCGGGAGAGCGGTGCTTGCGCTGGGTGCCGTGACCGGCGCCGAGGCCCTTGAAGTTGTGACGCTTCATGACACCGGCGAAGCCCTTGCCCTTGCTCTTGCCGGTGACGTCGACCTTCACGCCGGCCTCGAAGGTTTCGGCGGTGATCTCCTGCCCGAGCGTGTACTCGCTGGCGTCCGCGGTGCGGATCTCCACGAGGTGGCGGCGGGGGGTCACGTCGGCCTTGGCGAAGTGGCCCTTGAGGGGCTTGTTCACCTTGCGCGGGTCGATCTCGCCGAAGGCGATCTGCACGGACTCGTAGCCGTCGGTGTCGTTCGTACGGACCTGGGTGACGACGTTCGGCCCGGCCTTGACGACGGTGACGGGAACAACCCGGTTGTTCTCGTCCCACACCTGCGTCATGCCGAGCTTCTCGCCCAGGATGCCCTTGATCTGCTTAGCCATTCTCAGATCACCGGCCCTTAGAGCTTGATCTCGATGTCGACACCGGCCGGGAGGTCGAGTCGCATCAGAGAGTCAACGGTCTTGGGCGTCGGGTCGAGGATGTCGATCAGGCGCTTGTGCGTACGCATCTCGAAGTGCTCGCGCGAGTCCTTGTACTTGTGCGGCGACTTGATGACGCAGTACACGTTCTTCTCAGTGGGCAGCGGCACCGGGCCCGCGACCGACGCACCAGTACGCGTCACCGTCTCGACGATCTTCTTCGCCGAGGAGTCGATGACCTCGTGGTCGTAGGCCTTGAGCCGGATGCGGATCTTCTGTCCCGCCATGGCTACTCCGTAGTCCTGTCTCTCAATAAACGCTCTGGCGACTCGGAAGGTCCGCGTCTTCATCCTCCGACCCACGCGGTCGGGCGTGTCGCTCCCTCACTGACACAGATATCCACAAAGGGATTCCCTGCTAGGGGGTGCGATCATCGACCGCGGATCCGAGGGTGAGACACCCACCGGGCGCCTGGCCGGTACCCCGCTGACACTTCCCGGAAGATTCCCGTACGTCCGCCTCAGCGCTGCCCTGAGGGGCAGTTAAGACGACGAGTACTGTGGGACTCGCTTCCGGTCCTCCCGGCGGGAGGCGCGCAGCATCGGCACTCAACCGAGCAACCCGGACAGTCTGCCATACGGGCCACTGCGCTGGCCAATCGAGCGGTAGAGGGTACCCGGGGAGCGACGTGCGTCAAACCTGGGACCGTCTGAGCCCGAGTCGGTCGGGCCCTGAGCCGCCGCTAATCCGCTCGCTCGCCCCTCCCCTGCGCTCCTACGCTGATCAGGTACAGCGGTTGCCACGGGGGGAGCGTTCAGCATGCGTACGCACTACCCACGAACCCGGCATCTGCCCTGGTCGCCCGGCGCCACCGCGGACGATCTCCGGGTCACGGACCTGTCGGGTCTGCGGGGACGCGAGGTCGTCGTCACCGAGAAGCTCGACGGCGAGAACACCACGTTGTACGCCGACGGCCTGCACGCCCGCTCGCTCGACTCGGCCCACCACCCCTCCCGGGCCTGGGTCAAGGCGCTCCAGGGGCGCATCGGTCCTGCCATCCCCGAGGGCTGGCGCGTGTGCGGGGAGAACATGTACGCCCGGCATTCGATCGCGTACGAGGACCTGGACAGCTGGTTCTACGGCTTCTCGGTGTGGGACGCGGACGGCCGCTGCCTGGACTGGGACCGGACGGTCACGTATCTGCGCGGGCTCGGCATTCCCGTGCCGCGCGTGCTGTGGCGGGGCGTGTTCGACGAGCGTGTGCTGCGGGCGCTGCGGCTGGATCCCGTACGGCAGGAGGGATACGTCGTCCGGGCCGTCGCCGCCTTCGGCGCGCAGGAGTTCGGGCAGCGGGTCGCCAAGTGGGTGCGGGCCGGGCATGTGCGGACGGACACGCACTGGATGCACGCGGCCGTCGTGGAGAACGGGCTCGGGGCGAGGGCCGCCCTGTGGGCGGTGCGTTCGGGAGCGGCGGTCGACGTGGATGCCCTGATGCGTGCGGTGGGGCTGGCCGGCGAGGGGGATTCCGAGGTCGTCGCCCGACTCGATCTGGCGGGGCGGTCCGGGGACGACCGGCTCGCCGGCGTACTTGCCGCGCTGCTGCACGGAGGCCGGCGGGCACGGATCGCGGCAAAGATCGCCGCGGCGGACATGCCGCTCGCACGCCGGGTCGCGGACCTCGTCGGACTGCACCCCGCGCTGCACCGGCCGTATCCGGACGAGGACCGGCGGGCCGGCCTGGTGCGGCTGTCGTACGCAGCCGATCTCGGTCTCCTGCACGCGGTCGCCCGGGCCACGGCGGACACGGACGAGGCACGCGAGCAGGTGGAGTGGTCGGCCCTGCACGTCGAGGACATCGGCGGCGGCCTGGACGAGGGTGGGCTGCAGGAGGCCTTCGCCGGGCTGCCGGGCGACGCGGCCGTCCGCTGCCGGGCCGAGGCACGCGAGGCGTACGCGCGGGGGCGGATCCACGGTCTCGACGAGGCGGTCGCCGCCACGTGGCGCTGGCGCTCCGGCGCCTTCCCCAAGCTGATCCAGACGGTCGGCCCCGCGGGCAGCGGCAAGAGCACCTTCGCCCGGGGGCTTCCAGGCGTGGACGCGTACATCTCCCTCGACGACCTGCGCGAGGCCCGCGGTTCACGCGCCGACCAGCGGACGAACGCGGACGTCCTGCGCGAGGGTCTCGGCCGCCTGGACACCGCCCTGGCCGCCGGAGGGACCGTGGTGTGGGACGCCACGTCCCTCAACAAGCAGCAGCGCTCGCTCGTCCACGCGATCGCCCACCGCCGCGACGCCCTGCTCACCCACGCCGTGGTCCTGGTCGACGAGCACGAGCTGATACGGCGCAACGCCCGCCGCGAGCACCCGGTGCCACCCGGGGTGCTCACTGCCCAGCTGCGCCGCTTCGGCCCGCCATACGCGGGCGACGCGCACCGCACCTGGTACATCGGAGCGAGCGGGACCGTCGAGGAGGAGGTCTGACCGGTGCGCACAAGCGAGGAGATCTATCACCGGGTGCGCTGGGACGCGCGCTTCGACCCGGCCCGCTTCGTGCTGGGCGTGCTGCAGCGCGGCGCCGATCCCAAGCGCGTTCCGCTGCCCGCCTTCGTGCCCGGCGGCGAGATCCCGTGGCACCGGGTGCTGTTCTTCGAGGCCGACGGCGAGGTGGTGTGGGACCGGACCACGGGCGTGGACCGGATCGACGCGACGGAGGCCGGGCGGGTGCGGGAGGCGCGGCGGCTCCGGGCGCCGTTCTTCGAGGCCCGTATGCCGTACGCGTGGGACGGCGAGGAGTGGCGCCCCGTGCGCTCGCCGCGCGGCACCGTACCCGGTCACCACCCCGGCGGTGTACGGGTGCTGACCTGGAACACCCTCTGGGACCGGTACGACGCCGACCGGATCGACAGCGCCCGGCGCAGACCGCTGCTCCTGCGGGCCCTGCACGATGCCGATGTGGACGTGATCGCGCTGCAGGAGGTCGAGGCGGAGCTGCTGGGCATGCTGCTGCGGGAGCCGTGGGTCCGGGCGGACTGGACGCTCGGCACGGATCCCCGGGGCCGGGACGTGGACGACTGCGGTCTGCTGCTCCTGAGCCGGTTGCCCGTCCGCGAGGCGGCCCACCACGCGCTGGGCCCGCACAAGGCGGTGACCGCCCTCGTCGTGGAGACGGGCACCCGGCCCCTCGTCGTCGCCGCGACCCACCTCAGCAGCGACCACTCCGAGAACGGTGCCGACAGACGCGAGGCCGAACTCGCCCGTATCGCCGAGGGGTTGGCGGCCCTGGAGGACGGCCTTGTCCTGATGGGCGACTTCAACGACGGCGGGGACACACCGCAGCTGACACTGGGCCTGCGGGACGCGTGGAGCGAGGCGCACGGCGCCGACGACCGGACGCCGACGTTCGACCCGGGCGCCAACCAGTTGGCCGCGGTCTCCTCCCTGACCGGCCGGGCCTCCCGACTGGACCGGGTGCTGCTGCGCGCGGAGGGCCTGCGGGTACGGCGGGCCGAGATCTACGGCGACACACCCTCGGCCGACGGCCTCCACATCTCCGATCACTACGGGGTGCGGGTCGAGTTGACGGCGGACTCGGCGGACTCGGCTGAGCCGGGGGCGTACGACGTTCTCGACGCGCAGCCGACTCCCCGTACGGCCCTGGCGTGGATCCCGCCCCAGGAGCTGTGGCCGCCCCTCCAGGACATTCGCCGGAACCACGACCCGCAGATCCACCGCTGGCCCCCGCACGTGAACGTCCTCTTCGGCTTCGTACCGGAACACGCCTTCGAGCAGGCGGCATCCGTGCTCGCGGCGGCCAGGACGGCTCCCTTCGACGCCCGGCTGGAGGGCGTGCACTGGTTCGGCCACCGGGACTACGCGACGGTGTGGCTCGACCCGACGGCGGCCGACGAGGAGCCATGGGCCGAGCTGCACCGCACCCTCGTACGCCACTTCCCTCACTGCCGCAGCCGCCACGCGGGCTTCACCCCGCACCTGAGCCTGGGCCGCACCACCGACCCGAACACCCTGGCCGCCGCCTGCGAGGCCCGGCTCACCCCCATGCCGGTCCGGATCGGCGAGCTGGCGCTGCTGTCGCGGCGCGGGGACGAACCGATGCGGTTGCGAGCGACGGTGACGTTGGGCACGGGAGCGGTGCGGTGGGCGGAGGATGCCCCGCACTACGGGTACGAGGCTGCCGAGCACTACGGGTACGACGCCGGCGATACGGGCGTGGACTACGGGTATGGGGACGGGTACGACGCCGCCGACATGGACGTGGCCGACACCGCTGTGGCCGACCGCATCACCCACCGCATCGCGCAGGCCCTCCCCGGTGGCGTCGTACACGTCGTCGGCTCCCGGCGCATGGGCTGCGCGCTGCCGGGTGCGGACCTGGACCTGGTGGCGGCGCTTCCCGGCACGATCGAACTCGCCGCCGTACAGGCGGAGTTGACCGAGGCCCTGCCCGAGGCGAGCGACGTACGGGAAGTGGTCGGGGCGCGCGTACCCGGCCTGCGGTTGTGGCTCGACGGGCTAGACGTGGACGTGGTCGTCGTGACCACCGGATCGATGGACCCCACGGAGGCGGTGAACCGCCGGGCCGAACTGGGCGAGGCGGCGGCGATCGCGCTCAGTGCGGTGAGCGACGCCGACGCACTCCTCGCCTCGGTCGGCGCTCACGGACCGGCCTTTGCCCGGCTGGCCACGCAGGTCAAGGCGTGGGCGAAGGCACGCGGCCTGGATTCGGCACCGTTCGGCGGGCTGCCGGGCCTGGCCTGGTCCGTCCTGGCGGCCCGTACCGCGAGCGAGGCCGGCGACCTGCCCCCGGCCGATCTCCTACGGCACTTCTTCGCGACGTGGGCGGCCTGGGACTGGCGCGACCCGGTGGGCGAACCGGGCGAAGGGGGTCGTCAGGCGCTCCCCCTCACGATCACGACGCCGTCCGATCCGGTCCGCCCCTGCACGGACCAGGTCACTGCGGGCATGCGAGACCTCATCACCCAAGAGCTGTTCCGCGCCTGGGAGTTGCTGGACTCGACCGCGGACCCGTTCCCGTGGCCCGAGCTGCTGTCCCCTCCCCCGCTGCACCGCCGCCACGCGGCCTGGGCGGTCGTGACGGTGGGCCCTGGCGCTGACGAGGGCCGGGTACGGGGCAGGATGCGGGCCTTGCTGACCGACCTGTCGGACGCGGCTCCGGCCACCCATGCCTGGCCCCGGCCCTTCACCAGGGACCCGCTCCGCTACGCCATTGGCCTGGGCCTCAACCCACCGGCTCCGGATCGTCTCGCGGCGGTCGCGGAGCGTCGGCTGCGCGGCCTGTCGGGGGTCACGCTGAGGAGAGTTGAGGGCGGCGAGATCCCGACGTTGTACTGATCGGGCGTCAGCTCTCGGAGGCGTACGAGACGAAGTCGGCCCAGGCGGTGGGGGCGAAGTCGAGGTGGAGGCCCTGGGTGTTCTTGGAGTCGCGGACGTGGATGGTGGAGGGGGTGGGGGCTATCTCGACGCAGTCGCCGACTTCGCTGCTGCTGTAGCTGCTCTTGCGCCAGTCCAGCGCGACCTCGACGCAGTCGCCGGGCTCACTGCTGCTGCTGTAGCTGCTCTTGAACCAGTGGAGTTCCGGGGCGCTCATAGTTCTCCCAGCGTGCGCTCGATGAAGGCCAGCGACTCCCTCGGAGTGAGAGCCTGCGCGCGGATCATGCCATACCGCAGTTCCAGGATACGAAGATCCCTGAGGTTGGAGACCGGGCGTCCGTTGAACGCGCCATCGGAACGTCCGACGCCTGTACCGTCCGCGAACTTCAGCACCTCGATCAGGCCCTGCATCCCAGCATGATCCTCTCGGTCGGTCGGCATGACCTGGAGCGTGACGTTCCGAAACTCCGCGATCTCCAGCATGTGTTCGAGCTGCCGACGCAACACCATCCTGCCCCCGATGGGGCGTTCCAGCGTCACCTGTTCCTGGACGAACCCAAGCATTGGGGCGGGGTCCCGGTCGTAGATCGTCTTACGGGCCATGCGCCCGGCGGTCTCCCGCTCCACCACGTCCGTCGAAGACGGGGGCTGCCGCGTCTCGAACAGAGCCTTCGCGTACTCCGGCGTCTGCAACAGCCCATGGATGTTGTGGTTGCTGTAGAGGAGAAGCTCGACCGCCCGATCCTCCAACGCCTTCAACTCCCGCACTTTCTTGGGATATCGAGCCCTCCGCATGTCCTCCACGAACCACTTGAGGCGCCCATTCGCGTTGAGGAGTTCATCCGCCTGCTCCAGGAACTCCGGGCGGGGAATCCGAGCCCCGCGCTCGATCTTGCGGATCATGTCCTCGCCGTACCCCATGGCATCGGCGAGGTCGGCCACCCGCATCCCGCAGGCCTCCCGGCAGAACTTCACCAGCCGCCCCACGGCCTCCACCAACGGCGCGCTCTCGTCCCCCGGTTCGAGGTCCCAGCCCGCCTCGTCCACACCCTCGCTACTCATGCCCACCCACCTCCAACGCCCACCCGTACCCGTACGACACCCAAGACAGCCGAGACAGAACGAGACAACGGCGGGACAGTCCCGGTACGCACAGGCGTCATCGCAGCTCAGCGTAGGCAACCTCCGGCACTCTGAGTCACATGAACGCCGAAACCGCTCAAGTCCCCGCCACCGCACGCCGGTTCACCGTGCAGCTCTCCTCCACCCGGCGCGGCGCCCGCCTGGCCCGACTGCTCGCGACCGAGCAACTCCGTTCCTGGGGGCTGCCGTTGGAGGCAGCGAGCCACATCGTGGCCGAGCTGGCGGCCAACGCGGCGACGCACGGCCGCGTACCCGGCCGCGACTTCCGGCTCGCGCTCTACGTGACCGGCGGCACCCTTCGTATCGAAGTGACCGACACACGCGGAGACCGACCGCTTCCCGACCCTCAACAGCCCTCCTCCGAGGCCGAGTCCGGCCGCGGGCTCCTCCTCGTCGAGGCCCTGGCCGACCGCTGGGGCGTCACGCAGGACCTGCCCCCGCGTAAGACGGTCTGGGCCGAGTGCTCCTTGCAGTGACGCCGCACGGAGTGAACGGCGCACGCACTTTTCGTCGATATTCGCCGTTACACAGCGCTGTTAGGATCGGCACATGAACGAGCTGGCCACCATCACTTCCCTTTCCGATCCCGCGATGCAGCGAATTCTCGACGTCACCAAGCCGTCGAGATCCAGCATCAAGACGGTATTGATCGAGGACACCGAACCCCTTATGCAATGCCTGGCAGCGGGGGTGGAATTCATCGAGGTGTACGGCAGCGACAGCATTCCGTTCTCTCCCGAACTGCTCGACCTGTGCCGGCAGCGAAATGTGCCGGTCCGCCTCGTTGAATCGTCGATCGTCAATCAGCTGTTCAAAGGGGAGCGAAAGGCCAAGACATTCGGTATCGCACGCGTCCCCCGGCCGGCTCGGTTCAGTGACATCGCGGAGCGCGGCGGAGACGTCGTCGTTCTCGACGGCGTGAAGATCGTCGGGAACATCGGCGCGATCGTGCGGACTTCCCTCGCGATGGGGGCCTCGGGAATCGTCCTGGTCGACAGCGATCTCACCAGCATCGCCGACCGGCGTCTGCTGAGGGCCAGCCGGGGCTACGTCTTCTCCCTTCCCGTCGTTCTCGCCAGTCGCGAGGAAGCGGCCGCCTTCGTCCACGACAGCGGAATGCCGTTGATGGCGTTCGAAGCGGGCGGTGAACTCACCGTCAAAGACCTCGGCGGCAACCAGGACCGGCTGGCCCTGTTGTTCGGCAGCGAGAAGGGCGGCCCTTCCGAATTGTTCAAGAAGACGTCCGCCACAACGGTTTCCATCCCGATGATCGATTCCACCGAGTCCCTCAATGTCTCGGTCTCGGTCGGTATCGCGCTGCATGAGCGCTTCCAAAGGAATATCGCCGTCAGCCGCTGAGCCGGACACCGGCCACAGATGCCGATGCCGCGTCAGCGAATGCAACGGCTTCTCCAGCCGCCCCAGAACAGCAACCCCAGCAGCAGCAAAAGGGCCCGTACGACCGAAGTCGTACGGGCCCTTTCAGCAGCTCGCTGAGCTACCAGGTCAAGTCAACAAGCTCACTTGTTGATCTTGGTGACCTGGCCGGCGCCCACGGTCCGGCCACCCTCACGGATGGCGAACTTCAGGCCCTCTTCCATGGCGACGGGCTGGATGAGCTCGACCTTCATCTCAGTGTTGTCGCCCGGCATGACCATCTCCGTGCCCTCGGGGAGGGTCACAACACCGGTCACGTCAGTCGTACGGAAGTAGAACTGCGGACGGTAGTTGTTGAAGAACGGCGTGTGGCGGCCACCCTCGTCCTTGGACAGGATGTACGCCTGCGCCTCGAACTCGGTGTGCGGGGTGACCGAGCCCGGCTTGATGATGACCTGGCCGCGCTCGACGTCCTCGCGCTTGATGCCACGAAGCAGCAGACCGACGTTCTCACCGGCCTGGCCCTCGTCGAGCAGCTTGCGGAACATCTCGATGCCGGTGACCGTGGTGGTGGTCTTCTCCTGCTTGATGCCCACGATGTCAACGGTCTCGTTGACCTTGAGGACACCACGCTCGATACGACCGGTGACGACGGTGCCACGACCGGTGATCGTGAAGACGTCCTCGATCGGCATCAGGAACGGCTTGTCGACGTCACGCTCGGGCTGCGGGATCGCCTCGTCGACGGCCTTCATCAGCTCGAGGACGGAGTTGCCCCACTCCTTGTCACCCTCGAGAGCCTTGAGCGCCGAGACCTTGACGACCGGCAGGTCGTCGCCCGGGAACTCGTACTCGGAGAGCAGCTCACGCACCTCGAGCTCGACGAGCTCCAGGATCTCCTCGTCGTCCACCATGTCGGCCTTGTTCAGGGCGACGACGATGTAGGGAACGCCGACCTGGCGGGCCAGGAGCACGTGCTCCTTGGTCTGCGGCATCGGGCCGTCGGTGGCGGCGACCACGAGGATGGCGCCGTCCATCTGGGCCGCGCCCGTGATCATGTTCTTGATGTAGTCCGCGTGACCGGGGCAGTCGACGTGCGCGTAGTGACGCGTCTCCGTCTGGTACTCGACGTGCGCGATGGAGATGGTGATACCGCGCTGGCGCTCCTCAGGAGCCTTGTCGATCTGGTCGAAGGCCGAGGCCTCGTTCAGGTCCGGGTACGCGTCATGCAGCACCTTGGTAATGGCGGCCGTGAGGGTCGTCTTACCGTGGTCGATGTGACCGATGGTGCCGATGTTGACGTGCGGCTTAGTCCGCTCGAACTTCGCCTTCGCCACTGGGGTCCTCCTGTGGAGTGGTTCTGTACGCCTTACTCATCGGCGCCAGGTGATCTTTGCTGGAAAGCCGGGGCCCGGGGCACTCCAGCCACGATGGTGACGGAATGCCCCAGCAAGCTCCGGAGTCAAGCCTAAGGCGTGAACTCGGGTGAGTTACTCGCCCTTGGCCTTCGCGATGATCTCCTCGGCGACGTTCCGGGGAACCTCGGCGTAGGAGTCGAACTGCATCGAGTAGCTCGCGCGACCCGATGTCTTGCTGCGGAGGTCGCCGACGTAGCCGAACATCTCCGACAGCGGAACCAGGCCCTTGACGACGCGGGCACCGGCACGCTCCTCCATGGCCTCGATCTGACCACGTCGGGAGTTGATGTCACCGATGACCTCGCCCATGTAGTCCTCGGGCGTGGTGACCTCGACGGACATCATCGGCTCGAGCAGTACGGGGCTGGCCTTGCGCGCGGCCTCCTTGAAGGCCTGCGAACCGGCGATCTTGAACGCGAGCTCGGAGGAGTCGACCTCGTGGTAGGCGCCGTCGATGAGCGTGACGCGAACGCCCGTCATCTCGTAGCCCGCGAGGATGCCGAACTGCATGGCCTCCTGCGCACCGGCGTCGACCGAAGGGATGTACTCCTTCGGGATGCGACCACCGGTCACCTTGTTCACGAACTCGTACGAGGCGTCGCCGCCCTCGATCGGCTCGATCGCGATCTGCACCTTGGCGAACTGGCCGGTACCGCCAGTCTGCTTCTTGTGCGTGTAGTCCACACGCTCGACGGCCTTGCGGATCGTCTCGCGGTAGGCCACCTGCGGCTTGCCGACGTTGGCCTCGACCTTGAACTCGCGCTTCATGCGGTCGACCAGCACCTCGAGGTGCAGCTCGCCCATGCCGCCGATGATGGTCTGGCCGGTCTCCTCGTCCGAGTGGACCTGGAAGGAGGGGTCCTCCTCCGCGAGACGCTGGATGGCGACACCCAGCTTCTCCTGGTCACCCTTGGACTTGGGCTCGATGGCGACCTGGATGACCGGCGCCGGGAAGTCCATGGACTCCAGGATCACCGGCTGCTTGTCGTCGCACAGCGTCTCACCGGTGGTGGTCTGCTTCAGGCCCATCACGGCGACGATGTCGCCGGCGCCCACCGCCGCGATCTCCTCACGCTTGTTCGCGTGCATACGGTAGATCTTGCCGATGCGCTCCTTCTTGCCCTTGACCGGGTTCAGCACCGCGGTGCCGGTCTCCAGGCGGCCCGAGTAAACCCGGACGAAGGTGAGCTTGCCCAGGTGCGGGTCGCTCATGATCTTGAACGCAAGGGCGGACAGCGGCTCGTCGTCGGACGGCTTGCGCTTGACGACCAGCTCCGGGTCCTTGACGTCGTGGCCCTCGATGGCCTCGACGTCGAGCGGAGTCGGGAGGTAGCGCACGACCGCGTCGAGCAGGGGCTGTACGCCCTTGTTCTTGAACGCGGTGCCACAGAACACCGGGGTGACCGTGGTGTCGTTGGACTTGCCGGACGCGATGGTGATGCGACGGATCGCGGCGTACAGCTGCTCCTCGGTGGGCTCCTGGCCCTCCAGGTACAGCTCCATGATCTCTTCGTCGTTCTCCGCGACGGCCTCGAGCAGCTTGCCGCGCCACTCCTCGGCGGCCTCGGCGTGCGTGGCCGGGATGTCGACGGTGTCGTACATCTCGCCCTTCGCCGCCTCGGCGGACCACACGAGCGCCTTCATGCGGACCAGGTCCACAACGCCCTTGAAGTCGGCCTCGGCACCGATCGGCAGCTGCATGACGATCGGCTGGGCGCCCAGACGGTCCGAGATCATGTCCACGCAACGGTGGAACTCGGCGCCGGTACGGTCCAGCTTGTTGACGAAGCAGATGCGCGGCACGCCGTAACGGTCGGCCTGACGCCACACCGTCTCGGACTGCGGCTCGACACCGGCGACGCCGTCGAACACCGTCACGGCACCGTCGAGCACGCGCAGCGAGCGCTCCACCTCGACGGTGAAGTCGACGTGACCCGGGGTGTCGATGATGTTGATGGTGTAGTCGTCGTTGTCCAGCGGCCAGTGACAGGTGGTGGCAGCGGAGGTGATCGTGATGCCACGCTCCTGCTCCTGCTCCATCCAGTCCATGGTGGCAGCGCCGTCGTGGACCTCACCGATCTTGTAGGAGACGCCGGTGTAGAACAGGATCCGCTCGGTGGTGGTCGTCTTGCCCGCGTCGATGTGGGCCATGATCCCGATGTTGCGGACCCTGGCCAGGTCAAGTGAAGTGGTAGCCATAAGGCTTCGGTCTTCTCTCGGTCTCGATGTGGGTAGCGACTACCAGCGGTAGTGCGCGAAGGCCTTGTTGGACTCAGCCATCTTGTGGGTGTCCTCGCGCTTCTTCACAGCGGCACCAAGGCCGTTGGAGGCGTCGAGAAGCTCGTTGAGCAGACGCTCGGTCATGGTCTTCTCGCGACGGGCGCGGGAGTAACCGACCAGCCAGCGCAGCGCCAGGGTGTTGGCACGACCGGGCTTGACCTCGATCGGAACCTGGTAGGTGGCGCCACCGACACGGCGGGACTTGACCTCGAGGGTCGGCTTGATGTTCTCCAGCGCGCGCTTCAGCGTGATGACCGGGTCATTGCCCGTCTTCTCACGCAGACCCTCCATGGCGCCGTAGACGATGCGCTCGGCGGTGGAGCGCTTGCCGTTCAGCAGCACCTTGTTGATGAGGGAGGTCACCAGAGGAGAACCGTAGACCGGGTCAATGATGACCGGGCGCTTCGGGGCGGGGCCCTTACGAGGCATTCTTACTTCTCCTTCTTGGCGCCGTAGCGGCTGCGGGCCTGCTTGCGGTTCTTGACACCCTGGGTGTCGAGCGAGCCACGGATGATCTTGTAGCGAACACCCGGCAGGTCCTTCACACGGCCGCCGCGCACGAGCACGATGGAGTGCTCCTGCAGGTTGTGTCCCTCACCCGGAATGTAAGCGGTGACTTCGATCCCGCTGGTCAGACGCACACGCGCGACCTTACGCAGGGCCGAGTTCGGCTTCTTCGGGGTGGTCGTGAACACACGCGTGCAGACGCCGCGACGCTGGGGCGAACCCTCGAGTGCGGGCGTCTTGTTCTTCTCGACCTTGTCCTGCCGGCCCTTCCGGACCAGCTGCTGGATCGTAGGCACTACTTCTCCGGTTTCTGTGTGCCGAATGGTGAAGCTAACCTGGAACGTTGCCGACCCACGCGGTCGGGTGTGTCGAATGCTGCAGACTCCCGCCGCAAGGCAGAAAGGGCGCAGATTACGGTGGCCGGTGACGGTTCCCGTTGCGGTCTGAAGGCACGCACGGAAGCCAGGGCACACCCCAGGCACAAGGTCTGAGCGTACCTACCTCATACGCTGCGGTCAAAACAAATGGGCGCAGGCAGGGAACCGGCCGTCAGGCGCCCGAGGCCGAAGCCGCGATCATGATCATCAGGAACAGCGCCCAGCCCGCCACGGACAGCCAGCCGAGGATGAGTCCGGCCATCGCGAAACCCTCGCCGCTCTCGCCGGTGCGGCGTATCTCGGCGCGTGCCGTATGACCCAGGATCACCGCGGGCAGGCCGGTGACACCGAAGGTCATCGTGGTGAGCACACCACAGACCATGGAACCGACCGCCTTGCCGTTGGTGGGCGGCGGCTGTGCGGGCAGGAAGGTCCGCGGCACGGGCGCCGAGGCGGCCATGGGCACGGGCATGGGGCCCTGTGGCAGGTCGGCGACGAGCAGGGCCAACTCGCCGACCGTGCGGGCCTCGTAGGCCCTTGCGATGCGCTTCTCGAGCTCGGCCTGCTGCAGGCGTCCCTCGCCGAAGCCCGCTCTGAGCACGTCGACTGCGCGCTCTCTGTCGGCGTGGGAGGCCAGCATCGACGAGCCGTTCTGGCCCTGCCAGGGCTGCGGACTACTGCCCTGGCCCTGCCACGGCTGCCACTGCGATGGGTACGACACGGACACCTCCCCCGGGGCTGAATGCCTCCATCATCCTCCAACGCGTCAATATCGGCATCGGTTCCCTGGCCCGCACTTCCGTTTCAAATCGGCATCGGCGGACTCGGTGTCGGCGGGCGAGAAGCACGCCGAAGGGCGGCCACCCCGTACGAAACGGAGTGACCGCCCTTCAACTCAAGCGACCCGCTTACTGGTTGTACGGACCGTAGTCGTAGTCCTCCAGCGGAACGGCCTGGCCGGAGCCCGTGCCGAACGGCGAGTAGTCGATGTCGTCGTAGCCGACGGCCGAGTACATCGCGGCCTTGGCCTCCTCGGTCGGCTCGACCCGGATGTTGCGGTAGCGGGACAGGCCCGTACCGGCCGGGATGAGCTTACCGATGATGACGTTCTCCTTGAGGCCGATCAGGGAGTCGGACTTGGCGTTGATCGCCGCGTCCGTGAGGACCCTGGTCGTCTCCTGGAAGGACGCCGCCGACAGCCACGACTCGGTGGCGAGGGAGGCCTTGGTGATACCCATCAGCTGCGGACGGCCGGAGGCCGGGTGGCCGCCTTCCTGGACCACACGACGGTTCTCGGTCTCGAACTTCGAGCGCTCCACGAGCTCGCCGGGCAGCAGCTCGGCGTCGCCGGACTCGATGATCGTCACCCGGCGGAGCATCTGCCGGATGATGATCTCGATGTGCTTGTCGTGGATCGACACACCCTGCGAGTTGTAGACCTTCTGCACCTCGCCGACCAGGTGGACCTGAACGGCCCGCTGACCGAGGATGCGCAGCACGTCGTGCGGGTTGGTGGCACCGTAGGTGAGCTTCTGGCCCACCTCGACGTGGTCGCCCTCGCGCACCTGGAGCTTGGCGCGCTTCGAGATCGGGTACGCCGTCTCGTCGCTGCCGTCGTCCGGGGTCACGACGAGCTTCTTGGTCTTCTCGGTCTCCTCGATCCGTACGCGGCCGGAGGCCTCGGAGATCGGGGCGACACCCTTGGGCGTACGAGCCTCGAAGAGCTCGACGACACGGGGCAGACCCTGGGTGATGTCGTCACCGGCCACACCACCGGTGTGGAAGGTACGCATCGTCAGCTGCGTGCCGGGCTCACCGATGGACTGGGCGGCGATGATGCCGACCGCCTCACCGATGTCGACCAGCTTGCCGGTGGCCAGCGAACGGCCGTAGCACATGGCGCAGGTGCCGACGGCGGACTCGCAGGTCAGGACCGAGCGGGTCTTGACCTCCTCGATGCCGTACTTCACCAGCTCGTCGATGAGGACGTCGCCCAGGTCGGTGTTGGCCGGGGCCAGCACCCTGCCGTCGGCGACGATGTCCTCGGCCAGCGCACGTGCGTACACGCTGGTCTCGACGTTGTCCGCCTTGCGCAGGACACCGTCGGCGCCCCGGTCCGCGATCCGCAGACGCAGGCCACGGTCGGTGCCGCAGTCCTCCTCGCGGATGATGACGTCCTGCGAGACGTCGACCAGACGACGGGTGAGGTAACCCGAGTCGGCGGTACGCAGAGCGGTGTCCGCCAGACCCTTACGGGCACCGTGCGTGGAGATGAAGTACTCCAGCACGGACAGACCCTCACGGAACGACGCCTTGATGGGACGCGGGATCGTCTCGTTCTTGGCGTTCGACACCAGACCGCGCATACCGGCGATCTGACGCATCTGCATCATGTTCCCTCGGGCGCCCGAGTTCACCATCATGAAGATCGGGTTGGTCTTCGGGAAGTTGTCGTTCATCGCCTCGGCGACCTCGTTGGTCGCCTTGGTCCAGATCGCGATGAGCTCCTGCGTGCGCTCGTCCTTGGTGATCAGACCGCGCTCGTACTGCTTCTGGACCTTCTCGTCCTGCGCCTCGTAACCCTTGACGATCTCCTTCTTCGCCTCGGGAACGACGACGTCGGAGATGGCCACGGTGACGCCGGAACGGGTCGCCCAGAAGAAGCCGGCAGCCTTCAGGTTGTCGAGCGTCGCCGCCACGATGACCTTGGGGTAGCGCTCGGCGAGGTCGTTGACGATCTCGGAGAGCTGCTTCTTGCCGACCTCGTAGTCGACGAACGGGTAGTCCTCGGGCAGCAGCTCGTTGAAGAGCGCACGTCCGAGCGTGGTCTTCAGCCGGAAGCTGTCACCCTGCTGCCACTCCGGCTCGCCCTCTTCCCGCGCCGGCGGCGTCCACCCGCGGGGCGGGATGGTGCCGACGGGGAAGCGGATGTCGACCCTCGACTGGAGCGAGAGCTCGCCCGCGTCGAACGCCATGATCGCCTCGGCGGCGGAGCCGAAGGACCGGCCCTCGCCCTTGACGTCCCGCATCTCGCCGTCGGTGGTGAGGAAGAACAGACCGAGGACCATGTCCTGGGTCGGCATCGTCACCGGACGGCCGTCAGCGGGCTTGAGGATGTTGTTCGAGGACAGCATCAGGATGCGGGCCTCGGCCTGCGCCTCCGCGGACAGCGGCAGGTGCACGGCCATCTGGTCACCGTCGAAGTCCGCGTTGAACGCGGTGCAGACGAGCGGGTGGATCTGGATGGCCTTGCCCTCGACCAGCTGCGGCTCGAAGGCCTGGATGCCGAGGCGGTGCAGGGTGGGCGCACGGTTCAGCAGAACCGGGTGCTCGGCGATGACCTCTTCGAGGACGTCGTACACGACCGTACGGCCGCGCTCCACCATGCGCTTCGCGCTCTTGATGTTCTGCGCGTGGTTGAGGTCCACCAGCCGCTTCATCACGAACGGCTTGAAGAGCTCCAGCGCCATCGCCTTCGGCAGACCGCACTGGTGCAGCTTCAGCTGCGGACCGACGACGATCACGGAACGCGCCGAGTAGTCGACTCGCTTACCGAGCAGGTTCTGCCGGAAGCGGCCCTGCTTGCCCTTCAGCATGTCGCTGAGGGACTTCAGGGGGCGGTTACCGGGACCGGTCACCGGGCGACCACGACGGCCGTTGTCGAAGAGGGCGTCAACAGCCTCCTGAAGCATGCGCTTCTCGTTGTTGACGATGATCTCGGGCGCGCCGAGGTCGAGAAGCCTCTTCAGACGGTTGTTGCGGTTGATCACACGGCGGTACAGGTCGTTCAGGTCGGAGGTCGCGAAGCGGCCACCGTCCAGCTGCACCATCGGACGCAGGTCCGGCGGGATGACCGGCACGCAGTCGAGGACCATGCCCTTGGGGCTGTTGGAGGTCTGCAGGAAGGCAGAGACGACCTTCAGCCGCTTCAGCGCACGGGTCTTCTTCTGGCCCTTGCCGGTACGGATGATCTCGCGGAGGCGCTCGGCCTCCTCCTCCAGGTCGAAGGACTCCAGGCGCTTCTGCAGGGCAGCCGCACCCATGGAGCCGTCGAAGTACGTGCCGAAGCGGTCACGCAGCTCGCGGTAGAGGAGCTCGTCGCCCTCCAGGTCCTGGACCTTGAGGTTCTTGAAGCGCGTCCACACCTCGTCGAGACGGTCGATCTCGCGCTGCGCACGGTCACGCAGCTGCTTCATCTCCCGCTCGGCACCTTCGCGCACCTTGCGGCGTACGTCGGCCTTGGCGCCCTCGGCCTCCAGCTCGGCCAGGTCGGTCTCGAGCTTCTTGGCGCGGGCCTCGAGGTCGGCGTCGCGACGGTTCTCGACCTGCTGACGCTCCACGGAGACGTGCGCCTCCAGCGAGGGCAGGTCGCGCGTACGGCGCTCCTCGTCCACGTACGTGATCATGTACGCGGCGAAGTAGATGACCTTCTCGAGGTCCTTCGGGGCGAGGTCGAGGAGGTAGCCGAGCCTCGACGGAACGCCCTTGAAGTACCAGATGTGGGTGACGGGCGCGGCCAGTTCAATGTGGCCCATCCGCTCACGACGCACCTTGGCGCGAGTGACCTCGACGCCGCAGCGCTCGCAGATGATGCCCTTGAAGCGGACACGCTTGTACTTGCCGCAGTAGCACTCCCAGTCCCGGGTCGGACCGAAGATCTTCTCGCAGAAGAGTCCGTCCTTTTCGGGCTTGAGAGTGCGGTAGTTGATGGTCTCCGGCTTCTTGACCTCACCGTGGGACCACTGACGAATGTCGTCAGCGGTAGCGAGGCCGATCCGCAGCTCGTCGAAGAAGTTGACGTCGAGCACTGGTCGTCAATCCCTCTTTCGGGGTCGATTCTTCACTGGTCTGACTGGGGTCCGGGGTTAGCCGGGGCTCTGGTTCAGGGAGCCCCGGCCAGACCCGTCAGACCTCTTCGACGCTGCTCGGCTCGCGCCGGGACAGGTCGATACCGAGCTCCTCCGCGGCGCGGAAGACGTCCTCGTCCGTGTCGCGCATCTCGATGGACATACCGTCCGAGGACAGCACCTCCACGTTGAGGCAGAGCGACTGCATCTCCTTGATGAGCACCTTGAAGGACTCGGGGATGCCGGGCTCGGGGATGTTCTCGCCCTTGACGATGGCCTCGTAGACCTTCACGCGGCCGGTGACGTCGTCGGACTTGATGGTCAGCAGCTCCTGGAGGGCGTACGCGGCGCCATAAGCCTCCAGCGCCCACACCTCCATCTCGCCGAACCGCTGGCCACCGAACTGGGCCTTACCACCCAGCGGCTGCTGGGTGATCATCGAGTACGGACCGGTCGAGCGGGCGTGGAGCTTGTCGTCGACCAGGTGGTGCAGCTTGAGGATGTACATGTAGCCGACCGAGATCGGCTCGGGGAACGGCTCGCCGGAGCGGCCGTCGAACAGCCGCGCCTTGCCGGACGGGAGGACCATGCGGTCGCCGTCGCGGTTCGGGACGGTGTGCTCCAGCAGACCGGCCAGCTCGTCCTCGCGGGCACCGTCGAAGACCGGGGTCGCCACGTTCGTACGCGGGTCGACCTGGTCGGCGCCGATGACCTGGAGGCGCTGCGCCCACTCGTCGGCGAGTCCGGAGACGTCCCAGCCCTGGCTGGCGAGCCAGCCGAGGTGGATCTCCAGAACCTGCCCCGGGTTCATTCGGGACGGCACACCCAGCGGGTTGAGGATGATGTCGACCGGGGTGCCGTCCTCCAGGAACGGCATGTCCTCGATCGGCAGGATCTTCGAGATGACGCCCTTGTTGCCGTGACGGCCGGCGAGCTTGTCACCGTCGGTGATCTTGCGCTTCTGCGCCACGTACACGCGCACCAGCTGGTTCACACCGGGGGGAAGCTCGTCGCCCTCCTCGCGGTCGAAGACGCGGACGCCGATGACCTTGCCGATCTCACCGTGCGGCACCTTCAGCGAGGTGTCGCGCACCTCGCGCGCCTTCTCACCGAAGATCGCACGGAGCAGGCGCTCCTCCGGCGTCAGCTCGGTCTCACCCTTGGGCGTGACCTTGCCGACAAGGATGTCGCCGGCGACGACCTCGGCACCGATACGGATGATGCCGCGCTCGTCGAGGTCGGCGAGGACCTCCTCGGAGACGTTCGGGATGTCCCGGGTGATCTCCTCGGGGCCGAGCTTGGTGTCACGGGCGTCGACCTCGTGCTCCTCGATGTGGATCGAGGAGAGGACGTCGTCCTGCACGAGGCGCTGCGACAGGATGATCGCGTCCTCGTAGTTGTGGCCCTCCCAGGGCATGAAGGCGACGAGCAGGTTCTTGCCCAGCGCCATCTCGCCTTCCTGGGTGGCCGGCCCATCGGCGAGCACCTGGTGCTCGACGACCCGGTCGCCCTCGTCGACGACAACCTTCTGGTTGACCGAGGTGCCCTGGTTGGAACGGGAGAACTTCGCGACGCGGTACGTGGTGTACGTACCGTCGTCGTTGGCGACGGTGATGTAGTCCGCGGAGACCTCCTGGACCACACCCGCCTTCTCGGCCTTGATGACGTCACCGGCGTCGACGGCGCAGCGGTACTCCATGCCCGTACCGACGAGGGGGGCCTCGGCGGTGATCAGCGGCACGGCCTGACGCATCATGTTCGCGCCCATGAGGGCACGGTTGGCGTCGTCGTGCTCGAGGAACGGGATCATGGCGGTCGCGACCGACACCATCTGGCGCGGGGAGACGTCCATGTAGTCGACGTCGTCACCGGGGACGTAGTCGACCTCGCCGCCACGGCGGCGAACCAGCACGCGGGACTCCTCGAACCGCATGTCGTCCGACAGCGGCGCGTTGGCCTGCGCGATGACGAAGCGGTCCTCCTCGTCGGCGGTCAGGTAGTCGACCTCGTCGGTGACGAAACCGTCGGTGACCCGGCGGTACGGCGTCTCGACGAAGCCGAAGGCGTTGACCCGGCCGTACGAGGCGAGCGAGCCGATCAGGCCGATGTTCGGGCCTTCAGGGGTCTCGATCGGGCACATGCGGCCGTAGTGCGAGGGGTGCACGTCACGGACCTCGAAGCCGGCCCGCTCACGGGAGAGACCACCCGGGCCAAGTGCCGACAGACGGCGCTTGTGGGTGAGACCCGACAACGGGTTGTTCTGGTCCATGAACTGCGACAGCTGGCTGGTGCCGAAGAACTCCTTGATGGAGGCGACGACCGGCCGGATGTTGATCAGCGTCTGCGGCGTGATCGCCTCGACGTCCTGGGTGGTCATGCGCTCACGCACGACGCGCTCCATACGCGCCAGACCCGTACGGACCTGGTTCTGGATGAGCTCGCCGACGTTACGCAGACGACGGTTGCCGAAGTGGTCGATGTCGTCGGTCTCGACGACGATCGACGTGCCGTTTTCACCCATGACGGTCTCGGTCTCACCGGCGTGCAGCTTCACCAGGTACTTGATCGTCGAGATGATGTCCTCGACGGTCAGGATCCCGGCGTCCAGCGGGGCGTCGCCGCCCAGCTTCTTGTTGACCTTGTAGCGGCCGACCTTGGCGAGGTCGTAACGCTTCGGGTTGAAGTAGAGGTTCTCGAGCAGCGTCTGCGCGGCCTCACGGGTCGGGGGCTCGCCCGGACGCAGCTTGCGGTAGATGTCGAGCAGTGCGTCGTCCTGGCCCTGGGTGTGATCCTTCTCCAGGGTGGCGCGCATGGACTCGTACTCGCCGAACTCCTCGAGGATCTGCTCGGTTGTCCAACCGAGAGCCTTGAGCAGAACGGTCACGGACTGCTTGCGCTTGCGGTCGATGCGCACACCGACCATGTCGCGCTTGTCGATCTCCATCTCCAGCCAGGCACCCCGGGACGGGATGACCTTCGCGGAGAAGATGTCCTTGTCGGACGTCTTGTCGATGGAGGAATCGAAGTAGACACCCGGCGAACGGACCAGCTGCGACACCACGACACGCTCGGTGCCGTTGATGACGAAGGTGCCCTTGCCGGTCATGAGCGGGAAGTCGCCCATGAAGACGGTCTGGGACTTGATCTCGCCGGTCTCGTTGTTGGTGAACTCAGCGGTGACGAAGAGCGGGGCGGCGTACGTGAAGTCGCGCTCCTTGCACTCGTCGATGGAGTTCTTCGGAGGCTCGAAACGGTGGTCGCGGAAGGTCAGCGACATCGACCCGGAGAAGTCCTCGATCGGAGAGATCTCCTCGAAGATCTCCTCCAGGCCGGACTTGGTGGGGACGTCCTGTCCGCTTTCCAGAGCCGCCTCGACACGAGCCTTCCACGCGTCGTTACCGAGCAGCCAGTCGAAGCTCTCGGTTTGCAGCGCAAGAAGGTTCGGAACCTCGAGGGGCTCCTTGATCTTTGCAAAGGAGATGCGCAGCGGGGCAGTGCTGGCGCCGTTGTTCGTATTCGCGGTCGAGGCAGTGCGCGAGGCGGCCAAGAGGGGGTCCTTCCGAGGGCTCGGACTCACTACGCGCGTACCGGTCCCAAGCCGGGCACAGAGACAGACGTTTCCTGAATCAGCCAAAGAAGGCCAGGTCAGAGCCGTTTCAATCCACAGTGCTCAAGCGAGGGCATGCCCCTGGTGACGGGCAGGAGGCAGCTAACAGGCAGCGCAAAGGGTCAGTGTAGCCACTAGGCCCACTGATGTCCAGTGCGGGTTTTTGAAGACCCTCGTTGTTCTCAACCCCTGCTGCAAGCCACGCCCTCAATGCACCTCGATACTTCCCTCTTCGCCGTCGATCCATGCCTCGGATCCGGATCGTTGTGACGACGCGTCCTGAGAATTGCGCGCTGCGTGCGGTTCGTCAAGGCCCCCCATGCCCAAACCGGATGCTGCCATCGTCACTTGCAGCCCGGTCTGCTGCCCGTCACCGGGGCGGCGGGAGGCACTACGAAGATCACCATACCCACCGCGACCTACAGCGCAAGGCAGCCGCCACGGCACCCCCTCGAACGCCGAAGAGCGACCACCCAACTGGGTGATCGCTCCTCAGTGCGTCCGCGTTACAGCCCTACGGGAGAGCCGTGGTCACGGAAGTCGCCGCGCGGCCGTAGCCGCATGTGGAGACTTACTTGACCTCGACGGAGGCGCCGGCGCCCTTGAGGGACTCGGCGGCCTTGTCGGCGGCTTCCTTGGCGACCTTCTCGAGGACGGCCTTCGGAGCGCCGTCCACGAGGTCCTTGGCCTCCTTCAGACCCAGGGAGGTCAGCTCACGCACGACCTTGATGACCTGGATCTTCTTGTCGCCGGCACCCGTGAGGATGACGTCGAACTCGTCCTGCTCAGGCTCGGCCTCGGCGGCCGGGGCGGCCGGGCCACCGGCGGCGACGACGGCGGCCGGGGCGGCAGCGGTGACGTCGAACTTGTCCTCGAACGCCTTCACGAACTCGGAGAGCTCGATGAGGGTCATCTCCTCGAACTGCGCGAGCAGGTCTTCCTGGCTGAGCTTCGCCATGATGGGCGATCCTTCCACTAAATCGGCTGGTGCCGGATGTACATGTCGGCGGGCGTACGTTGGGCCCGCTTCGACCGTCGCCTCAGGACTGCTGCCTTGAGACCGCGGTCAATGTGCGAGCCGAATTACTCGGCACCGCCCTGCTCGGCCTTCTTGGCACGAAGCGCCTCCGCGGTGCGGACGAACTTCGAGGGAAGCGCCTGGAAGACCGCGGCAGCCTGGGACGGCTTGGCCTTCATGGCACCTGCCAGCTTGGCGAGCAGAACCTCGCGGGACTCGAGGTCCGCAAGCTTCTTGATCTCGTCGGCGGACAACGCCTTGCCCTCAAGGACACCGCCCTTGATGACGAGAGAGGGGTTGTTCTTGGCGAAGTCACGCAGACCCTTCGCCGCCACGACCGGGTCACCGGTCACGAAGGCAACAGCGGTCGAGCCCTCGAGGTGCTCGTCCAGCTCGACCCCGGCCTGCTTGGCCGCGATCTGGGTCAGCGTGTTCTTCACCACTCGGTACTGAGCGTTCTCGCCGAGAGAACGGCGCAGCTCCTGGAGCTGCGCCACGGTCAGTCCGGTGTACGAAGTGACGACAGCGGCATTGGAGTCACGCAGCTTCGTCGTGATCTCTTCAACGGCTGCGACCTTGTCGGACGTCGCCATGAGCCTCGGCCTCCTTCCGGGGTGATGATCCTCGACTGACCTCTCGATCAGCCGCACGTCGCCGGACCGCCTGAATCAGGCACGCGAGGAAGGGGCTCGTCTTCAAAACGAAACGCCCCGGCGCAGGCGCACGGGGCGTGAACTCGACCGGACGTCCTTACGGACACGGGAGCTCTTCCACAGTCACCTGCGCGGGCCGTCCGCAGTTCAGCGGATCCTTCGGCCACCATGTCCTCGTACGAGCACACGGCAACGACCAGCGGTCTTTGGCTTCCGGGGAAGCGTACGCGACCGGCCGAGTGTCAAGCAAATCCGCCGGCGGTCGGGCGGGACGCCTGCGCCCCTAAGCGGTCTCGGGGAGGTGGGGTGCGTTTCCGCGTCGTCCGGTGCGGTGCATCGGCGTGCTGCCGCATCGCCCTCGTACTGGACGTACTTGGGTGATGCGGCAGTGCGGCGAGGTGCCGTGCCGGGCGGCGTGGGGGCGTGCCTCACCTCCCCGAGACCGCTTAGGGGCCCCAGCGGAGCGTTCACGCCGCCGGCTGAGTCCCCACCAGATCCTTGAAGTCCGCGGTGTCGGCAGCCGGCGGCTCCTCCGCGGAGACCTCCACCCCGTAGTCGCTGTAGTACGCCGTGGAGGACAGCGGCCCGCTCGCCAGCTCCCCCTTCTCGACCTTCTTCACCAGCAGATCGTCATCGTTGACCCAGATGTCGACCCTCTCGGTGGTGATCCCGGCCTGCTGCAACTGCCGCTTCAAGTCGGCCGGTTGATCCTCGGTGAGGCTCGAGTTCCGCACAGCGAGATCCGCGACGTCCACCTTGTCGTCGTCCCCCGAGCCCTGGCCGGAGTCCGAGCCGCTACAGGCCACCACCGCGATCGCCAGGCTCACGCGGCGCACGCTCGTGCTCTTCATTCGTCCCGCCCCCATGAGATTCCTGTGCCCCGCACGCCAGCGCAGGCCACTGACACCCGGCTCAAGAAATCCACATCCACCAAAGGGACGGGCCCCGCACCTCGAAAGGTTGCGGGGCCCGCTGACAAGAACGCGTACGCGACTGCCGGGTGAGCGTCGGACTCAGACGGCTGCCCGGTCCTCCTCGGCGAGGAGGTTGCGGGTGCGGTTCGGGTCGACCGGAATGCCGGGGCCCATCGTGGTGGTGATGGCGGCCTTCCTGATGTACCGGCCCTTCGCGGCGGACGGCTTCAGACGGAGGATCTCGTCCAGCGCGGCGCCATAGTTCTCCACCAGCTTGGTGTCGTCGAAAGACGCCTTGCCGATGATGAAGTGCAGGTTCGAGTGCTTGTCGACGCGGAACTCGATCTTGCCGCCCTTGATCTCGGTCACGGCCTTGGCCACGTCCGGGGTCACGGTGCCGGTCTTCGGGTTCGGCATCAGACCACGCGGGCCGAGGACCCGGCCGAGGCGGCCGACCTTGCCCATGAGGTCCGGGGTGGCGACGACGGCGTCGAAGTCCAGACGGCCCTTCGACACCTCGTCGATCAGCTCGTCGGAGCCGACGATGTCGGCGCCCGCGGCGGTCGCGGCCTCGGCACGGTCACCGGTCGCGAAGACCAGGACCCGGGCGGTCTTACCGGTGCCGTGCGGGAGGTTGACGGTGCCACGGACCATCTGGTCGGCCTTGCGCGGGTCAACGCCCAGGCGGAAGGCGACCTCGACGGTGCCGTCGAACTTCGTGGTGGAGGTCTCCTTGGCGAGACGCACGGCCTCGAGCGGGGCGTACAGCTTCTCCCGGTCGATCTTGGCGTCCGCAGCGCGGAGAGACTTGCTGCGCTTGCTCACTGCTGCTCCTGATGTCTTCTAAAGGAGTCGTGGTCCGGGCCGAGCAGGCCCTTCCACGTGCCCGGATGCGGCTGTCGCCGCACAGGCCTTACGGATGGTGGAGGTCAGCCCTCGACCGTGATGCCCATGGAACGGGCGGTACCGGCGATGATCTTCGCCGCGGCGTCCAGGTCGTTCGCGTTCAGGTCGGGCATCTTGGTGGTGGCGATCTCACGGACCTGCGCCTGGGTGATCTTGGCGACCTTGGTCTTGTGCGGCTCGCCGGAGCCCTTCTGTACGCCCGCGGCCTTGAGGATCATCTTGGCGGCCGGCGGCGTCTTGGTGATGAAGGTGAAAGAGCGGTCGTCGTAGACCGTGATCTCCACCGGGATCACCGAACCACGCTGCGACTCGGTCGCGGCGTTGTAGGCCTTGCAGAACTCCATGATGTTGACGCCGTGCTGGCCCAGCGCCGGGCCGACCGGCGGAGCCGGGTTGGCGGCACCGGCCTGGATCTGGAGCTTGATCAGCCCCGTGACCTTCTTCTTCTTGGGAGGCATTCCGGGTCCTCTTTCTGGACTTCCTTGTCGTGTTGCCACGAAGGCAACCGCACCACGATAACGGGCAACGTGGCGCAGCCTGAAACCGAGCAGGTCAGACCAACTGTGAAAGCCGGTCTGACCTGGACGGAACTTGGTGTTTCAGAAGGCTCCGAGGAGCTAGTTCTTCTGAATCTGGTCGAAGGACAACTCGACCGGGGTCTCGCGGCCGAAGATCTCGACGAGGCCCTTGACCTTCTTCGAGTCGGCGTTGATCTCGTTGATGGTCGCCTGGAGCGTCGCGAACGGGCCGTCGGTGACGGTGACCGAGTCGCCGACCTCGAAGTCCAGTACCTGGACCTCCATCTTGCGGGCCGGAGCCGGCTTACCCTCGGCCTCCGCGGCCTCACGCGCGGCCTTCTCCTCGGCCTCCGGGGCGAGCATCTTGACGATCTCGTCCAGGGTCAGCGGGTACGGGTCGTAGGCGTTGCCCACGAAGCCGGTGACACCGGGCGTGTTGCGGACGACGCCCCAGGACTCGTTCGTCAGATCCATGCGGACGAGAACGTAACCGGGCAGCTTGTTCTGCCGGACGTTCTTGCGCTCGCCGTTCTTGATCTGGACGATCTCTTCCTCGGGGACCTCGGCCTGATAGATGAAGTCCTCGACGTTCAGCGAGACGGCGCGCTGCTCCAGGTTGGCCTTCACGCGCTTCTCGTAACCGGCGTAGGTGTGGATGACGTACCACTCGCCGGGCAGTCCCTGAAGCTCCTCACGGAGGGCGGTGACCGGGTCGACCGGCTCGGCCTCTTCCTCCGCGGCCTCGGCTTCCTCCAGGACTTCTTCCGTGGCTTCCTCGGCGACGGCCGCGTCCTCGCTCGACGCGTCCTCGGCTTCGGCGGCCTCGGTCAGGGCAGCGTCTTCGGTGTTCTCAGTGTGGTCGGTGTTCTCGACGTTCTTCTCAGCGTCCGCAGCCTCGACGATGTCGAGCTCGTCCTCAACGGACTCCGCCGACTCGATGGCGTCGTTCAGGTTCGGGTCAGACACGGTGGCTGCTTCTTCCTGGATACATGGGGGTGGAACACGCGAAAGGGGGCGCCGGGTACGGCGCCCTTCGCGCTTGGCTCAGCCAAAGACGTACTTGGCCGCCTTGTCGAGTCCAAAGTCAATCACAGTCACCAGACCGATCATGATCACAACGAAGACGATCACCACAGTGGTGTATGTCGTCAGCTGACTGCGAGTCGGCCAGACAACCTTGCGGAGTTCCGCGACGATCTGGCGGTAGAAGAGGGCGAGGCGCTTCAGCGGGCCCTTCTTGGCACGCTTGCCGCCCTTGCGGCCCTTCTTCTTGGACTCCGGCACCTCATCCTGGGCATCAGGCATGTCGATGGAGCCCACGGCGTCCGTCACTCGTCCTCACCTGATTCCGGGTCGTGGCCGTGCCGCGCCCGGTTGAGCCGCACGGCGGGTGCATTGCAGTACGTACATGCGCACACATCCTGACGAAAGGAGTGTGTAGCAGGGCCGGAGGGACTTGAACCCCCAACCGCTGGTTTTGGAGACCAGTGCTCTACCAATTGAGCTACGACCCTTTGTTTCCCTTCAACGTACCGCATCCGTCCGGGTGCTCGGTGTGCACCCGGTGCGTGCGGCCGGTGAAGGCCAACGAGGTGAGAGTGTACGTGGTCGGCGGCCGGTCGTCGAACAGAAAGCGCCCGTACGGGCCTTGGCGGGGCCCGCTCAGTCTGTGAAACCCGTGTGCCGTGGACGTTTCGGGTCTGGAACGATGGGCCCATGAGCGCTGCAACCCCTCCCACCGAGCGCCGGGTCTCCGCCCGAGTCGGTGCGATCTCCGAGTCCGCCACCCTCGCCGTGGACGCCAAGGCCAAGGCCCTGAAGGCCGCCGGACGTCCGGTGATCGGCTTCGGCGCCGGTGAGCCCGACTTCCCGACGCCGGACTACATCGTCGAGGCCGCCATCGAGGCGTGCAAGAACCCGAAGTACCACCGCTACACGCCGGCCGGTGGCCTTCCCGAGCTGAAGGCCGCGATCGCCGCCAAGACGCTGCGCGACTCCGGCTACGAACCCGAGGTCTCGCAGATCCTGGTGACCAACGGCGGCAAGCAGGCCATCTACGAGGCGTTCGCCGCGATCCTCGACCCGGGCGACGAGGTGATCGTCCCGGCTCCCTACTGGACGACGTACCCGGAGTCGATCCGCCTCGCCGGCGGCGTCCCGGTCGAGGTCGTCGCCGACGAGACCACCGGCTACCGCGTCTCGGTCGAGCAGCTGGAGGCGGCCCGTACAGAGAAGACCAAGGTCGTCCTCTTCGTGTCCCCGTCCAACCCGACCGGCGCCGTCTACAACCGGGCCGATACCGAGGCCATCGGCCGCTGGGCCGTCGAGCACGGCCTGTGGGTGATGACGGACGAGATCTACGAGCACCTCGTCTACGGAGACGCCGCTTCCGTGTCGCTGCCGGCCCTCCTGCCCGAGCTGCGCGACAAGTGCGTCGTGGTCAACGGTGTGGCGAAGACGTACGCGATGACGGGTTGGCGCGTTGGCTGGATCATCGGCCCGAAGGATGTGGTGAAGGCCGCGACGAACCTCCAGTCGCACGCCACCTCCAATGTGTCGAACGTGGCGCAGATCGCCGCGCTCGCCGCCGTCTCGGGCGACCTGGAGGCCGTCGCCAAGATGCGTGAGGCCTTCGACCGGCGCCGCAAGACCATTGTGCGGATGCTGAACGAGATCGACGGCGTCGTCTGCCCCGAGCCCGAGGGCGCCTTCTACGCGTACCCCTCCGTGAAGGCCCTCATCGGCAAGGAGATCCGCGGCAAGCGCCCGAAGGACACGGTCGAGCTGGCCGCCCTGATCCTGGAGGAGGTCGAGGTCGCGGTCGTCCCGGGCGAGGCCTTCGGCACTCCGGGTTACCTGCGGCTTTCGTACGCGCTCGGGGACGAGGACCTCGTCGAGGGTGTCTCCCGGATGCAGAAGCTGCTGGCGGAGGCACGGGCCTGAGTTTTTGTACGTCCTAGGGGCGTTGTTTTTGTTTTCGTGCTCCACGCGCGTGTGCGGGTCGCTTTCCTTTGGGGAGGCGGCCCGCTTCTCAGTGCGAGCAAGACCACGTTCGGGGAAAGCGCTACCGACTCGACAGCGACGTACGGCAGGATCTTGGGATGCAGCACGTACGTGATGTCTCTGAGTTGCCGAAAGCCCATCTGCACCTGCACTTCACCGGGTCGATGCGGATCACCACCCTGCTGGAACTGGCCGACAAGCACGGGATCCATCTTCCCGACGCGCTGACCAGCGGCGAGCCGCCGAAGCTGCGGGCCACGGACGAGCGGGGCTGGTTCCGTTTCCAGCGGCTGTACGACGCGGCGCGGTCGTGCCTCAGAGAGCCCGAGGACATTCAGCGGCTGGTGCGCGAAGCTGCCGAGGAGGACCTCAGGGACGGCTCCGGCTGGCTGGAGATCCAGGTCGATCCGACGTCGTACGCGCCTCGCCTGGGCGGGCTGATTCCGGCCCTGGAGGTCATCCTGGACGCGGTGGACTCGGCCGTGCGCGAGACCGGGCTCGGGATGCGGGTCCTGGTGGCCGCGAACCGTATGAAGCACCCGCTGGACGCCCGCACGCTGGCCCGTCTGGCCGTGCGGTACGCGGACCGCGGCATCGTCGGCTTCGGGCTCTCCAACGACGAACGCCGGGGCATGGCACGGGACTTCGACCGGGCCTTCGCCATCGCGCGTGAGGGCGGGCTGCTGGCCGCTCCGCACGGCGGCGAGCTGACGGGTCCCGCGTCGGTGCGCGACTGCCTGGACGACCTGGAGGCGTCGCGGGTCGGGCACGGGGTGCGGGCGGCCGAGGACCCGCGTCTGCTGAAGCGGCTCGCGGACCGTGGGGTGACGTGTGAGGTGTGCCCGGCGTCGAACGTGGCCCTAGGGGTGTACGAAAAGCCGGAGGACGTCCCCTTGCGCACGCTTTTCGAAGCCGGGGTTCCTATGGCACTCGGTGCGGACGATCCCCTTCTCTTCGGCTCGCGCCTGGCCGCCCAGTACGAGATCGCGCGCCGCCATCACGGTTTCACGGATGCGGAACTGGCCGAACTGGCACGGCAGTCGGTACGGGGATCGGCTGCGCCCCGGGACGTCAAGGAGAAGCTTCTCTCCGGGATCGACGCCTGGCTCACGGCTCCGGCTGAGTGAGAGGGCCGGTCAGAGGCTGACGCCCACCATCACCGGTTCGTTGACCAGTGTGATCCCGAAGGCGGCGTGGACTCCGGCGACGACCTCGCGGGCCAGCGCGAGCAGGTCCTCGGTGGTGGCCTCGCCGCGGTTGGTGAGGGCGAGGGTGTGCTTGGTGGAGATGCGCGCGGGGCCGGTGCCGTAGCCCTTGGTGAAGCCCGACTTGTCGATCAGCCAGGCCGCGGAGGTCTTGGTGTGGCCGTTGCCTGCCGGGTACGCGGGTGGAACCACGTCGGTCCCCAAACGCGCCTCCACGCGCGCGTGGAACGCCGCGAACTCCTCGTCCGTGAGGATCGGGTTGGTGAAGAAGGATCCTGCCGACCAGGTGTCGTGGTCCTCGGGGTCCAGGACCATGCCTTTGCCGGAGCGCAGCTTCAGGACGGTCTCACGGGCAGCCGCGAGGGGCACGCGCTCGCCGGCCTCGACACCCAGGGCGCGGGCGGTCTCGGCGTACTTGATCGGCGCGGAGAGCCCGTCGGCGTCCTCCAGCGCGAAGCGGACGCGCAGGACGACGAAGCGTTCGGGGTCGGCCTTGAAGCGGCTGTGGCGGTACGAGAAGGCGCAGTCGGCGTTCGGAACGGTGACCGTTTCGCGACTCTTCCGGTCGTATGCGATCACTTCGGTGATCGTCGACGACACTTCCTGGCCGTACGCGCCGACGTTCTGGATGGGTGTCGCGCCCGCGGAGCCGGGGATTCCGGCGAGGCACTCGATGCCCGCGAGGCCCGCCTCGACGGTGCGGGCGACCGCGTCGGTCCATACCTCGCCGGCGGCCAACTCCAGCTTCGTACCGTCGAGTTCGAAGCCGCGCGTGGCGATGCGCAGGGCGGTTCCCGCGAAGCCCTTGTCGCCGATGACCAGGTTGGAGCCGCCGCCGATGAGCAGCAGCGGCGTACCGGTGTCGTCGGCCTCGCGGACGGCGGCGACCACCTCGGCGTCGGTCGTCGCGGTGATCAGCCGTGCGGCGGGACCGCCGAGCCGGAAGGTGGTCAGTGGGGCGAGTGGGGCGTCGTGGAGTTCCTGCACGGGCACAAGGGTACGAGAAGGGCCCCGCCGGTCAGGGCGGGGCCGTTCTCCGTGTGGTTCGACTACAGGCGCCGGAACGCATCCGACCAGTCCAGCGGGAGGTCGTCCGTGGTCGCCGTCCAGGTGGCGAACTTCGCGTCCCGCATCTGAGGGCCGAGGCCCCGGGCGGTCGGCGCATGGGTGCCGGAGCGGGCGAAGGCCTTGAGCGCCGCGGGTGACTCCCAGGCGGACAGCGTCCAGAAGGTCCGCCGCAACGGCGCCGCCTTCAGCGAGGCCCCGTACGCGCCCGGCGCCTTGCGCACCTGTCGCCAGACACCCGGCGTCCTGGCGAAGAACTTGAGCGCTCCCCAGAGGGTGCGGGTTTCGAAACGGGAGGCGAAGACATGCACTTCGGCGTGCTCCGGCGGGATGTTCGGCACGGTCCAGGGGAGGGTGGGCATGACCGGGCTCCTTCCAGGATTTGATTTCCGAACTCTGGGGGTTTGTTCCTGGTGGGTTTGTTGGATTTCCGAACTCAGTGCGAGCTCGTCTCCAGTACCGGCGCGGGCGCCGCCTCGACGTCCCGCCTCCGCACCTCGGCCGTGCGACGGCGAGTCGGGATGAGCAGTGCCGCGACGCCCGCCATGGCCACCGCGGAGGCGCCGACCCACAGCGCGGGCCTGATCCCGTCCACGAAGGTCTGGCTGGTCTCATAGCCACCCTGCGCGGAGAAGATCGAAGCCATCACCGCGATGCCGAGCGCGCCGCCGACTTCGCGCAGCGCGTTGTTGGTACCGGACGCGATCCCCTGTTCCTGCCCTCGGACGCTGGACATGACCAGGTTGGATGCCGGGGCGAAGAAGAGCGACATGCCGACGCCGCTGATGATCAGGGCGGGCAGCTGCGCGGCGAACGAAGTGTCGGTCTCGACGATCGAGGCGAACCAGCCCAGCCCGGCAGCCTGCAGGAACAGGCCCGCGGCGACGACCGGACGCCCACCGATCCGGTCGGACAGATAACCGGCGACCGGCGCGATGAGCATCGGCATTCCGGTCCAGGGCAGCATCCGCAGACCCGCCTCGGTGGGCGAGTAGCCGAGAACGCCCTGTAGGTACTGGCTGAGCAGGAAGATCGAGCCGAACATCCCGAGGAACATCAGCAGGGTGGCCGCGTTGATCCCGGCGAAGGCCCGGTTGCGGAAGAGCCGCATCGGCAGCATCGGGTGCTTGGCCCGGCTGCCGTGCACCACGAAGCCGACGAGCAGAGCCGTGCCCGCGAACTGCGCCAGGAGCACCAGCTCATCGGTCCAGCCGACGACAGGCGCGCGGACCAGGCCGTACACGATGCCGAACAGCCCGCCGCTGGCCAGCAGGGTGCCGCGGATGTCGAGAGGGGCGCCCGAGCCGTACGACTCCGAGAGGCGCAGCCGGGCGAGCGGCAGCAGGGCCAGGCCGAGTGGCACGTTCAGCCAGAAGATCCAGTTCCAGGAGACGTGTTCGGTGAGGCTGCCGCCGATGAGCGGCCCGGATGCGACCGCAAGTCCGTTGACGGCGCCCCAGATCCCGTACGCCATACCGCGTTTGGCGGCGGGCACGGCGGCTGTCAGCAGGGTCAGCGTCAGCGGCATCATGATCGCGGCGCCGACGCCCTGCACCGCGCGGGCGGCGATCAGTGAGTCGATACCGGGTGCCATGGCCGCGGCGGCCGAGGCGCCGGTGAAGATCGTGATGCCGGCGAGGAAGAGCCTACGCCGGCCGTACCGGTCCCCCAGCGCCGCACCGAACATCAACAGCACGGCGAAGGTCAGCGTGTACGCGCTCACTGTCCATTCCAGATCGTCCATCCCTCCCCCGAGGTCCTCACGGATCGACGGCAGGGCGGTGGTGACGACGAGGTTGTCGAGCGCCGCCATGAACCCGGCGACGCTGGTGATGACGAGGGCCCAGACTGCTCCCCCGCGACGTGGTGTCTCCTGCGACATCTCTCCCCCAGAGAGTTGGTTAGTTATTAATGACTAACTTTCGCGGACGTAAAGAAGGCGACGATCTACGCCACTGCGGTTTCAGTGTTCGAGCCGACCCTTGGTCCGGGCCGATGGATAGAGCCCCTCCCACACCCGGTGTTCGGGCGGAAACCCCATGGCCACCAGGCAGTTGATGAGCATGCCATAAGCCAAGAAGGTCGTGGTTTCGTTCACGTCAGCGCCAAGCGGTACGTGGACGGTGTCCCACAGGCGCATCCAACCGGCCCGTACCGCCTCACCGAACTCACGGTCGCCCGTCTCCTCGGCAGCCCCTACCGCGACATACATCTGCATCTGCATCTGCAGCAGCTCTGGCTGCTCCGCGATGAGCTTGGTGTACGCGTCCGCCATGGAATGCAGGGCCTCTTCGCCCTCCAACCCCTTGGCGGCCTCCTCGAAGGTACGGCGGGTGCCCTCGGTACAGCGCTCCGCCGCCGCGAGGAAGATCGCCTTCTTGCCGGGGAAGAGGCGGAAGAGATACGGCTGCGAGACACCCACCCGCTTGGCGATCGCCTCGGTGGATGTGCCGTAGTAGCCGCCCCGGGCGAACTCGCTCACCGCCGCGCGGATGACGCTCTCGCGCCTCTCCTCTGCACTCATCCTGACCATGAGAACGAAGTTAGTGGCCAATCACTACCTAAGTCAAGGGGCATCCTTGGGGCCGTGCAGAGCGCATGAGTAAGGGGCACCCCTCCATTGAGGATGCCCCTTACTCATGCGATGCCATCAGGCCAGCCGTACGACCGCCCGCGACATCCCCAGGACCTTCTGTCCCGCACTCATCGCCGTGAGGTCGACGCGGACAGTGTTGTCGTCCAGCTTGGCCGCGACCTTGGCGCTGACCTCGATCGTGGCCCCCTTGTCGTCGTTCGGGACGACCACGGGCTTGGTGAAGCGCACGCCGTACTCGACGACGGCGCCCGGATCGCCCACCCAGTCGGTGACGACCCGGATCGCCTCGGCCATGGTGAACATGCCGTGCGCGATGACATCGGGGAGGCCGACCTCGACCGCGAACTTCTCGTTCCAGTGGATCGGGTTGAAGTCCCCGGATGCGCCCGCGTACTGCACGAGCGTGGCGCGGGTCACGGGGAAGCTCTGAGCCGGCAGTTCGGTGCCGACCTCGATGTCGTCGTACGCGATCTTCGCCGCCATTCGTCTCAGCCCTCCTCTGCCGCGCGAGCCACGAGCTTCGTCCAGGCGGTCACCACATGCTCGCCCGCCTCGTCGTGGACCTCACCCCGGATGTCCAGGATGTCGTTGCCCGCCATGGACTTGATCGCCTCGATGGTCGAGACGACCGTCAGCCGGTCTCCCGCGCGCACCGGGCGCTTGTAGGCGAACTTCTGGTCGCCGTGCACCACGCGGCTGTAGTCGAGGCCCAGTTGGGGGTCCTGGACGACCTGTCCCGCGGCCTTGTAGGTGATCGTGAACACGAAGGTGGGCGGGGCGATCACATCGGCGTACCCGAGTGCCTTGGCGGCTTCCGGGTCCGTGTACGCGGGGTTGGGATCCCCCACTGCCTCCGCGAACTCGCGGATCTTCTCCCGGCCGACCTCATAGGGATCGGTGGGCGGATAGGACCGCCCCACGAAGGACTGGTCGAGCGCCATGGCCCGGTACCTCCTGATGGTCGCTGTGATGGCCCGGAACAAGCATGCGTGACGGTCGGCCCGGCCGGCCGACAACGACGCGAGGCCGCCCCCGTTAACTGGGGACGGCCTCGCGTACGAGCCTGTTTTATCGCGTCTCGCGGTGCGCGGTGTGCGCATTGCAACGCGGGCAGTGCTTCTTCATCTCAAGACGGTCCGGGTTGTTACGCCGGTTCTTCTTGGTGATGTAGTTCCGCTCCTTGCACTCCACGCAGGCCAGCGTGATCTTCGGGCGGACGTCGGTGGCAGCCACAGGAGTGCTCCTTGACGAACGGATAGGACATTAACGCACAGAAGAGTAGCCGATCGAAGGACCGACCCCGCAATCGGCTACTGTCAGTAGCGGTGACCGGACTTGAACCGGTGACACAGCGATTATGAGCCGCTTGCTCTACCGACTGAGCTACACCGCTGTGATGCGATCGGCCCCGCCTTGCGGCGGGAACCTCTCACACCAGAGCCCCAATACGGAATCGAACCGTAGACCTTCTCCTTACCATGGAGACGCTCTACCGACTGAGCTATTGGGGCGAGCGATGAAGACATTACACGCTCGGCCGCCGTTCGCCCAAATCCGTTTCGCCGTACCTGTCCGGCCCCGTTCGCGGCGTTCTGCGCAGCTCCCAGGAGCTCCACAGGCGTTCCAACAGCCCCATATGCACGGCGGACCACACCGGTACGACTATTCCGCTCCTCCTCGAAGCGCACTGCTAGCCGCCCTAGGCTCGACTCACGCTGCGTGATCGCTTGTTCCCCCTGCGCAGCCGCCCGAGACCCAGGAGCGCGATGCCCGACAGCCGGCCGCAGCAACCCCCTTCCTCGTCGTCGGGTTCCTCGTCGGGCCGGGCCGACGGCTCCGCCCTGCTGCTGTGCGGTGCGCGGCTCACCGACGGCCGGACCGTGGACGTGCGGCTGGGCGGCGGGCGCATCGAGGCGGTCGGCACGGCCGGCAGCCTCAGCATGCACACCGCGCGCGTGGATCTCGCCGGCTATCTGCTCCTGCCGGCCCCCGCGGAGCCGCACGCCCACGGCGACACGGCCCTGTCTGCCGACGGCGACGGTCCGATCCCGTACGACGATCAGGACGTCCAGCGCCGCACGACCGAGGCGGCGTTGCTGCACCTCGGGCACGGGGCCACGGCGTTGCGTTCCCACGTACGCATCGGCGATGTGCAGGGGCTCGGCGCGCTGGCGGCGGTACTCCAGGCGCGGCGCGCGCTGCGGGGACTCGCCGAGCTGACGACGGTGGCGATGCCGCGGGTGCTGACCGGGCTCGCCGGGGCCGAGGAGCTGGCGATGCTGCGGGACGCGGTGAAAATGGGTGCCTCCGTAGTGGGCGGTTGTCCGGATCTCGACCCCGATCCGACGGGGTATGTGGAGGCGGTCCTGGAGGTCGCTTCGGAGCACGGCTGCCCGGTCGATCTGCACACGGACGGTGACGATCCGGCGAGGCTCGCGCGGCTCGCGGCGATGGCGGGCGGGCTGCGGCCCGGGGTGACGCTCGGCCCGTGCGGCGGGCTCGGACTGCTGCCCTCGGAGGCGGCCTCCCGAGCCGCGGACCAGCTCGCCGCGGCCGGGGTGACCGTCGTCTGCCTGCCCCAGGGCGGCTGTTCGGGCGCCGACCGGCGCGGGACGGCTCCGGTACGACTGTTGCGGGCGGCCGGGGTGCGGGTCGTTGCGGGCAGCGGCGCCCTGAGGGACGTATCGAACCCTGTGGGTCGCGGAGATCCGCTGGAGGCGGCGTATCTGCTGGCCTCGCGCTACGGGCTGCGGCCCGAGGACGCGTACGACGCGGTGAGTTCGTCGGCGCGTGCGGCGCTCGGGCTGCCCGAGGTGCGGGTGGAGGCCGGCTTCCCGGCCGAGCTGCTCGCCGTGCGCGGGGACCGGCTGGCGGGGGCGCTGTCGCTGGCGTACAGCCGGATCGTGGTGCACCAGGGGCGGGTGGTGGTCCGGACGAATGCGGTGCGGGAATTCTGCGGCTCGGCTGCGGCTGCGGCCTTGGATCTGCCTCGGCAGGGGCGGGGTGGGGTGCCGTCTTGAGGCGAGGGCGTTGGGAAGGCTGGGCTGAGGCGGGGTCTTGAGGGTTCACGTGCGCGTGGAGGGTTTTTGAGGTCCACGCGCGCGTGCTGGTGTTTTCACCTGTGCCGATGGTTTTGGGCACCGACGGGCCTGTCCCCGAGGGCTTCGGCCGTCAGAAGCCGCCGCTCAGCATCCCGCTTGTGAACGGGTTGCCGGGGCCCGCGAACTCCCCTGCGGGCACCTCGGTGGCGTCGGAGGGGGCGCTGACGTCGGATGCCTTGCCGAAGGTGAGGACGAGCGGGAGTCGGGCGCCCTTCGGGTTGTCCGCGAGGGTGGCGAGGTTGACCGAGACGCGGGTCAGGTCGCCGTTCTTCAGGGAGAAGTTGACGGCGATCTTCTTGTCGGGGGCCTCCTTCAGGTCCTTGTCGGTGGGCAGTTCGGTGCCCGCTGGGAGGTCGTCGGCCAGCGGCCGGAGTTTGTCGAAGACACCCGTGAGCAGGTCTCGGAACGATGCCTTGGCGACGATCTGTTCGGTGCCGTCACTGCCGCCCTTGCTGCTGAAGGTGACCTCGCGCGCGATGACACCGCGTACGGCCTTGAGGATCTTCTGCTGGGTCTTGGTGTCGATCTCCTCGGAACCTGAGGCGCCCTTGCCGGACTTCTCGAGTTCGGCGTTGTCGACCTTGACCCACTCACCCTCGAGAACCTTCCTGAGCTCCTTCTCGCTCTCGGGGATTTCGTCGACCGTGGGGAACGGGACGCCCATCGCCTCGCCGAGCGTCTCCATGTCGGCGCGGTAGTACGTGAAATCGCCGACGACCCGGAACTCGGCCAGGACACCATCGGCTCCCGAAACCCGCATGCCCACACCGACGAGGTCCTTCTCGCCCGAGTCCGCGAGCGGCTTCTTCGACTCGACGGACAGCTTGACGCGCAGCCCGCTGAAGAACTTCGCGAGCTCGGGCGGCATTTCCTCGCCCGGCTCCGCCTCTGAGGCCAGCTTCGTGAGCACGGACGGCTTGGCGTGGAGCCCCAACTCGAAGGAGAGCGACTTCTGTTCGCCGAGTCCCTCGACGGCGCGGTCGACTTTCTGCCCGGCGGTGAGGTTCTCGACCGTGCCGCAGGCGGCCGCACCGGCGAACAGGGCGGCGGCGCAACCGGCCGCGGTGAGGGGCTTGCGTATGGCAGTCATGGTTGCGGTCCTGGCGATGATGACGGTCTCCTTTTGACGCCACGCGGCGTCGCCCTCGTAACTCAGCGAACGTTGTCGTAATTCGTTGATCGCTCAGGAGACTCATGAGTTATCCACAGGGTTGTGCGGCGAGTGTCAGTGTCCGGGCGTACGGTCGAAGACATGCGCATTGTCATCGCTGGAGGTCATGGTCAGATCGCGCTGCGGCTGGAGCGCCTGCTCGCCGCGCGCGGTGACGAGGTCGCGGGCATCATCCGCCGACCCGAGCACGGCGACGATCTGCGGGCGGCCGGCGCCGAGCCGGTCCTGTGCGATCTGGAGTCGGCCTCGGTCGAGGAGGTCGCCGCGCATCTGCAGGACGCCGACGCCGCTGTCTTCGCGGCAGGCGCGGGCCCGGGCAGCGGCGCAGCCCGCAAGGACACCGTGGACCGGGGTGCCGCCGTCCTCTTCGCGGACGCGGCGGTACGGGCCGGGGTGCGGCGGTACGTGGTGGTGTCGTCGATGGGCGCGGACCCGTCGCATCCAGGGGACGACGTCTTCGATGTGTACTTGCGCGCCAAGGGCGAGGCTGATGCGTACATACGCGGCTTCAACAGCCTGGACTGGACGATCCTGCGCCCCGGGATGCTGACGAACGACGCCGGCACCGGTCTCGTACGCCTGGAGGCGTCCACCGGGCGCGGGCCCATACCGCGCGATGATGTCGCGGCCGTCCTCGCAGAGCTGCTGGACACTCCGGCGACGGCCGGGCTGACACTGGAGCTGATCAGCGGATCGGCGCCGGTTTCCGTGGCGGTGAAGTCAGTGGCGGGGAACTGAGTCGATGACGGAGGCTGAGTTCGTCGAGCCCGTGCTGTTCGCTCACGACGCAAGGGGCGAGGGCGGACGTGGGCCGGTGGTTGCCTGAGGACGTCCTGTCAGCCCGAGCCGAGGAGCTCCCGTGACCGCCGCCGAGGTTCCCGCCGCGCAGGAGGCCCTGCTGCGGAAGATGTACGAGGTCTTCAGCACCGCTGAACGCGACGCGTTCGTCCCGCACTGCCTGGCCCCGGACGTGGACTGGCCGAACGTCGCCGACAGGGTCCGGCTGCACGGCCACGACGAGGTACGCGCCTACTGGGCGGCGCAGTTCGAGGCCGCGCATCCCCTCGTACGGCTGGAGGGGCTGCACCTCGACGAGGACGGGCAGCGGGTGGTCGCCACCGTGCGTCCGGGGCTGCGGGATGATGCGGGCGATCACTGGGCGCAGGAGCCGGTCGAGCATGTGTACCGCTTCGGCCCGGAGGGTTTGGTGAGCCGGATGGACGTACGGCCTGTCTCCTGACGTCTGGCTGTCCGCCTGACCTCTGGCTCGGAGGGCTGTCTGACTGACCTCTGGCTCAGAGGGGCGGGGCTGGTCGGAAGAGGTCTGCGGGAGCCGGTCGGCTTAGAAGTGAGCACAGGAGCTGGTCAGAACAGGGGGAGCTGGCCGGGGAAGTCCGGCACGACGTACTCGTCCAGCCCCGGCTGGACTGCCCCGAGCTGCGCCTGCCGGCGCGACCCGGGGCACGACATGAGCTGCCCGCTCTCGCGCGCCCCCGGCGGGTCGTGCCGTGCGAACCGCCCGGCGACGACGGCGATCTCGCGACGGCACTCGGGGCAGTTCCTGCGGCGTGACGACATACGAACCAGCGTACGAAGCCGGACGGCGGCGCGCGGTGCGACTTGTTCTCCAGGCCGCAGCGCGATCCTTCTCCGAGGTCAGATTCCTGCTCGGAGATCCGTCGGGGTCAGCGGCGGATCAGGCGGGCATGGGTGGCGGCTGGAGAGCTGACCAGCTCGGCGACCTGGTAGCCGTCGATCCCGTCTCCCAGGTTGTCGAGCAGGCGCTCACCGCTGCCGACGAGGAGCGGGACGATGGCCAGGTGCAGCTCGTCGACCAGCCCGGCACGCAGGTACTGCTGGATGGTGGCCGGTCCTCCGCCGAGGCGCACGTCCTTGCCCGCCGCCGCCTCGAACGCCCGCTGCAGCACAGTCTCGATGGGTTCGTCGGTGAAGTGGAAGGTGGTCCCGCCCTCCATGGGCAGCGACGGCCGCAGGTGATGGGTGTGGACGAACACCTCATGGTGGAAGGGCGGGTTGTCGCCCCACCAGCCCGTCCACGACTCGTCCTGCCACGGTCCGCGCACGGGCCCGAACATGTTGCGGCCCATGATGGTGGCGCCGATGTTCTGCTCGGAGCGCTCGACGTAGTCGACATCGATCCCGGTCTTGCCGTCGACGCGGTCCTTCATCGCGGCGAACATCCAATCGTGCAGTACGTCGCCACCCTCCAAGCCGTCGCCGAACGGCGCATCCAGGCGCTGGTTGGGGCCGGCGGCGAAGCCGTCCAGCGAGATCGTGAGGTTGTGTACGCGCAGCTTGGGCATGACATTCCCCTCGTTCCGTCTCGAAGCGAGTTACCGGTCGCAGTCCCATGGCTCTCGACCGGGAGAGCATGGCTGTCCCCTTGCTCTCACCCTTGCGTCGAACGGCAACCGGCCGGATCGACAGCCTGTGCCGGATTCTTCTGCGCCAGTCCCACACTCGCCACCTACGTGCTCCATGTACGTGAACCGGCCTGCTCAGCCCTCAGAGCGGGCGACGGCAGCTCACGCCGATGGGTGAGACGGCATACGTGAAGAGACCCTCTCGGGCCTGCTGTCTCGCAGGCCCGAGAGGGTCTCTCGCAACGTGGCGGCGCCAGGATTCGAACCTGGGAAGGCTGAGCCGGCAGATTTACAGTCCTCTCAAGATCTCTCATCAATCCGCATCTTGACCTGCGGTTTTGCATGTCACACGGTGGAACTCACTGGTTCCCGTCCACGTGTCGTCCTGATCTTGAAAATCTCCGCATGGAGCGGCATACCACGGCGGGCGTGGATACGGATGCGCTCTTGTCGTTCGGTGAGGTGATCGCTCACGGCACCTCCGCCCTCCTTTGCCCCCGGGCCTGTCGGCGCAGCTCCACTCTGACCGCAGGCGAGCAGCCAGCCCCCCTGCTGCCGACCGCAGCCGACAGTTGCATCCAAGCCTTGAGGAAGCGGTCCCGCCCGAGCGCCCAGGCCCTTAGAAGAGAGTGATCCTCTTCCATTCGACCAAGGGCTTGACCTGCGGTGTTGTGGTGGTTGAGGTGCCTCTGCCATCGGTGTCACCGCGTATCCACCGGAGAGGGCCGCTCCGGTATGGCGAAGTAGTCCGAGTCGTCAGTCGCACGCCGTCCGCCTGGTGACCCTCTCCGGTAGCCGCAGTGGTGGACGGGGGCGGTACCTCAGAGGAACTGCCGGTCACGTGTCTGCGTGTGAGTACGTACACGACCTGTCAGTTACGTTGCGCTATTGATCGACCACCAGCGGTCGCTTCTCACGTAGTGAGGGTTGCTACGTGAAATTGCGGTGATTCTTGTAGTCGTGTCTCACGTAGGAGTACTCTCTACGTGAAATGATGGGTGCGATAACGGGAGCGCGTGATGGTCGAGGCTAGGCAGCAGCAGATGTTCGGGTTCGTTCCGTATCCGGCGATCGGGTACCGCATGGGCGGCCGGCAGATGGTGGCGACGGCGATGACGCCGATCGACTACACCGGTGTCGTGGGGCCCCGAGAGGTGTGGGACCCGCTGTCCGGCGGCGGAACCAACCGCAAGGAGGACAAGGCCCACCGGCAGCGCATCGCCAAGTACATCGAGGAGACGGAGGAGTACGTTCTCAACTCGATCCTGGTGTACATCGGGGAGGGGGACGCGAAGTTCGTTCCCGACGACGGTGCCCCCGAGGGCCAGGCCGTCAAGACGGGAGTGCTGTACGTCCGGCCGGGAGCCAAGTTCAAGGTCGGGGACGGCGGCCACCGCACCGGCGCCTACACCGACGTGGTCGAGGCACATCGTGACTTCAACGACGACGTCTACCAGCGATTGGCCACGAGCGGGCAGCCGATCATCGTCGTGCTCGACGACGACCAAGTGCGCCGAGCCCAGGACTTCACCGATCTTCAGAAGAACGCCAAGCCCCTGAGCGCGAGCATCGGTCAGTCCATGGACCGCCGGAGCGCGCTGAACCGCATCCTGATCGAGAAGATCATCAAGCGGGATGACATCCCCATCTTCGCCGAGGGCCGTCGCGTCGAGTTCCTCACCGACACGCCGGGCAAGCTGAGCGCCAAGACGATGTCATACAAGACGCTGCGCTACGCCAGCGGGACGCTCCTGGTCGGTACCGGTCTTCGCGACACGCGGGGTTGGGAGGACGCAGTGGAGCTGAAGATCGCTTCGGACGAGAAGGGTTCCATCTCCAAGATCGTGGACTTCTGGCAGGGACTGGGGGAGCTGCCGACGCTCAAGCAGGCGCTGGGGCGGGAGAAGGGCGTAGCCCTGCTTCGGAACGACACGTGGCTCCTGAGCGCGAATCTGCTGTATGCCGTCGCCGCAGCCGTGCACCAAGTGGCGTTCGAGGACAAGCGACTCGACCTCGCCGCCTGCATGAAGGGACTTCACAACTTCGACTTCTCGCGCGGCAGCAGCAGCCCCTTCGTCGGCACCTTGGTGGATCCGGTGACGTTCAAGGCCGTCGCCGGCCGAGGTGCCTGGGAGGGCGCGGCCGACGTGATCGTGAACCACATCAGCCCCGGCCCCAAGAAGAACTGATCCACCGGACAGCTTCGCATCTTCTTCGTCGCGAACCTCGTATGCAATTACCAGTCCAGGCACACCAGGAGATCCTCGTGTCGGCACTCAACCAGCAGATCGTCCATGCGGCCCTGAACGCAGCCACTCTCGCCGACGCCGAGGCGGTCCAGGAGCTGATAGCGCAGTCCTTCACTGCCGAACACCGCCGTCCGGTGGGCGACAAGTGGAACAACTTCGGGCTCATGGGGTCGTCGGGCAGTTACGACCTGAAGCTCATCGAGCACGTGACCAACATGCAGGACAGCGTCATCGAGCGGTTTGCTCTGCAGCAGTACGACTCAAGGGCGAACGTGCCGTTCCAGACCCCTTTCGAGGCGACGAGCGAGCTTCTCAAGTATCTCGACTCCGGTGAGAAGTCGAACTTGGCCGTCACCACCTTCGAGGACTCCGATGCGCCGGCCAGCAAAACGAAGCGCTTGACGGCAGTGTTCAGGGACAAGGGCTGCGGAATGACGCCCGCCAGCGTGCCGAACACGATCTTCGCTCTGGGAGGCAGCAACAAAGAGGACGCTCTCTACCTCCAAGGGGCGTTCGGGCTCGGTGGCGCCATGACCTACCGCAACGCCAAGGCGGTCGTGATCGTCAGCCGGCGTGCTCCGGCGCTCCTCCAGGACGGTGAAGAGGACCGAATCACGGTTGCCGTGGTCCGGTGGCAGGACAACACCAAGGGGCAGACGGCCTACTACCTGGTGGATCGCGAGTGGAATGCCGCAGGGGACACGGCGGAGCCTTGGTCGTGTCCCCATGAGGACTACGACGACTTCGAGCCCGGCACCCACTTGGCCCTCGTTTCCTACCGGGTTGACGGTGTCCAGCGCCGGCGCGAGGGCGATGCAAAGTCCTTCGACGTCGTAACCAACACCCGGCTCGTCCACCCCGTGTTCCCGACCCGGTTCGTCAACAACACGACGCGGGGCCGCGGTACCACTCTGGAAGGACTGGCACACCGACTGGAAAGGTCGGAGTACGACTTCGAGCCGGGCGAGGAGACTCTGCCCTTCCACCACCAAGGCCGGACGTACCAGTTGCCCGTGCGCTACTGGCTCTTCGCGGGAGGACCGAAGGACCCTGGCGGTCGCGACAAGTTCCTGGCCAGTGACCACGCCGTTCTGTTCACGTCGAACGGGCAGGTACACCATCACTGGAGCCCGCGGGATGTGCGCGACCAGACGGGCCTGAACAGGCTCTACGACCGCCTGCTCGTCGTCGTGGAGACGGATGAACTGCCCATCCATCTGCGCACCAGTCTCTTCACCGCGGACCGGAGCGAGCTTGTGAGGGGCGACGTCGCCCTTCGCTTGGAGGAAGCCGTCCGGGCGCTGATTCGGGAGTCCGCCGTCCTCCGGGAGGCCAACAACGCGCTCATCCGTGCCTCTTACCAGGACAAGAGCGACCAGCCGACGGCGGAGATCGCTCGCAGGATCAGCCGTGCACTTACCGTCAAGGGGTTCTCCTTCGGTTCCGGCAATGGCAGCGGCGGTCAGGGAGGCGGTCAAGGGTCCGGCCGGGCGGGTGGCGGCGGAGGGGCACTCAAGCCCGTCGTGCTGCATCAGGACCCCACACTCATCACGGGGCCAGCCACCGTCCGAGCCGTCGTGGGAACCACGCGCTCCATCACCTACACCGTCGATGTCGAGGACTCGTTCTACGAACGGCGCGGACGTCTCCGGGCCATCTGCGACCATCCCGACATCGTCGAGGACCGCGAGATCACCACGGGGAATGGACGCAACGGCCGCGTACGCGTCATGGTCGCGGTGCCCGAAACCGCCGAACTGGGCACGCACGAACTGCGCATTGTGCTTGAGGACTGGATCCGCGCGGCGGGCGGGCTGGGCCACAAGTTGGAGCACGTCACCAAGCTGGAGCTGGTGGAGGACATCCCGGGCATTGGGACGGGCACGGGCAAAACCACCAAGGGAGCCCAGGGGCAAGGGGGGCCGGGGCCGGGCAGCAACGTCGCACTCCGGTGGACGAGCCACGAGTCGGAAGAAAGTTGGGAACGCGTCACCGTCGGGTCCGTCGAAGACGTACCCGCGTCCATTCTCGCTGACCAACTCTCCGACTACGCAGAGCTGCGAGCCCTTGGCGACCAGCTCATCCCGACTGTCTTGCTCAACCGGGAGTATCCGCCCTTCAAGAAGTACCTCGCGGCGCGGAACAAGGAGCTGACCAGCGACAAGCGGGCCCGGGAGCAGTATGCCGTCGGAGTCGGTGTTTCTCTCCTTCTCCTCCAGCAGAAGCTCGACAAGATCAAGAAAGCTGGCGACACGGTGCCGGACGACGATTTCATCGACGAAGCGCGGCGTGCAGCGGCCAGTGCTGTACTCGCCGTCATGCCTGCCTTCGATGACCTCGCGAAGGAGATAGGCCTTTCCGGATAACCGCCAGGGCACTGGCGAGGACGGTTGCCCGGAGGTGGGGTCGGAGCGCGCAACGTGCGGCCAGACAATGGCCGCCCCGAGACCTGCGGGCTCCGATCTCCGGGCTGATCGGCTGCCGACGGGGCAGTGCGAGAGGAGGAGGCTAGGCCAAGCAGTCCCGGTGTGCGTTGGTCCGTTGGCGAAGTGGGTGACAGAACCGGACGCCGATCAAAACCTGGCAAGATCGGTGACAGAGCGATGTTCGTGAGGGGGAGGTTCGGTGGGAAGCCAGCTGCGTGTCGGTGAAGTGCTGCGGTCCGCGCAGAACAGGGACCCTGCGGTACCTAGCATCGATGGGTACCGGAACATTCATCACGTCACGGCTTCCGAAGGTCTCGCGCAGATCCAGCTGAGCAAGGGGATCAACCCGATTGCCAGGGTCAAAGGGTCGGGCGAGCGACGTCGTCCGGCGATTCTGATCCGTTCCAGCCCGTGGAAGGCTGGGAGCGCAGAGACTCCCTGGCACGACGTGTTCGATCTGGACAACGGCCACATCAGCTACTTCGGAGACCACAGAGTCGACCACACGGTCCCGGTGGGAAGTACCCAGGGCAATGCACTGTTGCTGGAGGCCTTCGCTGAGCATCAGGCACCCACCGCGGAACGGCGTGCGCGGGCCGTGCCGCTGCTTGTGTTCGCGGCGGTCTCGCGGAACAAGACGCCCAAGGGGTATGTGGAGTTCTGCGGCGTGGCGGTCATCGAGCGCCTGGAGCAGATCGAGCAGGAAGCCAAGGGGAGGCCCTTTCCCAACTACCGCTATGACTTGGCCGTTCTGGATCTGAGCCTGGAGGACGGTCAACTCGACTGGGCATGGATCGAAGCTCGGGGCAATCCCGGGCTCTCGGCCGACGATGCGCTAGCCCATGCTCCGCGTTCTTGGCGCGAGTGGGTGGAGCACGGGTATGCGGCACTACCCGAGGTACGACGGCAGACCATCCGCTCTGATGGAGACCGGGCCGTTCGCCCGCACGCGACCGAGGACGGCCACGAGCCGCTGGGGCTGTTTCCCGCCCCCCGCCGGCCGGACGACGCAGCATCATCAGCTTCGCCTGGACCGGCTGAGCCGTCGGAGCAGCTGACCGCGAGCATCCTGATGGACAGGCTCAAGAACCTCAAGGTCCACCAGAACAAGGGCCGGCCCAGTAGGCACAAGCCACTGGCCTTGTTGTGGGGTGTCTCCAGGGTCGCCACCGGGCAGCCCCGCCTTGCGTCGTGGCGTCAGTTCCGCGGCGAGGTGGGTGGGTTGCTGGCCGAGTTCGGCCATCCCGAGTCTTCGATGACCCCTGAGTACCCGTTCTGGCACTTGCAGACGAGCCGTCTGTGGGAACTCCACGGTCTCCCTCCCGAGCAGTCCGCCAAGCCCCATGCCGCAACATTCGACAGGCTCAAGCCCGAAGGAGGCATCACCGAGCAGGCAGCGCGCCTGCTGAGCGATCCGTTCGTGCGGACTCAGGCGGTCGCCGTCCTTCGGGAGACCTACCTGGCCGACGTCGACCACCATGCCCTGATGGAACGGCTGGGGCTGGCCGGCTACGAGAGCGCGAGCGGCCTCCCGGACGACGTTGAGGACCAAGAGGGGGAATCGGGGCCTGCTTCACGGCGCACGGTCGCCCTCTCCCGCATCGTCCGCGACCCCGAGTTGACGGCCCGAGTCAAGCGGCTGCACGGCGACCGCTGCCAGGTTTGTGGCTTGCAGCTGCCGACCCGGTTCAGCACCTACAGTGAGGCCGCCCACATCCGCGGTCTTGGCCGCCCCCACCACGGCCCGGACAAGCTGTCGAACCTGCTCGTCCTGTGCCCCAATCACCACGTCCAGTTCGACGCACTCGCGATCTACATCACCACTGACGGCACAGTGCGCGCGACCGCAGACGACAGCCCCATAGGAAAGCTCCGCCGGCACCCCGCCCACCAGATCAACGAAGCACACCTGCGCTACCACCGCGCGCTCTGCGGCAGAGATCACGACTGACCGCCCGATACTGCAAGCCACCGCCGAACGGCCGGGAGACGGCCGTCCGGACGGTACGGCGGTTTGGCAGTTCTCCAGCGAAAAATCGACTCCACCGGGCCTGACCTGGGATGAATCTTCCACCGTCACTACTGGTGCGGCCTGTCGTTCAAGCCTCGTCCAGAATTCTTCGTCTCACATCGCCAAACAGACCCGCCCTCCTTGATCAGCGGGCGCGTATCGCAGTCAGCTTGTCCCGTACCGCTGCGGTGAACGGGTGGTCATGGCCCAGGGCTTGGGTGGCGTCGGCCAGGGTCTGCTCGAGCACGGTGATGGCCCGCTCCACGTCTCCTGTCACCACGTAGGCGTAGGCAAGGCTGTCGCAGGAGGTCAGGGTGTCGGGGTGGCCCTGACCCTGCATCCGGCGGGTAACGGCTAGGACCTGCTCAAGGAGGGGCGTGGCCCGCTCCGGATCTCCTGCCGATAAGTAGGAAACGGCGAGACTTCGGCGGATGGTCAGCGTGTCGGGGTGGTCTTCGCCCCGCACCCGCAACTGGTCGGCGAGGGTCTCCTCGAATAAGGGCACAGCCCGCCCTGGGTCTTCCGCAGCCAAGTAGGCAGAGCCGAGGCATTGCCGTGCAGCAAAGGTGTCGGGGTGGTCTTCACCCAGCACCCGCAACCGGTCGGCGAGGGCTTGTTCAAACAGGCGAACGGCCCGCCCCAGATCCCCCGCCGATAGGTAGGCATAGGCGAGGTTGTATCGGGTGGTCAGCGTGTCGGGGTGGTCTTCACCCAGCACCCGCAACCGGTCGGCGAGGGCTTCTTCGAACAGGCGAATGGCCCGCCCCAGATCCCCCGCAGACACACAGGCGTAGCCGAGGCTGTTGCGGGAGGCAAGGGTGTCGGGGTGGTCTTCACCCAGCACCCGCAACCGGTCGGCGAGGGTCTGCTCATACAAGGGAATGGCCCGCCCCAGATCCCCCGCAGACGCATAGGCGAACGCGAGGCTGTGGCGGGAGGCAAGGGTGTGCGGGTGGTCCTCCCCCACAATCCGGAGCGCATGGGTGACTGTCTGCTCGCACAGGGGGATCGCCTGCTCCAGATCCCCGGCAGACACATAGGCGAAGGCGAGGTTGTTGCGGGAGACCAGGGTGTGGGGGGCGTCTTCGCCCAGCATCCGTAAGTGGTCGGCGAGGGTCCGTTTCAGCAATGGGATGGCCCGCTCCGGATCTCCCACAGACGCATAGGCGTAAGCAAGATTGTTGCGGGAGGTAAGGCTGTCGGGGTGGTCTTCACCCAGCACCCGCAACCGGTCGGCGAGGGTCCGCTCATACAAGGGAATGGCCCGCCCCAGATCCCCCGCAGACGCATAGGCGTAAGCAAGATTGTTGCGGACGGTCAAGGTGTCCGGGTGGTCCTCGCCTTGTATGCGGCGGGTGGTGACGAAGGCGCGCTGGCGATGGTTGAGAGCACGAGAGACGGCGCCCTGATTCTGAAGGAATGCTGCTGCGCGGCCGAGGAGGTACCCGGTGGCGCGGGTATCGGTGCTGGGGGGCGCGTGGTCCGTGAGCGCGTCGATGTGCGGTAGGAGGGTGCGGTAGGTAGGCCACTCGACGGGGTCGTCCGGGTGGTCGGGAAGAGCGTCGACGAGGTGGCGTGTGGCCTGGGTTCGGGCTTCGTCGACGTGGTGGGGCAAGCGGTGAGGGTCGTCGGGATCAGAGGTGCGGGCCAGGGCTTGGACGAGGCGGTGGACGCTCAGGGTCGCTGTGTCGGAGTGGACAGTGAGCATGCTGTACGCCGCCAGGCGGCCAATCGCCCGGGTGAGATCGGGTGGGGCGGCGAGGTCACCCAGGAGGCTGCGGGGGATGTGGTCGGGGGCGTACCAGGCCAAGGTGCGCAGGATGGTGCCGGTCAGGGGATCGTCGGCAAGATGGTCGAGGGTGACGCGCCAGATGCGGGCGATGGTGCGGTCAGGAGCGGTGCCTTCGGCGCCGTGGCGGTACATGGCGGCCGGGTGCGCGGTGAGCAGGTCGAGATATGCGCGTGGTGTGATACCAGTCTCGGCGATGTAGGCGCTGGCCTGCTCCACGGCCAGTGGCAGGCCGCCCAGTTCCGCGCACAATTCCCCCGCACCGTCCAGGTCATGTGGGGTGCGGTCGAGGACGCGGAGGAGCAGGTCGACGGCGTCATGGTGACTCAGGACGTCGATGGCGACGGGGGTGGCCAAGCCTTGCCAGCCGGTGGTGCGACGGCTGGTGATCAGACAGCGTCCGTGGCGGACCCGGGCGAGCAATGGGCGGATATCGTCCGGGGTGCTCACGTTGTCGAGGATGAGCAGCCAGCCGTCGTGCGCGGCCAGCCACTGCACCGCCCGTTCACGTAACGCTTCGGCGGGCAGCACACCAGCCAGGGCTGGTTGCAGTGCGGTCGCCAGCTCTGCCAGCCCCGCGTCGAGGGCGGCTGGAGTGTCGGCGGTGATCCACCAGATCGGGTGGTGGCTGTCGGCGCGGGTGGCGGCCCAGTGCGCGGCCAGGGTGCTCTTTCCAATCCCGCCCAAGCCGTGAACGGCCTGAACTACAACACCACCGGAACCATCCAACTTCGTGTCAAGAAGGGCGAGAGCCTGTCCGCGGCCAACGAAGTGGGGCGTATGCAGGGGAAGTTTGGTCAACCCCTCTGGAGCTGACAGCTCCCCCATCGGCACGAAGGCATCCGGCGGCAGCACGGTGGCGTGCTCAGCCCGCGTCTGGATATTCATCGCATGGTCGCCAGACGAGGCGATTCCGTTCAGGTCCCCGCCAGCGGATATGGCACGGTCACCGTCCGCGGCCGCCGTGGCTACGGGCACCTCGAATGTCGGAAGGGGGGTGGCGTGCGGAGTCTGCGGCTCTCGCGGCCGCCTGAACCAATGGCCCATCAGCGTTCGTTCGCGCCGTTAACGGTGTCCCCGGTGGATACTTTCCCCGAGATGCCCCCGCCTGCGGCGATCGATCGCTCACCGACTGCCGCGACCGCGCTGCCAGGCAACGTCGGCGATGCAGGCTGTGGAGCGCCCCCGGCATGTTGGGGACCTGGGCGCTGTTGGGCGCTCTGGCTGTCGCCGGTCGATGCCGTGCCGGAGATGTCTCCGCCCACGGCGATAGCCCTGCTTGCGCCAGCGGTAACCGTTGGCCCTGCCGTGAGGCGCGGGCTCGGCTGTCTCAGCGCGTACACCGACACCCCCAGCCCCGCCAGGGAGACGATGGTGCCCACAATGCCCGCCGCCTGCCCTGCGGTATCGAGGTCCGCCGCCACCACCAGCACGATCAGTCCTGCGGCCAGCAGTCCCCCAACAATTACCCCGCTCCAGGCACATAATCTCTGGTGTCGTGTCACGGCCACCATCATCAAGCACGCTCCGTGCCCATGTCACAGGAAGCACAACCTCAGCGGGTGTCTGGCAGATCCCGGCGCGACTGCTGCCGCGTCAGACGTTCAGTCCTAACCTGCGCGGGAACGCTACAGCGGCACCGTCAGGTGGACCCTGGCCCACGGATGGCCCATAGCCCCTGAGATCACGGGGTACCGGGCGCTCCAATGGCACCCGGAGTGCTCCCGGCAGTCTCGGGAACGAGTCGGCTCGTGAAGCCACGGGACGCGAGCCGCTCGTACGCACGGATCACCTCGTCGGGCACGTCCTGCGTGATCATGAAGCCCTGTGCGGGGTAGATCAGCAGTCGTTGCAGTGACCCAACAAGCATGTCGATGACGAGGCGTGCGTCTTGGATTGAGTCGATGTACTCGGGGAGCGTCATGGGAGTGGACGCGCTGACGAATTCGACTTCCGGCCACAGCTTCCGAGCGGTGGCATAAGCCCGCCGTTCCTCGTACGGCTTGCTGACGAGAAGCGCAGACGAAACGCTGACCCCGCGCTCTTCGAGGAGAGCGCGGGACAGCGTGATGTTCTGGCCGGTGTTGCGGGCCCGCGGCTCGACAAGGATGGCGTCCGCCGGTACGCCCAGCTCAACGGCGCGGTCCCGGTAGTGCTCGGCTTCCCCGCGTGGCATTCGGTCCTGGGTGGTCCGGCTGGTCGCTCCGGTGAAGACGATCAGCGGCATCATGCCGCGCCGGTACAGGTCGACGGTGGTGTCTGCGACGCCGAGATCATGACTCCCGAGACCGATGCCGACCGAGCAGGGGCGCGGCTCGTGGTGCATCTGCTGGTAGTCCCACAAGAGCTGGGTGTCCTCCCAGTCCCGTACCGAGATCACGCTGAAGTCTCCTTGCCCTTGCTGTCGTCGTTGGCGGAGTCGGGCACCTTGAACTCGTACTCCCACGCGAAGCGTGAGGCCGCATGGATGCCCACTGCGAACTCAACCACCGTGCCATCCGCCGTGTACGTCGTCCGGTGGAGTTCGACCACGGGTTCGCCGGGCGGGAGCTGTAGAAGCTTCGCCTCGTCTCCGGTCGGGACCCTGGCGAACAGCCCCTCTTTCATGTGGTCGATCTCGTATCCGGCGTCGTACAGGACCCGGAATCCGCCACCACGGCCGGCGGGTCCCGGGGTGGGATCGACGATGCGCGTCCCCTCGACATGCTCCGGCCTGTAGTAGCTGGTCAGGGTGTGAGTCGGCTGCGTCCCCTCCTTCACGAGGCGGGCGCGTGCGTACACGTCGGATCCGACTGGGACGCCTAGCCCCTCGGCTACGAGGCTGTCCGCCTGGACGCGGCTCACGGTCTGCGTCTGCTCGTTGCGCTTGTAGGCGCGCCCCGATGCGACGCGGTCCGCGATGAAAGCGACCTCGTCGCCGTCGCGCCACTTCGCCTTGTCGTATCGGGCGATACCGAGCCGCTTGAGGGGGGCGGTAGGACGTACGACCGTGCCGTGTCCACGCGATGAGGTCACGAGCCCTTCGGCCTCCAGGGCCTTGTAGGCCTGATGGACGGTGGCTTTCGAGCCTTCCCCGGCTTCCACGAGGTCTCTGATCTGGGGCAACTGGGCGCCCGGACCGTACTCACCGTTCCTGATCTGCTCCGCGAGCCTGTCCGCCAGGTCGCGCCACTTGGGTGCCACGCAGAACTCCTCTCAACGCGTCCCAGTGAAGCACAGTCCTAGGACTGTTGACTGTCCTAGGACTGCGGTGCATAGTCGTCTCAAGCCGCTCGCAGTCCTAGGACAGCGAGCCGGAAGGGCCTTCTTTGGGCTGCTTCAAGGCTGTGCCGGTTCGGGATAGCTCGCTTCCACGAGGGGCCCCTTGCTGGTCGTTCCTTGAGAACTCCACAGCGTGCCAAGTCGACGGGGTGAGATTCCCCGTCCCCGTGACGACCGGGTGACGTTCGTCAGTCCGGCTCAGCACCGGTCCGCCGTACATCTGCGGGCCGGTGAAGCCGGTTCCTTCGCCGTACGAGGCGGCCCGGTTCCCCGGTGGTCGCCCGTACGACGAGTTCCACCGCCCCGATGGTCGTAGACCGGGTTCGACTCCCGGTCGGGGCACTTCGGCCCGCCGCTTCTGCGGCTGTGGCCGCTTCCCGGGTTGGCCGCCCTCTCGCCCATGTTTCGCGGCCCCCGGCTCTTTCCATCCCTTCGACTCAGGAGCAATCCATGCGCAACTACGTCTCCGGCCATCAGGCCGATACGACGGAAGACTTCCTCGAACTCGCCCTCGGCACCCCGGTTGAGCTGTGGCTCGGTGTCGAGGGGGAGAGCGAGCTGGAGCGTGCGGCGCGGCTGGACGCGGCCCGCGACATCCTCACCGACTTTCCCGACCTGCCGGACCGCGCGGTGCAGGTGGCCGCGAAGGCGCTGGACGAGGCGGGTCTGTTGCGGCTCGCGCCGCGGCCCGCGCCGAAGCGCCGGACCCTGCGGACGGGGGTTGCGGCATGAGCGAGACCCTGATGCTCGAGAACCTGGCCGCACCGCTGCGGGCGCTGCGGCTGCTGTCCGTGGACTTCGGGCACCTGCCGGCGCCGACCGTGCGGATGACGCACATCTACCCGGGGCGGCTGGAGCTGACGTTCCATGACGACCTGCCCAGCTTCGAAGCGTGGCGGGAGGCCCTGGGAGCCGCCCCGGACGCGGTGACCTACGGCGTGCAGAGCGGGGGCCGTACGCGCGTGCTGTCGACGGTCGTCGACTACGCGGGCGCGGAGGTCCTCCTGACCGGCTTCGCGGACGTTGTCGCCCCGGCGACGGTCGGGGGTGCGTCATGAGCGCCTCGGCCCGCGTCGACGCGCGGTCGACGCCCGTCGAAGCATCGTCGACGCCCGTCAACGTGGAGCACGCCATCACCGCGATCGCCGCGGCGCTGACCGTGGTGCTGACCGCGGTGGCGTTCTGGCTCTCCTACGAGCACTTGCAGGAAGTCGCTGCCCGGCACGGCATGGCTGAAGCGGTGGCCCGCTCGTGGGCGTGGCCTGCGACGGTGGACCTGTTCATCGTGATCGGTGAGCTGCTGATCCTGCGAGCGTCGCTTGCCCACCGGGTCGACTGGTGGGCAATCGGGCTGGTCACCGCAGGTGACGGCGCCTCCATCGCGCTGAACGTGGCCGGAGTCGGCTCCGACGCGAGTGCCCTGGATTACGTGGTCGCCGCCGTTCCGCCGGTCGCCGCGCTGCTGGCGTTCGGTGCGCTGATGCGGCAGGTGCACGCCTACCTCGCCCGCCGGGCGATGACGGGCGTCGAAGCACCGTCGACGCCCGTCACGGTGGCCGTCGACCGCGCGCAGCCCACCCCGCCCTCGGAGGCCGTCCACACCGCCGATGCGGTGCCGGAGCTCCCGGCTTCCGCGCGCGTCGTCGACGACACTTCGGCGCCCGTCGCCGCGTCGTCGACGGCCGTCGACCTGTGCACTCCGGTGGTCTACCCGAACCGGGTCGATCAGTTGGTCCGGGCCCTGTACGGCACCGACTTCACGCAGCCAAGCACCGCCCGCATGACGCAGGCGATGGCAGAGATCGGGCTCGGGGCGTCGGAGTCGACGGCCCGCACGGCACGCGGCCGGGTTAAGGCCCGTGAGCCGTACCTGGCCGACTTCCCTGCCACGATCGCCGGTTGAGCGGGAGGACGCGGTCATGTCGCTCGCGTTCGCCAAGTGCTTCGACCCGACCGGCGCCCGCCACGGCATCCCCACCTTCCCGTGGCGGTGCGCCCCGGACGGCTACGCCACCCGCCGCCAGCTGCGGGCCCGTGGTCTGCGCCCCGGCGGTCAGCCGGTCGCGGCGCAGATCCTGCGCCCGCGCTACCGGCGCGGCCCGCTGGTCGCCTACCTCTACCGGCTCGACCAGGCCAAGCCGGTACGCCCCATGACCCCGGCCAAGCGCGCAGCGCTGGCCAAGGCCAACACCGCACGCCGTACCTGCCCGCAGTGCCGTACGGACGCGGGCTACGTCATCCCCGTCTCGCTCGGGGTGTGCGTGCCCTGCGCCTATCCCGAAGAACAGCGCGCCGCCTGAATCTCTCCTCGACTCCCAAGGAGTTTCGCTGTGACCAGCCGTACCCGCACCCGCCGCGCCATGAAGGTGCCGGCGGGTGCCGCCACCGTCCGTATCCCGCGCCAGCGCGGGCGCCGCCGCTCGGCTCAGCCGTTCGTGGTCGTGGTGCCCGAACGCCCGTCCCTGACCCGCGAAGCGCTCGGCTTCCTGGGGCGGTTGCTGTGGGACCACCGCCGCTCGCTCGCCCCGCTCATCGTCGCCGTACTGGCTCTTGTCGGCACGGCCGTGCTGCACGCGTACGCGTGGTGGTCCGGCCTTGTGCTCGCCCCGGTGGCCGCGGGCCCGCTGGTGTGGCTCGCGCTCATGCAGCGCCGCCGTCCCGCCGCCGATCGCGCGGTGTGGGGCTGGCGCATCGCCCTGGCGCTGCTCGGCACCACCGCGCTCGGGTGGGCGGCGCTGGCCGCAGGGTTCGGGCCGCTGGCCGGTCCGCTGGAACTGATCTGGCTGCTCACCCTGATCGGCGCCCAGATCTCGTGGTTCATCGTCCGCCGCACCCACTGACGTAAGGAGACTGCCTGATGGCTCAGACCACAAACGGCCGCCACGCGCGGAGGACCCGGCCCCAACCCGCCGCCAGCGGCGCGGCCAACAAGCCGAACAAGTTCGCCAACGCGGGCGCCGCGGCCGGTGGCTTCGTCGGCGCGATGGGCGGCTCGTTCGTACCGCCGATCAACGTCACCGTGAACAACAAGGGGGCGGCCCGCACCAACGGGGGCCGTCCACACGCTGAAGCCCTGTTGCCCACCCCGGAGTTCACCTCCCCGGCGCAGGTGCGGAACTACTGCAACACCCTGCGCGCGGCCGGTGTGACGCTGTCCATCGAGGTCGCCATGGCCGCCGAGATCCTCAACGGCGTACTCGCGGCCGTGCCCGACCCGGAGGGACGGACGTTCGGCTCCCGCATCCGCGCCCGGAAGGTGTCCCGCAAGATGCAGCGGTCCGCCGACGCGCTGCGGGACGCCGCGAAGAACGCCGCCTCCTGCTACTCGGTCTTCCAGCAGGAGTTCGAGGAAGAGATCAACCGCGTCCGTCACCGTGCCCGGGAGCCTCAGCAGCCGGTCATGAACTGGGCCCAGCAGTAAGGAGGTTGCTCGATGGCTGAGCGCGATACACAGAGGCAGCTTGCGGAGCTGCTGGAAGTTCAGTTGCAGGGCGGCTCTGACGCCGGCGGCGTGGGCAAGTACCTGTTGCACCGGGCCAAGCCGCACATCCCGCCGTGGCTCGGCTGGGGCGCGACCGGTCTGGCCGGTGCCCTGGGGCACTGGCGGTGGGGCGAAAGCGCCGCGGCCGGCGTCGGCCTCACCCTCGCCTCGGTGGCGCTGACCGGCGCCACCTGGTGGGCAGGCAAGGCGACCAGCCAGCAACGGCGCCTGCACTCAGCCATCACCGTGGCCGCAGGCTCAGCCTGGCTGACCAGCGCCTGTCTCGCGGGCCCGACCGCCGGGCCGCTCGACGACCTGTACCTGATGGGCGGCCCGGCGCTGGCCCTGTCGTGGAATGTCCGCCTGCTCATGCGGCACAACCCCGACGCCACCGGCGAAGGCTCCGACAAGGGCCTGCTGGAAAAGGTCGGGCTGGCGCGGGCGCAGATCGGTACGGCGAAGGTCGAGCCGAACCGGGTCACCGCGCCGGTCGCGCTGGACCCGGGCACGCAGACCAACGACGACATGACCAAGGCACTGGGCAACCTCGCCTCTGCCCTGGACCTGCCGAAGAGCGCCGTCCGGTATACCCCCGACCCCGGCTCCGCCCGGCGCGGGGAGCTGGTGATCGTGCCGGAGGACATGCTGGCCGACATCGTCGAGTGGGAGGGCCCCTCCCTCCTGGGTGGGTCGATCGCGGATCCGCTGAACCTCGGTCGCTACGACGACGGCGCACCGCTGCTGATCTGGCTGCCGGGGGATCCGGAAGCGGGCCGCAACTCCACCCACCTGCTGATCGCGGGCGGCACGGGTTCCGGCAAGGGAGACACCGCGCTGAACGTGCTGACGGAGATCCTCTCCCGCCGTGACGTGATCGTGTGGTTCTCCGACCCGAAGGCGTTCCAGGACTTCGGGCCCCTGCGGCCCGGTCTGGACTGGGGCGTTGAGGGCGGCACCGGCTCCGAAGTGATGGTGGCGGCCGTCGAGGCCGTCATCCCCGCCCGCACGCGCTGGCTGGGGGCCCACGACTACCGGCAGTGGGTCCCTGAGGCGGCGCAGGTGCAGAATTACCCGGCGCACTCCTGCCGCACGGATGGCACCGCGTGTGGGTGTGCGGGGATGCCGTTCCTGGTCACCTGGTTCGAGGAGGCCGCCAACACCCTGCGCAACCTGGGTGATGACGCGTTCACCGGCATCGCGCAGGAGGCCCGTTCCGCGGGCATCTCGCTGGTCGTGTCGCTGCAGCGGCCGTCGTACGACCAGATGTCGACCAGCACCCGCGCATCGCTGCCGTCCGTGATCGCGCTGGGCTGCGATCCACGGGATGAGGGGTTCTCCCTGCCGGACGAGGTGCTGGCCGCGGGCGCCCACCCCGGCGCATGGGGCAACCGGCGACCCGGCTACTGCTACGTCGTCTCGCCCGGCATCCCCGAGGACCGCTACCCCTCCCCAGCCCGCGGCCGGCGCTTCACGCAGCGGGCCGTGCCGGTCATGGAACTGCTCGCCACGTGGGCGCAGCGCAACGGCGCCACCGCCGATCCGGTCACCGCCGGCGCGGCATCCGGCGTGGCCGGCAACGCGTACACCGGCCGCTCCACCCCCGAGACCCCGCAGCCGGCGGCGCTGAGGGCCGTCACGGAGGAGGACGACGACATGGAGTACGGCGGCCCGCTGGTGGACCCGGAAGACCAGCACATCGACCCGGAAGCCGACCTCCCCGACGCCGAAGAGGGCGACGACGCCCCGATCTTCGGTCAGGAGACCGGCCGCAAGCCGTCGCCGGAGGAGGCCCGGCGGTTGTTCGCTCAGGCGCTGGAGGAGTTCGAGCGCCAGGGGCAGATGATCGTGGGCCCGGTCGACTTCAAGGACTGGTGCGACCGCAACAACCTCTCCCGCCCGTGGGTCTCCCAGCAACTCAAGGAGGCGTACACGGAGGGCCGCCTGGAGGCGACGAACGCCACCGGCCGGTGGCGCATCGTGCCCGCCCTGACGGCTGCCTGACGCCTGACACCGTCACGGCCCTCTGACACCCAAAACCCTAGGCAAACCCGGTGTCAGAAACGCGTGACGCCCCCGGCGTGACACCCCTGACACCCCTGCCTGACACCCACCCGCACGGGCCCGCACCACGTCTGTGGCGCGGGCCCGCGGCCCACCCGAGGGAGCCCCGTGATACCCCACCGCGACCCGCCGGGGATCATCGCCCCGCACATACCCGCCGACGCCTACCGCCGCGCCGAAGCCACCGGAGCACCGGTCGTCATCCTCGTCCAGGACAACACCCACACCGGCATCCCGTGGCGACGCGTCCTGATCCCGCTCGCCATCGCCGGCGCCGCCGCCCTCGGAACCTGGGGCCTGGTCGTCGCCCTGTGCGCGCTGCTGGATGCCGCCGCCCACACCGCCACCGTCATCGCCGGAGCCGCCGGACCCCTCGGCATCGGCGGAATCACCCTCCGGCTCGCCCGCTCCAAGCACTGAACAGGAGACACAGCATGTCGTTCGGAGAGACCCCGATCACCATCATCGGCAACCTGACCGCCGACCCGGAAGTGAAGGTCACCGAGTCCGGCCAGGCGCTCGCGAAGTTCACCGTGGCCTCCACGCCGCGCATGTTCGACCGCGAGGCGAACCAGTGGAAGGACGGTACGTCCACGTTCTTCCGCTGCGCCGCCTGGCGCTCCCTCGCGGAGCACGTCGCCGACTCCCTGACCAAGGGCTCGCGCGTGGTGCTGTCCGGGCGGATCCGGCAGCACAACTGGCAGACCGAGCAGGGAGAGAACCGCTCGATGCTGGCCGTGGAGGTCGACGACATCGGCGCCTCGCTGCGCTTCACCACCGTCGCCATCAACGGCAAGACCGCCGCGGGCAAGCCGGACCCGTCCGGCGACCCGTGGGCCACGACCGGCGCTTCGGCGGACTCGCAGTTCAACGCGAAGCCGCCGTTCTAGATACGCCCGGGGCGGGCGCCCTCTCGCCAAAGATCGCGCCCGCCCCGGCTCTCCCGTCCCTTCGACAGAACTGGAGACCTCCAGCATGACCCACCCCACAGACTTCCGGCGAGCAAGTGGCCCACGGCCGCGCCTGCTGGATCTGTACTCGTGCGCCGGCGGCGCCGGCATGGGCTACACACGTGCCGGGTTCGACGTGCACGGCGTCGACATCGCCGACCGGCCCAACTACCCCTTCCCGCAGTACCGGGGGGATGCCCTCGAACACCTCGCCCGCCTCATCGAGTCGGGTGAGATCGAGCGGTACGCGTTCGTCCACGCCTCCCCGCCGTGCCAGCACGGCTGCGCACTGACCGTGGGCACCAACCTTTCCCAGGGATGGGGCGGCGCCCACGTCGACCTGGTGGCGCCCACTCGCGCCCTGCTCGACCGGACGGGCCTGCCGTACGTGATCGAGCAGCCCAACGGCCGTGCGAAGATCCGCAAGGACCTGACCCTGTGCGGGGAGATGTTCGGGCTCGGGGTCATCCGCCACCGCAACTTCGAGTTGGGCGGCTGGACGGCCCCACGGCCGGCGCACGTCGCCCACCGCGGGCGGGTGCGCGGTTGGCGGCACGGCCAGTACTTCGACGGCCCGTACGTGGCCGCGTACGGCAATGGGGGCGGCAAGCCGTCGATCCCCGAACTCCAGTCGGCCATGGGCATCACGTGGACCGACGTGCGCGAGGAACTGACCGAGGCCATCCCGCCCGCCTACACGGAGTGGATCGGCCGCGCATTCCTCCACAGCGTCGTGGAGGCGGTCGCATGAGGGAGATCCTCCTCAGCGCCGCCCTGACAGCCGCCGGCCGCGCCTGGCGCGTCCACCCGCTGCGGCCCGGCGGCAAGGGCTCCGCGCTGCACGGTGAACGCGCCTGCCCCCGGACCGGGGAGTGCGCGATCGGGCACCTGAAGTGGGAACAGCGCGCCACCAACGACCCGGACCGCATCCGCGCGGCGTGGACCGCGGGCCCGTTCAACGTCGGCATCGCCACCGGGCCTTCCGGCCTGCTGGTGGTCGACCTGGACGTACCCAAGGAGAAAGACGGGCAGGGCAGTTCGGACGCGCCTGACGGCGCGACGTCCTTTGCGGCGCTCTGCGAGCGCGCCGGAGTGCCATGGCCCGCCACCTACACGGTGCGGACGCCCAGCGGCGGCCTGCACCTGTACTTCCACACGCCGCACGGCGTCCATCTGCCCTGCACCACGAAGTCCGTGGCGTCGAACGTAGACACCCGTGCGTGGGGCGGCAACATCGTGGCCGCGGGCAGCGTCACCGTCGCGGGCGCGTACGAGGTGGCCGACGATGCCCCCGTGACGGGCCTGCCCGGATGGCTCCTGCGCCACCTTCAGACCGCGCCCAAGCCCGCCCCGGCACCCGCCGCCCCGCTCCTCATCCCGGGCCAGGCCACCCGCCGCGCGGCGGTGGCCCTGGAACGCGAGACAGCGCGGGTCAGGAAGGCCCCGGAGGGACAGCGGCACAAGCTGCTGCTCACCCGCACGATCGCCATCGGGCGGTTCGTCGTCTGGGGCGAGATCGCCCGAGACGTGGTCGAGGAGGCATTTGGGGCGGCCGGTGAGGCGGCCGGACTACCGGAGGGCGAGTGCCGCGCGACGATCCGCGACGCGCTGGCCTACTCCGCCCGCACCTGCCGCGCTCGGGAGACGGCATGAGCCACAACCCGCCCCGCCCGCAGCCCAAATGCCGTCCCGACACCGCCGATCGGCCGGACTCCGCCAACACCGCGGTACCCCCGGCCCAGGAGTGCGGCCGAGAAAAGACCGCCCGTCAGGGCGTCCTTTCAGCCCTTTCCCCCGAGCAGTCCCCGAGCGCCCCGCCACGTGGTGACGGGCGTTTCCCCGTGGCGTGGCTGTACATCCGCGCACCCCGCGGCGCCACCCCCACGGCCACCTCGAAGTGCGAGTGCGGCCGGGACCGCAGCGCCATCGGCCACCACAAGGTGCTCGCCCTGATCGCCGACCACACCGCGCACCGAGACGTCTGCCCACTCCGTACCACCCAGGAAGGGAGGAACGCCGCATGATCAGCACCAACCAGCCCGTGCCGTCCATCGACGGCGCGGCCCTGCTCGACGAGGTCGAAGCGTTCCACCGACGCTTCAACGTCTTCCCCACCGAAGCCGCCTACGTCGCCGTCACCCTGTGGGACGCGCACGCGCACCTGATCGACGCGTTCGACGGCACCGCCCGCCTCGCGTTCCTCTCCCCGGAGCCGGGATCGGGCAAGTCCCGCGCGCTGGAGATCGTGGAAACCCTCACCCCCCGCGCGTCGACCACGGTCAACGCATCCGCCAACGCCCTGTTCCGGCTCGTCGAGGCCGATGAGGGCACCCCAACCCTCCTCTTCGACGAGATCGACACCGTGTTCGGCCCCAAGGCCGGAGACAACGAGCCCGTACGCGGCTTCCTGAACTCCGGATACCGGCGCGGCGGCAAATCACTGCGCTGCGTCGGGGACGGCGCCAACCAGAGTGCGGGATGGTTCTCGTCCTTCTGTGCTGTCGCCATGGCGGGGCTCGGTTCGCTGCCGGACACGATCCTGACGCGCTCGATCATCATCCGCATGCGCAAGCGCGCCCCCAACGAGACGGTCGAGTCCTACCGCCGGCGCATCCACGAGAAGGAGGGCAACGCCCTGCGCGACCGGCTCGCGGAATGGGCCGACACCGTCCGCGACGACGTCGCCAACGCCTGGCCGGTCATGCCCGAAGGGGTCTCCGACCGCCCGGCCGACGTGTGGGAACCGCTGCTTGCGGTCGCCGACGCGGCTGGCGGGCACTGGCCGGAGCGGGCCCGTTCCGCCTGTGTGGAGCTGGTCCACGCCAGCCAGGACAACGACGAAGCCTCGTTCGGGATCCGGCTGCTGACGGACCTGCGGGACAAGGTGTTCTGTGGCGCTGACCGCATGTCTACCGCCGTCATTCTCGAATGCCTGCTCGGCATGGACGACGGACCGTGGGGCGACCTGGACGACAAGCCGATCAACTCCCGCACCCTGGCGAAGTTGCTCGGACAGTACGTCACGTCGGCGAACAAGCCGATCAAGCCGCGCGGCATCCGCACCACCGCCGGCACCTTCCCCAAGGGCTACTACGCCGAAGACCTCCAGGACGCGTGGGCGCGGTACTGCCCCCCTCCCCCCGGAGAGTCCGCCACGTCCGCCACGTCCGCCACACCGCAGGTCAGCGGGGGTGAAAGTGTGGCGGATCCGCTTCCCGGCATCCGCCACGCGCCCCCGGAAACCGCCACGCGACCGCTGAGGGTCGCTGGCTGACCAGCACGGATGTACCGGTGCCGCCACGCGCTCGCGTGGCGGCACCTATCCGCCACACAACCGCCGTCCGCCACAAATCCAAGCCGCTGACCTGCGATGTGGCGGCGTGGCGGACGTGGCGGATCCCCCAGAGGCCTCGAAGCCTCTCCTTCACTGCCTCCTTCTGTCCCAAGGAGATCTCGGCATGGCTACCTCTTCCCGCCGACGTCGCTCCCCCAAAGACGAGCTGATTCCGCTGAGCGACGCGCTGATCGAACTCGGCATCACCCGCGCTACCTGGTACCGCTGGCGCAACCGCGGCTACGGGCCAGAGGCGAAGCGCACCCAGACCGGCCGCATCTGTGTGCGCCGAAGTGTCCTGGACGCCTTCAAAGAAGAACTGGAAGCCGCGTGACTGAGTGGAGCTACACAGTCAAGATCTGGGCCATCCGCAAGCGCGACTACCGGAAGCCCTACCAACTCCGCTGGAAGGTAGGCACACGCCCGCACTCGGAGTCGTTCCTCACGCTGGGCCTGGTGGAGAGCCGCCGGGCCCAGCTCATTACGGCAGCCCGCGAGGGTGAGCCGTTCGACGTGGACAGCGGACTGCCGAAGTCCATGGTCGTCAAGGATCGGGACATCTCGTGGTACGAGCACGCTCGCAACTACATCGAGATGAAATGGGACGACTCCCCCGCCTCCACGCGTCGGACTCTGGCCGAAGCCATGGCCACGGTGACGCCCACACTGGTGAAGGACACCAAGGGCATGCCCGACGCCGGAGTCGTACGCACCGCCCTCTATAGCTGGGCATTCAACAAGAACCGCTGGGAGGAAGACATCCCGGACGACGTCGCCAAGGCGCTGGACTGGTTCAAGCGCAAGTCGCTGCCCACGTCCGCACTCTCCGACCGCGTGCTCGTACGGGCCACCCTGAACGCTCTCTCCAAGAAGCTGGACGGCAAGACGGCTGCGGCTGGCACGATCCGGCGGAAACGAGCGATCTTCCACAACGCCCTGGAGTACGCGGTGGAGGCTGAACTACTCACCGAAAACCCGCTCACGCGCATCAAGTGGAAAGCGCCGGAGCAGGTGGAAGAGGAGGTGGACCCGGCCTGCGTGCCGGACCCCGAGCAAGCCGCCAAGCTCTTGGCCGCCGTACGAGACCAGAGTCCCCGTGGTCGCCGTCTGGTGGGGTTCTTCGGTTGCATGTACTACGCCGCGGCCCGGCCAGCGGAAGTCATCGGTCTACGGCTCCAGGACTGCGATCTACCGCGTCGTGGGTGGGGCACGCTGCGGCTCAGGGAGACGCGGCCCCGGTCGGGCTCGGCGTGGACGGACAGTGGCGAAGCCCACGACACGCGTGGGCTGAAGCACCGTCCGCGGAAGGCAGTCCGACCGGTCCCCATCCCGCCCGAATTGGTCGCGCTGCTGCGGTGGCACGTCACGGCGTACGGCGTGGCACCGGACGGACGTCTGTTCCGCACTCAGCGCGGTGGGCTGATCCAGGACACGGGTTACGGCGAAGTCTGGGCAGTAGCGCGATCGCGGGCCCTGACACCGGCGCAGTGCGAATCGTCGCTGGCGAAGCGTCCTTATGATCTTCGCCACGCGGCTGTGTCCACATGGCTCAGCTCAGGCGTGGAACCTCAGCTCGTGGCCAAGCGCGCCGGCCACAGTGTCGGCGTCCTCTTCCGGGTGTACGCCAAGTTCCTCAGCGACGGAGACGAGGCCGCGAACGCCAAGATCTCTGCCCGCTTGGGGCGGCACGGCTGACGGGCCGGGAAATCCCGTCCACGCCCCGTCCACGCACTTCGAGACGGGACGTTCGAATGCGAGACAGAGCGAGACAGTACGGCCGTCGCGAGAGCACATGACAAAGGGCCCCTGGCCTGCGGTTTCCGCAGGCCAGGGGCCCTTTGTTGTCGTGTGGCGGCGCCAGGATTCGAACCTGGGAAGGCTGAGCCGGCAGATTTACAGTCTGCTCCCTTTGGCCGCTCGGGCACACCGCCGGGGGTTGCTGCCCTTCGAACCGCCTTTCGGTGGTGCTCCGTGGCAACGACGTAAACGATACCCGATGCCCAGGGGTGCTTCGCCACCCGATTGATCGCCGCTCGGAGGGTGGGGGTGGCTAGGCTTATGCGGATGCGGCCGGGACCGATGCCGGGCTCGACGGCCGCCCCACGCACCCCGATACAAGGAGCCACAGGACATGGCCGACTCCAGTTTCGACATCGTCTCGAAGGTCGAGCGGCAGGAGGTCGACAACGCCCTCAACCAGGCCGCCAAGGAAATCTCGCAGCGCTACGACTTCAAGAACGTGGGCGCCTCCATCTCCTGGTCCGGCGAGAAGATCCTGATGGAGGCGAACTCAGAGGAGCGGGTCAAGGCCATCCTCGACGTCTTCCAGTCCAAGCTGATCAAGCGCGGCATCTCGCTGAAGGCCCTGGACGCGGGCGAGCCGCAGCTCTCCGGCAAGGAGTACAAGATCTTCGCCTCCATCGAGGAGGGCATCTCCCAGGAGAACGCCAAGAAGGTGGCGAAGATCATTCGCGACGAGGGCCCGAAGGGCGTGAAGGCCCAGGTTCAGGGCGATGAACTGCGGGTCAGCTCAAAGAGCCGCGACGACCTGCAGGCCGTGATCGCACTGCTGAAGGGCAAGGACTTCGACTTCGCGCTGCAGTTCGTGAACTACCGGTGACATCGCGCTTGTTGCGCGTACGGGGAAGGGTGGGCACCGTCGGTGCCCACCCTTCCCGCCTGCTGGCTGCGGTTTGAGGGTGCGTACTCAGTTGCGCGAGTTGCCGAACAGGAGACGGTAGGCGACCAGCAGGACGAGTGAGCCGCCGATCGCGGCGGCCCAGGTCGCGCCGTCGTAGAAATCCTTGCTGATCGGGTGGTCCAGCCAGCGGGCGGATATCCAGCCGCCGATGAACGCGCCCGCAACTCCGATGAGCGTCGTGCCGATGAAGCCGCCCGGGTCGCGGCCCGGCAGCAGGAACTTGGCGATGGCGCCGGCCAGCAGCCCCAGAATGATCCAGCTGATGATGCCCATACCGTGATCCTGTCCCTCCGTGCTGTGCCCGTGCTGTGATCTTGCTCCCGCCAGGCTGTGTTCATGCCGCTCATGTGCTGCTGTTCGCGGCTTCGCCTGTACTGCGGTTCTTGTCGTTGTTCGTCTGTTGTTGCTGGGGAGGACGCCCGTGCAGCGTCGGCCGGTTGCACTGATCAGTAGGGTGCGGCTCATGACACAGTCCGGTTCTGGTCACCCCGGCTCGTCGCCGTCCGGTCCGGGTGCCTCCCGTGCGGGGCAGCCCGGCTCGCCGCAGCCCGAAGCGGGGCTACGGCGGACGCTCGGCGTCGGCGACGCCGTGGTCATCGGCCTCGGGTCGATGGTCGGCGCCGGGATCTTCGCCGCCCTCGGGCCCGCGGCACATGCGGCCGGGTCCGGGCTGCTCCTCGGCCTGGGCGTCGCCGCCGTCGTCGCGTACTGCAACGCGATGTCGTCGGCGCGCCTCGCCGCCCTGTACCCCGCCTCGGGCGGGACGTATGTGTACGGGCGGGAGCGGCTCGGGGAGTTCTGGGGCTATCTGGCAGGCTGGTCGTTCGTCGTCGGCAAGACCTCCTCGTGTGCGGCGATGGCGCTCACCGTGGGCGCATACGTCTGGCCGGGGCAGGCGCACGCGGTGGCGGTCGGAGCCGTGGTGGCGCTGACCGCCGTGAACTACGGCGGTGTGCAGAAGTCCGCGTGGCTGACGCGGGCGATCGTGGCGGTGGTTCTCGCGGTACTCGCTTCCGTGGTGGTCGTGTGTCTCTCTTCCGGGGACGCCGACGCCAGCCGGCTCGACGTGGGGGTCTCCGGGGGCGGGGGTGGTGTGCTTCAGGCGGCCGGCCTGCTGTTCTTCGCCTTCGCGGGCTACGCGCGGATCGCGACGCTCGGCGAGGAGGTACGGGATCCGGCGCGCACCATTCCGCGCGCGATCCCTCTGGCGCTGGGCATCGCGCTGTTGGTGTACGCGGCTGTGGCGGTGGCTGTCCTTTCCGTGCTGGGGTCGGGCGGGCTCGGGCAGGCGATGGCGCCGCTGGCCGACGCGGTACGGGCGGCTGGTGTGCCAGGGCTCGTCCCGGTCGTACGCGTCGGTGCCGCCGTAGCGGCGCTCGGCTCACTCCTCGCGCTGATCCTGGGGGTGTCGCGTACGACGCTGGCCATGGCCCGCGACCGGCATCTCCCGGGCACGCTGGCCACCGTGCATCCGCGCTTCCAGGTGCCTCATCGGGCGGAGCTGACCGTCGGCGCGGTGGTCGCCACGCTAGCCGCGACGGTGGATGTGCGAGGTGCTATCGGCTTCTCCTCCTTCGGTGTGCTCGTGTACTACGCGATCGCCAACGCCTCGGCCTGGACGCTCCGTTCGGACTTCGTGGCGCGCGTCGGGCCGGCGGTGGGGGCAGCCGGGTGCGTCACGCTCGCGTTCGCCTTGCCGGGGGTGTCGGTGGTTGTGGGCGTGAGTGTGCTGGGTGTGGGGGCAGCTGCGTATGGAGGTCGGAAGTGGCTGGCCTCGCGCCGGGGCGGGCGGGACTCTGGCTAGCGCGGATCGGCTGAGCGTACGAGGGGCGGCGCGTGGCGCTCGTCGTACGACCGAACAGGCGGCAGGCGACAGGGCAGCACTTGCCGTCGGCCGAGCGCAGGCTTGTCCTGACCCTGGCAGGACGAACGACGCCCGGAGTAGATGCCTTGCAGGGCACGCTACGGAGGTGCGTTCGCGGGCTCGGGGAGTGAAGGTCGGCGCCAGGGCCTTGGGGTGCGGGCCTCAGTGGCGACACGCGTCGTCAATTGCTCGATCTCGGTCATGGGTTCATGATGCAGGGCGCCACTGACAATCGGGCGGGCTGTGGATAACCGGGCTGTGGACAAGTGGTGCCGAGCTAGGCGAGGCGGACGTCGATGCCTTTGGCCGCAAGGAATTCGAGGAGTTCCTCGAAGGTCCAAGGCCGGTTGTCGATATGCGGCGTGAGGCCGAGGCAGGTGCGGGCGACCTCCGCGTCGTGCCAGACCAGCTTGAAGGGCCACCCGGCTCCCCAGCCGCCGCAGAGGCAGTCGGCCAGGGCGTCGAGACCCCAGCCGAAGTAGCCCCCGGGTCCGTTCACCGCCTCGCCGAGCGCGCAGAAGAAGCCTGGCTCGTCGGTGATGTGACGGCCGTCGAGGTGGTACGTGCCGCCGGGCGCAGCGTCGGGTTGGTGCGCGACGTGGTTGTCCCGCACCGTGTCGAGCCAGTAGCGGCGTCCCTCTGTGCCGCACCGCGCCCAGGAGTTGGGCAGGGCCGGGCGTCCGTCCTCCCACAGCTCCCAGACCTCCTGGGCAGCGGTCGGCGGCCGCTCGGACCACGGCTCCAGCGTGAGGTCCACCAGGCCGCGGCCGGATGGGATCCAGGCGATGAGCTCGCCCTCGACGGCGGTCTGAATGGCGCGGCCGGATGCGTCGAGGCGGATCAGCTTGGCGTGCCCCAGGTCCTCCTCGCCCGCGTCGAGCGCCGTATGCAGGGCTCCTTGCGGGGAACAGCCGAGCAGCCGCACGGACGGTTCGACCAGGTCCGGCCGACTGTTCTCGACGTACGCCAGGTCCCGGCAGCTGCCCCGTGCCTCGTCCTCCGCGCCGAGCAGCCGGTAGCCCGGGGAGAGCGGCGGGCACTGCGGATAGTCGAACGAGTTGTGCGGGGCCTGGCGCGCCTCGATCGTGATGTCGAGCAGTGACATGTCACGCGCGCACGGGCGGTCGCTGAGGACACGTACGTCCTCCAGACACCACTCGTCGACCCGCTCGCCCTTCTTGTCGAGGATCTGCAGAGCGAGGAAGCCGAGCGGTGCCGAGCCATCGGCACGCGCGCGTGCCAGGGCGGTACTCAACGCCCCTTCGGGCGCGCAGCCCAGCAATTCGTACGTCCCACGCGCGGGAGGACGCGGATCGCCGAAGAGGTTCTCGGCGTCCGCACACAGGGCCCAGATCTCGGCGTCCTCGGCCTCGACGTCGTAGGCCGCCAAGGCGTACTTCGGCTGCCGCACCCCCGCGCCGCTCTACCAGCGCGACGTCGCGAACGGCTGGTCCGTACGCACGATTTCGCGCCCCAAGGGGACCAGCGAAACCGGGATCAGCTTGAAGTTGGCGATCCCCAGGGGGATGCCGATGATCGTGACGCACTGAAGGACACCAGTGACGATGTGGGTGAGGGCGAGCCACCAGCCCGCGAGGATCAGCCACAGGATGTTGCCGATGAAGGAGGCCGCGCCCGCACCAGGCCGCTCGACCGTGGTGTGTCCGAACGGCCATAGGGCGTAGACGCCGATACGGAAGGCCGCGATGCCGAACGGGATGCCGATGATCGTGATGCACAGCAGCACGCCCGCGAACAAGTAGCCGAGGAATAGCCAGAAGCCGCTCAGTACGAGCCATATGACGTTCAGGATTGTCTTCACTGGTGGCGACCTGCCATCTGCTCGAGCCGGGCAATGCGCTCCGCCATCGGCGGATGCGTGGAGAACATCCTGGACATCCCCTGGCCCGGACGGAAGGGGTTTGCGATCATCATGTGGCTTGCGGTCTCGATGCGTGGCTCGGGAGGCAGCGGAAGCTGTTTCGTGCCCGCTTCGAGCTTACGCAGGGCGCTCGCGAGGGCCAGCGGGTCACCGGTGAGCTGGGCGCCGGACGCGTCGGCCTCGTACTCCCGGGAGCGGCTGATGGCGAGTTGGATCAGGGACGCGGCGAGCGGGCCCAGGATGATGATCATCAGCATCCCCAGGAGTCCGGGGCCCTCGTCGTCGTCGGAGCGGCCGATCGGGATCAGCCAGGCGAAGTTGACCAGGAACATGATCACGGAGGCGAGGGCGCCGGCGACCGACGAGATCAGTATGTCGCGGTTGTAGACGTGGCTCAGCTCGTGGCTGATGACGCCGCGCAACTCACGCTCGTTCAGGATCCGCAGGATGCCGTCGGTGCAGCACACGGCCGCGTTGCGCGGGTTGCGGCCCGTCGCGAAGGCGTTGGGGGCCTCGGTCGGTGAGATGTACAGGCGGGGCATGGGCTGGCGGGCCTGCGTGGAGAGTTCGCGCACCATTCTGTAGAGGGCCGGGGCCTCGAACTCGCTCACCGGGCGTGCGCGCATCGCGCGTAGCGCCAACTTGTCGCTGTTCCAGTATGCGTACGCGTTCGTGCCGATCGCGATGAGCAGCGCGACGACGAGGCCCATACGCCCGAAGAAGCTGCCGATGACGATGATGAGTGCGGACAGTCCCCCGAGGAGTACGGCGGTCCTGAGCCCGTTGTGCCGGCGGTGCACGGTACGCCCTCCAAGTTGTGCGGCAGGGGAACCCTTTGCTTGCTGATCTCTGTCACTGATTCCGTGCTTCCACGGTCCAGTGGACCCTCCCTTACTGGTCAACGCCAGGCGGGAAGTCCTAGTTCCCTTGTGCGCGCTGCGGAGCGGGTGGGCCGTCCGGGTGAGTGCGGCAACGCCTGGCACACGCGCGTGCGGTTCGGGTGCCCCACGCGCGCGTGCCGGATGCCGCCAGCGGCTCAGAAGGGGCGCGTGTCGCGGCTCAGAAGAGGCCGGTGTCCGAGAAGCGCAGGGCCAACTGGGGTGCTCCGGAGAGGGCGACTCCCAGGACTGCGGTCAGTGCGATCGCGGCGGTCAGCGGGGCCGGGACGCGGTGCCTTTCGGGTTCCCCTTCGGGGGCGCGGAACAGGAGCGTCGTCCACTGGAGGTAGTAGAAGAGCGCGATCACGACGTTGACGGCCATGACCACGGCGAGCCAGCCGAGGCCCGCGTCCACGGCTGCCGAGAAGACGGTGACCTTGGCGAAGAGGCCGATGATGCCCGGCGGCAGGCCCGCGAGGCAGAGCAGGAAGAAGCCCAGGACGAGCGCGGAGAGAGGGCGTGAGGCGTACAGGCCGCGGTAGTCGCTGATGCGGTTGAGCGGCTTCGTACGGGCCACGAGGGCGGCAACGGCGAAGGCGCCGAGGTTCACGGCGGCGTACATCAGGGCGTACGCGACGGTGGAGCCGATGGCCTTCTCGGCGTCCTGGGAATACGCGGCGGCGGCGATCGGCACGAGGAGGTAGCCGGCCTGGCCGACCGAGGACCAGGCGAGCAGCCGTACCGCGCTGTACGCACGCGTGGACTGCTGCCGCAGGGCGCCCACGTTGCCGATGGTCATGGTGAGCGCGGCCAGGGCGGCGAGTGCCGGGCCCCAGACGTCGGCGTACGACGGGAGGGCGATCACTGTGACGAGGATCAGCCCGGAGAAGCCGACCGCCTTGCCGACGACCGACAAGTAGGCGGCGACCGGCAAAGGTGCCCCTACGTAGGTGTCGGGCACCCAGAAGTGGAAGGGCACGGCGGCCGTCTTGAAAGCGAAGCCGACGAGGGTGAGGACGACGCCCGCCTGGGCGAGTGTATGGAGTTGTCCGTCGACGTTCTGGATCTCGGTGGCGATCTCGGTGAGGTACAGGGTGCCTGTAGCGGCGTAGATGAAGCTGACGCCCATGAGGCTCACGGCGGTCGCGGTGACCGAGGACAGGAAGAACTTCAGGGCCGCTTCGGAAGACTTCCTGTCACCGCGTCTGATGCCGACGAGGGCGAAGGCGGGCAGCGAGGCGACTTCCAGGGCGACGATCAGGGTCGCAAGGTCGCGGGAGGCGGGCAGCAGGGCGGCACCGGCGGCCGAGGAGAGCAGCAGGAACCAGAACTCCCCTTCGGGGAGTTCCCTGTTGGCGTCCTTCAGTGCGGTGACGGAGAGAAGGGCCGCCAGGAGGGCCCCGCCGAGGACGAGGAACTGGATGACGAGCGTGAACCGGTCCGCCGTGTAGCTGCAGACGTCCGCGTCGCCGGTCAGGCAGAAGGTGGAGCGGTCGCCGTCCAGCAGGGGCAGCAGCATCAGTGCGGACGCGGCGAGTCCGGCGACGGAGAGCCAGCCGAGCAGCGCCTTCTTGGCGTCGCCCACGAAGAGGTCGACGACGAGCACCACGAGGCCGACGACCGCCGCGATGGTGGGTGGTGCGATCGCGAGCCAGTCGACGGACTGGACCAGGGACTCGGCCAGAGGCTGGGCCAGGGAGCTCATCGGGTGCCTCCTGCAAGGAGCTGCTGCACGGCCGGGTCGGTCAGGCCGAGAAGAGCCTTGGGCCAGAGTCCGGCGAGGACAGTGAGGGCGACGAGCGGGGTCCAGGCGGCGAACTCGTACGTCTGGACGTCGGCGAGCCCGGGGCTCTCCTGCGGAGCGACGCCCATGCAGACGCGGCGTACCACGATGAGCATGTACGCGGCGGTGAGCAGTGTGCCGAACGCGGCGATCGCCATGAAGGTCAGGAACGCGGGTCGGCTGAGGTCGTCGGCGGGATCGAACGCGCCGAACAGCGTCAGCATTTCGCCCCAGAACCCGGCGAGGCCCGGCAGCCCGAGCGAGGCGACGGCACCGAAGGCGAGCAGGCCGCCGAGGCGCGGGGCCTTGCCGTAGAGGGAGGCGCCGGTCTTCTCCGCGAGCGTGTCGAGGTCGGTCGTGCCCGTACGGTCCTTGAGGGCGCCGACCAGGAAGAACAGCAGGCCGGTGATGAGTCCGTGGGCGATGTTGGCGAACAGCGCGCCGTTCACGCCGGTCGGGGTCATGGTCGCGATGCCAAGGAGTACGAAGCCCATGTGGCCGACGGAGGAGTACGCGATGAGGCGCTTGAGGTCGCCCTTCGCGCCCTGCTTCGCGAGGGCGAGGCAGGCGAGGGATCCGTAGATGATCCCGACGACGGCAAAGGCAGCGAGGTAGGGCGCGAAGGTGCGGAAGCCGTCGGGTGTGATGGGCAGCAGAATCCGGACAAACCCGTATGTACCCATCTTCAGCAGAACACCGGCCAGCAGGACCGAGCCGACGGTCGGTGCGGCGGTGTGGGCGTCCGGCAGCCAGCTGTGCAGCGGCCACATCGGGGTCTTGACCGCGAGCCCGATTCCGATCGCCAAAACGGCGATGACCTGCGCGGATGCGGTCAGCGACCGGCCGTTGTCAGTGGCGAGTGCCATCATGTCGAATGTGCCGGACTTGAGCCCGACGAGGAGCAGGCCCAGCAGCATGACGACGGAGCCGAGCAGTGTGTAGAGGATGAACTTCCAAGCGGCGGCCAGCCGTTGTTCACCGCCCCAGCGGGCGATGAGGAAGTACATCGGGATGAGCACCATCTCGAACGCGAGGAAGAAGAGCAGAAGGTCGAGGACGGCGAAGGTCGCGAGGGTGCCGGACTCGAGGACGAGCAGGAGCGAGACGAAGGCTTTCGGGGTCGGGCCCGAGGGCATTTTGAAGTAGGAGTACAGCGCGCAGAGGAAGGTCAGCAGCGCGGTCAGGACCAGGAGGGGGAGGGAAATGCCGTCGGTGCCGAGGTGGATCCGCACGTCGAGTGCGGGGATCCAGCTGATGTCCGTCGTGGCCTGCATCTTCGACGGCTGGTCGTGGTCGAAGCCGAGCGCGAGGACGATCGCGGCGATGAGCACGGCGCCGGTGACGGTGACGCCGTGGCGCAGCACGGCCTGCTCGGGTGACTTCCCCTTCAGCCCCGGCGGGGCGGGCAGGAGAGCGGCAGCGGCACCGAGGAGTGGGCCGACGACGATGAACGCCAGAAGGAACTGCATCACGGACTCGCTGATATCGATCACGCCTGTTCACGCCCCCGTGGCGACTAGGAGGGCGGCGACCGCGAGGACGACGGTGCCGGCGAGCAGCGCGCTCACATAGGTCTGCACATTGCCGGTCTGAGCGCGCCGGACGGCCGCGCCGAGCAGGCGGGGCAGGGCGCCCGCGCCGCGTACGTAGGTGTCGACGACCTCGCGGTCGAGGAACCGGACGAGTGTGGCTCCGGCCTGGACCGGGCGGACGAAGAGGGCCGCGTAGACGGCGTCGAGGTGGAAGCCGACGGCAGCGTGGCGGTGCAGCGGTCCCAGGAGCAGGCGTCCGGGGTCCGCCGGGTCGGGCGCGGAGGCCACGTCTCCGTACGCGGGCGCGTGGCTGGCGATGGCTTCAGCCTCGACGAGTCCGGCGTCGCCCTCGGGGTGGGCCGCGACTGCACCCATCGGTACGCGGGCCGCGAGCGCGGTGGTGTGCCGCCAGGCGCCGTACGTGACGATGCCGCCGACGAGGGCGACTCCCGTGCCGAGTACGGAGGTGGCGAGGGTCGGAGTCAGGTCGTGCCCGTCAAACCAGTCGGGCAGCAGGCCAGTGGTGAGCCCGAAAGCGAGCGACGGGACGGCGAGGATCCACAGCACGGCGTTCATGGCGAGGGGCTGCCTGCCGTGGTCGGGGGCCTCGGCGCCATGGCCGCGGAAGGCGAGCAGCCACAGGCGCATCGCGTACGCGGCGGTGAGCAGGGCCGTGACCAGGCCGGCGACGAGGACGATCCAGCCCGCGGCGCCGGGGATGTCCTCGGCGTGACCGGTGGCGGCGTGCTCGGCGGCGCCCAGGACGGCTTCCTTGGAGAAGAAGCCGCTGAAGGGAGGGATCGCGGCGAGGGCGAGGAGCGCCACGGTCATCGTCCAGTAGGCGTCGGGGACGCGGGCGCGCAGGTCCTTCATGCGGGACATGGCGGCCAGCGAGTTGGTGCCGGCGGCGTGGATGATCACGCCCGCAGCGAGGAACAGCAGCGCCTTGAAGGCTCCGTGTGAAAGGAGGTGGAAGACGGCGGCACCGCGGTCGCCGACGGCGAGGGCGCCGGTCATGTAGCCGAGCTGGCCGATCGTCGAGTACGCGAGGACGCGCTTGATGTCGTCCTGGGCGAGCGCGGCGAGCGCCGAGCCGGCCATCGTGACGGCGGCCATGACGGCGAGGACGAGCAGCGCGGCCGAGGAGGCGGCGAAGACCGGAAGGAGCCGGGCGATGAAATAGACACCGGCGGCGACCATCGTCGCGGCGTGGATCAGCGCAGAGACGGGTGTGGGGCCCGCCATCGCGTCGGGCAGCCAGGTGTGCAGCGGGAACTGCGCCGACTTGCCCGCCACACCGGCGAGGAGCAGCAGGGCGATCAGCGTCGGATGGTCGAGTCCGCCGCTGACGACCGTGCCGAGGACGGTCCTGATGCGGAAGGAACCGGCGTCGGCGGCGAGCGCGAACAGACCGATCAGAAAGGGGACATCGCCGAGCTTGGTGACCAGGAAGGCCTTCAGGGAGGCGGCGCGTGCTTCCGGGGTCTCCCAGTAGTGGCCGACGAGGAAGTACGAGCAGATGCCCATGATCTCCCAGCCGACCATGAGCACCATCAGGTCGCCGGAGTAGACGACGAGCAGCATCGCGGAGGTGAAGAGGGAGACGAGAGCGGCGTACGAGGGGTAGCGCGGGTCGTCGCGCAGGTAGCCCGTCGAGTAGATCTGCACGCAGGAGGCGACGACGCCGACCAGGACGGCGACGAGGGCGGCGAAGCCGTCGATGTGCAGGGCGAGTTCGATGGGGACCGAGCCGGTCGGGGTGAGCTCGGTGGCGGCGTCGACAGCCTGGTCGCCGCCCTGGCGTACGGCGACGAGGACGGCGAGCGCCAGGGAGAACACCGAGGGCAGGACGGCGAGGGGCCGTACGAAGCCGGGGGCGGTGCGGCCCAGGAGCAGGCCGGCCGCTGCGCCCAGGAACGGAAGGAGGGGGACGAGGACGGCGAGGGTGGTCGTGGTCACGCGGTGGCCTCAGCCTTCTCGGCCGTCGTGGACGCGGCGGATTCGGGGGCGTCACCGTCGTCGCTGTCGTCCGTCTCGGCGGTGTCGCGGAGCTTGTCGATGTCCGAGGTGCCGCGGTTGCGGTAGACGGCGAGGACGATCGCCAGGCCGATGCCGATCTCGGCGGCGGCGATGGCGATGGTGAACAGGGTCAGGGCCTGGCCGGAGTGCAGGGTGTCCTGGGCGGTCTTGCTGAGCCAGACGTCGAAGGCGACCAGGTTGAGGTTGACGGCGTTGAGCATCAGCTCGACGGACATCAGGACCAGGATCGCGTTGCGGCGCGCGAGGACTCCGTACAGGCCCGTGCAGAAGAGGAGGGCGGAGAGCACGGCGGGATAGGCGAGATGCATCAGCGGGCGCCTTCCTTGCCCTGGCGCGAGGGCTGCTCGTCGGAGGTGGCCGCATCCGTACCCGAGGGCTGTTTGCCCGGGGCCGGACTGCCCGTGGGCCGGTTGGCGGCGGCGGCCTTGCGGGAGAGGACGATCGCGCCGACCAGTGCGGCGAGGAGGAGGACGGAGAGGGCTTCGAAGGGGAGGACCCAGTTCTGGAAGAGGGCCTTGCCGTTTGCCTCGGTGGAGCCGGCGGCAGCGCCGTCCAGGTCGATCCAGGTCGTCCGGAAGGCGTCGACGACGACCCAGACGAGGGCGGTGGCCGCGGCGATCGCGACGGTCAGGGCGGCCCAGCGGTTGCCGGAGTCGGCGTCCGGGGACCGGCCGATGGGGGCCTTGGTGAGCATCAGACCGAAGAGGAGGAGTACGACGACGGAACCGACGTAGATGAGGACCTGTACCCAAGCGATGAACTCGGCGGTGAGCAGGAGGTATTCGACGGCGAGGCCGCCGAGCGTCACGACCAGCCACAGGGCGGCGTGGACGAGTTGCTTGGTGGTGACGGTCACGACGGCCGCGCCGAGGGTGACGAGGCCGACGAGGAGGAAGGCGATCTCGACGCCGGTCGGGGAGAGGAAGCCGTTGGTTTCGGCGGCGGTGGTCGTCGCCGGTGATGCGGCGACGGCGGCAAGGCTCACGCTTCTCCCTCCTGCGGCGCGGTCGGCTCCGCCCCGGCTGCCTGTTCGTCTGCCCGGGCTGCCTGCTCGGCGGCGAGCTTGTCGGCGGTTTTGCGGGCGGCGGTGAGTTCCTTGGGTTCCTCGGCGGAGGCGTCGAGGGCGGGTGGGGCCGGGACGGTCCACATCCACTCGCGGAGCTTGTCGCGTTCGTGGGTGAGTTCGTGGATGTCGGTCTCCGCGTACTCGAACTCCGGGGACCAGAACAGCGCGTCGAAAGGACACACCTCGATGCAGATACCGCAGTACATGCACAGAGCGAAGTCGATGGCGAAGCGGTCGAGGACGTTACGGCTGCGCTCGCGGCCTCCGGGGGCGGCGGGCGGGACCGTCTCCTTGTGGGAGTCGATGTAGATGCACCAGTCCGGGCACTCGCGGGCGCACAGCATGCAGACGGTGCAGTTCTCCTCGAAGAGGCCGATGACGCCACGGCTGCGGGGCGGGAGTTCGGGCTGGGCGTCCGGGTACTGCGCGGTGTGCGCGCGCTTCGTCATCGTGCGCAGGGTGACGGCCAGGCCCTTGGCGAGGCCGCTGCCGGGGATGCGGGACCGAGTGGGCGGGAGGGACTCAGCCATGGCTACTGGATCACCACCTTGACGATGCCGGTGAGGGCGATCTGGGCGAGGGAGAGAGGGACGAGGAGGGTCCAGGAAAGTTTCTGGAGCTGGTCCTCGCGGAGACGGGGATAGGTGACACGGAGCCAGATCACGAGGAAGGCGAGGACCGCGGTCTTCAGCAGGGTCCAGACCCAGCCGAGGCCGTCGACACCCCACGGGCCGTGCCAGCCGCCCAGGAAAAGGACGGTGGTCAGGCCGCACAGGACGATGATTCCGGCGTACTCGGCGAGGAGGAAGAGAGCGAAACGCAGGCCGGTGTACTCGGTGTACGCGCCGAAGATGATCTCCGAGTCGGCAACGGGCATGTCGAAGGGAGGGCGCTGGAGTTCGGCGAGGCCGGCCACGAAGAAGACGAGCGCGCCGACGATCTGCCAGGGCAGCCACCACCACTGGAAGGCGTCGAGGATGCCGGGGAGTGAGACCGTGCCCGCGGCCATCGCGACCGAGGCCGCGGTGAGGAGCATCGGGAGTTCGTATGCGAGAAGCTGGGCGGCGGTGCGGAGGCCGCCGAGGAGGGAGAACTTGTTGGCCGAGGCCCAGCCCGCCATGAGCGAGCCGAGGACGCCCACGCCCATCACGGCGAGGACGAAGAAGATGCCCGCGTCGATGACCTCGCCGACGGCGCCTTCGCCCGGGCCGATGGGGATGGCGAGGAGGACGAGGAGGTACGGGAGGAGTGCGACGGCGGGGGCCAGCTGGAAGATACGGCGGTCCGCGCCTGCGGGGACCACGTCTTCCTTCTGGGCGAACTTCACGCCGTCCGCGACGAGTTGGGCCCAGCCGTGGAAGCCGCCCGCGTACATGGGGCCGAGGCGGCCCTGCATATGGGCCATCACCTTGTGCTCCGTCTGGCCGACGATCAGCGGGAAGGTGAGGAACACGACGAAGACGATCAGGAGTCGCAGGGTGACGTCGAGCACGTCGTTCACTGCGGGCCTCCTGGGGGGTTGTCGTCGGTGGGGCTTTGGGCTTCGGGTGCCTCGGAGGGTTTCGCCTGCGCCTCCTTGGGAGCCATGGGTCCACCGGGTGCGTTGGGTTCGTCGTCCGGTTGCCGCTCGGGCGAGGTTCGCTCCTCAGTCGTCGGCTCCTCAGTGGGCGACTCCCCGATCGGCGACTCCCCCGTGGGCGGCCTCTGCTCAGCGTCGTCGAAGGCCGGGCGCGCATGGTGCCAGGGGGCGTCCGTGCTGCGGGGGCGCGCCGGGCGGGCGGGCCGCTCGCCTATGGACTGCTGACCACCGGCTTCGTCGGCCGGGGCGGCAGCGGACGCCTCGCGCTGCGACGCCGAGCCCTCGCCGGCACTGCGGGCGCGACGCGGCGTCGCGGGCGGCGTTTCGACACCCGCGGCCGAGGCCGGAGGTGCACCCGTCGAGCCCGCCTCCGCCTCCTCCGTGCGCCCTGCCCCCTCGGTCCGCTGTGTCGCCGAGCCCTCGCTCACGCTACGCGCCCGGCGTCCCGCAGGCCTGCCCTCCGCCGCCGCGCCCGTACCCGGGCCTGCAGCGGGCGCATCGGTACCCGGAGCCTGGCTCGCCGAGCCCTCCCCCGCTGTGCGAGTCCGCCGGGCCGGGCGTTCGCCCGCCGCGCGACCCGCGCCGCGGGCCGGGCGGGCCGGGGCAGGCGGGAGCTGACCCTTCAGAGGGCCCCACTCGTTCGGGTCGGGGACGCCCGGCGGCAGCATCTGACGGCGCTTCGGGCCACCGTGTTCCGACTCCCCCGGTTCCTTGGCGCCGGGCCAGGCCTTGGCGACGCGGGCCGCCAGGACGAAGTCCTTGCGCAAGGGGTGGCCCTCGAAGCCCTCCGGGAGGAGCAGCGGCGCCAGCCCCGGGTGGCCTTCGAAGGTGACGCCGAACATCTCGTGGGTCTCGCGTTCGTGCCAGGCGGCGCCCGCGTAGACGTCGACGGCGGAAGGGAGTACGGGGGCGTCGTGCGGGACGGTCGTACGTACGAGAAGGCGGCGCACCGGAGCGAGCGCGACCACGTGGGCCGAGACGCGGAAACCCGTGCCGGGTTCGTCGACGGCGCTCAGCCAGTCGAAGTACGTGCAGCCCAGCTCACCGCGCGCGGTCTCCAGGGCGGAGATCCAGGCGGCGGGCGGCACGTCGACGGTCAGAAGCTCGTACGACTCCTCGGCCGTGGCCTCCGTACCGAAGAGCTCCTCCACAGGGGCGGGCAGCCAGCCGGTCACCGCTCGCCCTCCTCCCCGGCCGGAACCGGCGGCTTCACCAGCCCGCTCTGCAGCGCGCCCGCGGAAGGCCGGGCGCCGGCGGACGGCCCGTACCGCTCAGACCCGTAATCGGACCCGTACCGCTCCCCCAACGACTCCCTGGCGATCTTCTCCTGAAGCTTGAGGATGCCCTGGAGCAGCGCTTCGGGCCGGGGCGGGCATCCGGGGACGTACACATCGACCGGGATGATCTGGTCGACGCCCTTGGTCACGGAGTACGAGTCCCAGTAGGGCCCGCCGCAGTTGGAGCAGGCGCCGAAGGAGATGACGTACTTGGGCTCGGGCATCTGTTCGTACAGTCGCTTCACCGCGGGCGCCATCTTGTCCGTCACCGTCCCCGACACCACCATCAGATCGGCCTGGCGCGGCCCCGGAGCGAACGGAATCACTCCCAGGCGGATGAAGTCGTGCCGGGCCATGGAGGCGGCGATGAACTCGATCGCGCAGCAGGCGAGGCCGAAGTTGAAGACCCACAGGCTGTAGCGGCGGCCCCAGTTCAGGACGACCTTCATCGGCTCGGGGGCGAGGCGCGCGAGCGCACCCAGGCGCTTCGGCTCCGGCAGCAGCACAGGCACCGGCTCGGACACGGGCTCGGGCTGAGTCACGTCCATGTGAGGACGCCCTTCTTGTATGCGTACAGCAGTCCCACGGCCAGGAAGCCGAGGAAGATGAACATCTCCACGAGCGTCGTCGCCCCGTAGCCCGGCGCGGCAAAGACCGTCGCCCAAGGGAAGAGGAAGATCGAGTCGACGGCGAAGATCACGTAGAGGAAGGCGTAGACGTAGTAGCGGACCTGGGTGTGGGCCCAGCCCTCGCCGACGGGGTCGACTCCGCACTCGTACGTCAGGAGTTTCTCGGGCGTCGGGACGACGGGCCGCAGCAGGCGCCCGGCCCCGAAGGCGACGGCGACGAACAGCACGCCGACCACGGCGAGCAGTCCGACGACCGAGTACGACTGGAAGTAGTCCGCCGCGGCCGTAATCCCGGCGGCCCCGGTCCCCGCGCCCCTGGTCGCTTCCGGCACGTCCGCCCCTCGCTCCCTGACCTCGTATGACCTCGTGCGCGCCCTGATGTGCGCCGTGCGATGCGCCGTGCTCGACGATCTGTACGCACCGGAGTCTAGGCCCTGCTAAAGAAACGGTAAGCAGCCCGTCACGCCTTGGCATGCGCGGAGGTCGCCGACAGGCGCCGGGCAGACTCCCGGCAGGATCCCGCCAACCTCCCGGCCGGATCCCAACAGGCCCCCGGAGCTGTTCCATGGGCGCCCCGAGCGCGGGTCCGAGGGCGGGCCCCGGGGTGGGGTTTTCCCCAGGGCATCCCGGCGGTCCACCTCATGGCGCTCCGGCCCGCGGCCCGGCACGCTAGCCGTTATGACCGAACGCATCATCGCCACCGACACCCGGGACGTCGGCGACCGGCCGCCGCCCGCGCGCTTCGCCTACGACCGGCACACCTGGAAGGAGATCGCGCATCTCCTGGCGAACCTGCCGGTGTCGCTGATCGGTTTCACGTATGTGGTGACGGTGTTGTCCACCGGCGCCTTCCTGAGCCTGACGGTGATCGGTCTTCCGCTGCTCGCGGGCGGGCTGATGGGCGCGCGTCTGCTGGGCCAGCTGGAGCGGAACCGGGCCAGGGCGCTGCTCGGGGTACGGGTGGACGAGCCGAGTCCGCTGCCGTTCCGCGGCCAGAGCGGGTTCCTCTCCAGGCTGTGGATGGCGCTGAGGGATCCGGTCGGCTGGCGGACAGTGCTGTACGACTTCATGCGGTTGCCCTGGGGCATCCTCACCTTCACCATCACGCTGACCTCGTTGTTCGTGCTGTGGCCGGTGCTGCCGTTCATCGCGCGCGGGCTCGCCAACGCGGACCGGGCGATGGTCCGCGGTCTGCTGTCGCCCTCCGACGAACTGGAGCGGCGTATAGCCGAGCTGGAGTCGGACCGGGGGGTGGTCGTCGACACGGCCGCGGCCGACCTGCGGCGTATCGAGCGGGATCTGCACGACGGGGCACAGGCGCGCCTCGTCAACCTCGCGATGGGGCTCGGTCTGGCCAAGGAGAAGCTCCTGGAGGACCCCGACGCGGCGGCGTCGATGGTCGAGGAGGCGCACGGCGAGGTGAAGATGGCGCTCCAGGAACTGCGGGACCTGGCCCGTGGCATCCATCCCGCCGTCCTCACCGACCGCGGGCTCGACGCCGCCCTGTCCGCGGTGGCCTCCCGCTGCACGGTCCCCGTCAAGGTGACGGCCGACCTGCCGACGCGCCCCGCCGCGGCCATCGAGGGCATCGCGTACTTCACCGTCTCCGAGCTCCTCCAGAACGTCAGCAAACACAGCGGGGCGCGGTCCGCCTCCGTTGATGTCTGGCGCTCGGACAACCGCCTGCTCATACAGGTCTGGGACGACGGCCGCGGCGGCGCCTCCCTCGACGGCGGCACGGGAATGGCGGGCCTCGCGGACCGGCTCGGCGCGGTCGACGGCCTGTTCGTCATCGAGTCCCCGGTAGGCGGCCCGACGACGATCACAGCGGAACTCCCGTGGCGGGACCGGACGGAGGAGCCGACGCGAGGGTAGGCGTACGGCTGCGGGCCGTACGACTGCCTGCTGTACGGCCCTTCCTGTCACACGACCGCTCCTGTCGTACGGCCCTGTCGTACGACTCCTCGTCCCGACCGCCCCGCCCCGCCGCGCCGCGATCCGAGCCGCCCCGCACCACCCCGCGCGCCCCCGAGGTCCCAAGGCCCCGAGGTAGGGAAAACCCCCGCCTCAAGACGCCGACGTACTCCATGGTCCGCGGACCTGGCACCGAGCAGTGTGGAACTACGACAGCGGACAACCAAGCCGAGTTGGAACCGAGCAGAAACGGACGGCGACCATGGCGACGGAGTACGGACAGGGATACGGGCGAGACGGTGTGCCCGGGTTCCTCAGGGAGGGCGTCGAGGGGCGGCGGCACCGGCTCCCGGCCGCGCTGCGGGCGCCGATCGAAGCGCGCAGCTGGAAAGAGTTCGGCTATCTGATGCTGAGCCTGCCGGTCGGCATCCTGATGTTCACCTTCGCCGTGACGATGGTGTCGGTGGGCGCGGGCCTGCTGATCACATTCCTCGGCATTCCGGTACTCGCGGCGGCGCTCGCAGGCTGCCGCGGGTTCGGCGCGCTGGAGCGTGCGCGGGCGCGCGGGCTGCTGGGTCTTGAGGTCGCGGCGCCGGAGCCGTTGCGGGTCCGGAAGCAGGGCGCGATGGCGTGGATGGGCGCGATGCTCAAGAGCGGGGCGTCCTGGCGGCATCTGCTGTACGCGGTGCTGCACTTCCCGTGGGCCGTGTTCGCGTTCGCGGTGGCGATCAACTTCTGGGCGTACGGCTGGGCAATGCTGACGTATCCGCTGTGGTTCTGGCTCTTTCCGGTGTACGGCGGTCAGGGCGGGCTTCAGCTGTACGGGGACGAAGCGCACCGGATCTACCTGGACAACCCCTTCGAGATCACCGTGACCGCGGTGCTGGGGCTGCTGCTCACGCTGGCCACACCGTGGATCGTGCGGGCGCTGACGCTGGTGGACCGGCTGCTGGTGCACGGGCTGCTCGGGCCTTCGCGGCTGGCGACGCGGGTCGTGGAGCTGGAGTCGGACCGCGGTGTCGTCGTCGACACGGCCGCGGCCGATCTGCGGCGTATCGAGCGGGATCTGCACGACGGGGCGCAGGCGCGGCTGGTGGCGCTGGCCATGGACCTGGGGCTGGCCAAGGAGAAGCTGACGGAGGATCCGGAGGCGGCGGCGCGGATGGTGGGCGAGGCGCATGGTGAGGTGAAGACGGCACTCCAGGAACTGCGGGACCTGGCTCGTGGCATCCATCCCGCCGTCCTCACCGACCGCGGGCTCGACGCCGCCCTGTCCGCGGTGGCCTCCCGCTGCACGGTGCCGGTTCAGGTCGAGGTGGACCTGCCGTCCCGGCCGGCGCCCGCCATCGAGGGCATCGCGTACTTCACCGCCTCCGAGCTTCTCCAGAACGTCAGCAAGCACTCGCGGGCGACGCGGGCGTATGTCGACGTCTGGCGGGTCGAGAACCGCCTGATGCTTCAGGTCGTCGACAACGGCATAGGCGGCGCGGACGCCTCCGGCGGCTCCGGCCTCGCGGGCCTCGCCGAACGCCTCGACGCGGTCGACGGCATCCTCGTCGTCGACTCCCCGCTCGCCGGCCCGACCCGCATCACGGCGGAGCTGCCCTGGCGGGGGTAACGCGCTGTGCCTCCGGCGGTTGAGCGGGGGCGTCTACCGGGAGGGTGGGTTCGGTGCATGGGCGAGTGCGGGCCCGTCGTGGCTGGTCGCGCAGTTCCCCGCGCCTAAAGGGCGCGTCCTGGAGCCGTCAGCCCCCACGCACCCGCAGCCTCTCACCGGCGGGAGGGGCCGTGGGCCGGTGCGTCGTATGCCCGTCGCGTAGGTTCTGTCTCAGGAAACCAGGACCCTGTACCAGCAAAGGGCCGTACGCCCCGCCTGCGACGGGCTGACGCACCGGCCCACGGCCCCGACCCACCACCCACCCAGGGGCGCGGGGAACGGCGCGACCAGCCACACACAAACCCGCACAAGACAACGAACCCAAACCCCCCACGAACCCACCCGCCCAACCGCCGGAGGTGAAATGCTGGCCCCAAGGCGCAAGCCTGCGCCAGGCTGGGGGGCCAGAGATCGTGGAGGACAGGGTGCAAGTGGTCATCGCCGAGGATTCAGTGCTGCTCAGGGAGGGCCTGACCCGGCTGCTGACCGACCGCGGGCACGAAGTGGTCGCCGGAGTAGGCGACGGCGAGGCGCTGATCAAGACCATCACCGAACTGGCAGCCCAGGGCACACTGCCGGATGTCGTCGTCGCGGACGTACGCATGCCGCCCACCCACACCGACGAGGGCGTCAAGGCCGCAGTGCAGCTGCGCAAACACCACCCGGGACTCGGCGTACTCGTGTTGTCGCAGTATGTGGAGGAGCAGTACGCCACAGAACTCCTCGCCGGTTCCAGCCACGGCGTCGGCTACCTGCTCAAGGACCGGGTAGCCGAGGTACGTGAGTTCGTGGACGCGGTGGTACGTGTGGCCCGGGGCGGTACGGCGCTCGACCCGGAGGTGGTGGCCCAGCTGCTCGGCCGCAGCCGGAAGCAGGACGTACTCGCGGGACTCACCCCCCGCGAGAGAGAGGTCCTGGGACTTATGGCCGAGGGGCGGACGAACTCCGCGATCGCCCGGCAGCTGGTCGTCAGCGACGGCGCCGTGGAGAAGCACGTCAGCAACATCTTCCTGAAGCTCGGCCTGTCCCAGAGCGACGGCGACCACCGACGCGTACTGGCGGTCCTGACCTACCTGAACTCGTGATCGAGCCCTGCCCGAACTCATGAAGAACCAAAGGACCAGCCGGGAGCGTCCTCAGAGAAGGGGCCAGAGGGTGGAAAAGTCGTGGCAATTCGGGGCGTCACACCGTCTCAAGGTGGTGTCCATCATGCGAATGGCCGAGGGAAGGCGACCCTTACAGACGTAGGGTTGAAGGTGGGAAGGCTTGCGGGAAAGCCGCTCCCAGACAGCCGCCTCGAGGGAGGTCCAGTTCAGTGACCAGCCAGGTCAGTCCAATCGAACAGGCCGACGGAGCCGTCGTAGGAGAACAGCGCAAACCGGCGGGCGCGGGCGCGAAGGATGTACGCCGCCTCGACCGGGTGATCATCCGGTTCGCGGGGGACTCGGGTGACGGTATGCAGCTCACCGGCGACCGCTTCACCTCGGAGACGGCGTCCTTCGGCAACGACCTGTCGACTCTGCCGAACTTCCCCGCCGAGATCCGCGCCCCTGCCGGAACCCTGCCGGGCGTCTCGTCCTTCCAGCTGCACTTCGCCGACCACGACATCCTCACGCCGGGCGACGCGCCGAACGTGCTCGTGGCGATGAACCCGGCCGCGCTGAAGGCCAACATCGGCGATGTGCCGCGCGGCGCCGAGGTGATCGTCAACACGGACGAGTTCACCAAGCGGGCGATGGCCAAGGTCGGCTACGCCGCGAGCCCGCTGGAGGACGGCTCGCTGGACGGCTACCACGTCCACCCCGTCCCCCTCACCACGCTGACGGTCGAGGCGCTCAAGGAGTTCGACCTCTCCCGCAAGGAGGCCGAGCGCAGCAAGAACATGTTCGCGCTGGGCCTGCTGAGCTGGATGTACCACCGGCCGACCGAGGGCACCGAGAAGTTCCTGAAGTCGAAGTTCGCCAAGAAGCCGGACATCGCGGCGGCCAATATCGCCGCCTTCCGCGCGGGCTGGAACTTCGGGGAGACCACCGAGGACTTCGCGGTCTCGTACGAGGTCGCCCCGGCCTCGCAGGCGTTCCCGACCGGTACGTACCGGAACATCTCCGGGAACCTGGCCCTGTCGTACGGCCTGATCGCCGCCTCCCGCCAGGCCGACCTGCCGCTGTACCTGGGCTCGTACCCGATCACGCCAGCCTCGGACATCCTGCACGAGCTGTCCAAGCACAAGAACTTCGGCGTACGCACCTTCCAGGCCGAGGACGAGATCGCCGGTATCGGCGCGGCCCTGGGCGCGGCCTTCGGCGGCTCCCTCGCCGTGACCACGACGAGCGGCCCGGGTGTGGCCCTCAAGAGCGAGACCATCGGTCTGGCCGTCAGCCTCGAACTCCCCCTCCTCGTCATCGACATCCAGCGCGGCGGCCCGTCTACCGGCCTGCCGACCAAGACCGAGCAGGCGGACCTGCTGCAGGCGATGTACGGCCGCAACGGCGAGGCTCCGGTCCCCATCGTCGCCCCGCGCACGCCCGCGGACTGCTTCGACGCGGCTCTGGAGGCCGCCCGGATCGCGGTCACCTACCGCACCCCGGTCTTCCTGCTCTCCGACGGCTACCTGGCCAACGGCTCCGAACCCTGGCGCATCCCGGACATCGACGAACTCCCGGACCTGCGCACGCAGTTCGCACAGGGTCCCAACCACACCCTGGACGACGGCACCGAGGTCTTCTGGCCCTACCAGCGCGACCCGCAGACTCTGGCCCGCCCGTGGGCGATCCCGGGCACGCCCGGCCTGGAGCACCGTATCGGCGGCATCGAGAAACAGGACGGCACGGGCAACATCTCCTACGACCCGGCCAACCACGACTTCATGGTGCGTACGCGCCAGGCGAAGATCGACGGCATCGACGTACCGGACATCGAGGTCGACGATCCGCACGTCGCGCAGACACTGGTGCTGGGCTGGGGGTCGACATACGGCCCGATCACCGCGGCGGTACGGCGGCTGCGCGCGGCCGGGGAATCGATCGCGCAGGCCCATCTGCGCCATCTCAACCCGTTCCCGCGGAATCTCGGCGAGGTGCTGGGGCGTTACAACAAGGTGGTGATCCCCGAGATGAACCTCGGGCAGCTCGCCACGCTCGTCCGGGCGAAATACCTGGTGGACGCCCACTCCTACAACCAGGTCAACGGTATGCCGTTCAAGGCTGAGCAGCTCGCCACGGCTCTCAAGGAGGCCATCGATGGCTGAGACGACCACGGAAGGCACGGACACGATCGAGGCGCTTTCCCTTGTGCCCAAGGCCGAGGGCAAGCAGTCCATGAAGGACTTCAAGTCCGATCAGGAAGTGCGCTGGTGCCCCGGCTGCGGCGACTACGCGGTCCTCGCCGCCGTGCAGGGCTTCATGCCCCAACTCGGGCTGGCGAAGGAGAACATCGTCTTCGTCTCCGGCATCGGCTGCTCCTCCCGCTTCCCGTACTACATGAACACGTACGGGATGCACTCCATCCACGGCCGCGCGCCCGCCATCGCGACGGGCCTGGCCTCGTCCCGGCAGGACCTGTCCGTGTGGGTCGTCACCGGTGACGGCGATGCGCTGTCCATCGGCGGCAACCACCTGATCCACGCCCTGCGCCGGAACGTCAACCTCAAGATCCTGCTCTTCAACAACCGGATCTACGGCCTGACCAAGGGCCAGTACTCGCCGACGAGCGAGGTCGGCAAGATCACGAAGTCGACGCCGATGGGTTCGCTGGACGCGCCCTTCAACCCGGTCTCGCTGGCCATCGGCGCGGAGGCCTCCTTCGTGGCACGCACCGTGGACTCCGACCGCAAACACCTGACCAGCGTCCTGCGTGAGGCCGCCGCCCACCCCGGCACCGCCCTCGTGGAGATCTACCAGAACTGCAACATCTTCAACGACGGCGCCTTCGAAGTCCTCAAGGACAAGCAGCAGGCCGAGGAGGCGGTCATCCGCCTGGAGCACGGCCAGCAGATCCGCTTCGGCACGGACGGTTCGCGGGGCGTCGTACGGGATCAGATGACGGGCGACCTGAAGGTGGTCACCGTCACCCCGGAGAACGAGTCGCAGATCCTGGTTCACGACGCGCACTCCCCGTCCCCCACGACGGCGTTCGCACTGTCGCGCCTGGCCGACCCGGACACCCTGCACCACACCCCGATCGGCGTCTTCTGCTCGGTGGACCGACCCGTCTACGACACCCAGATGTCGGACCAGCTGGACACGGCCATCGAGCAGAACGGGAAGGGCGACCTGGCCGCGCTGCTGGCGGGCGGGGACACCTGGACTGTTGTGGGCTGACGCAAGTCATGGGTATGAGGACCCGCGTCCCGTACGTACGGGACGCGGGTCCTTGTTGTCACGCGTCGGGGATGTCCTTCTTGGCGCGCATGACGGTGTCGCGGTCGAGGACGACGATGCGCTCGTGGTCGGCTCGTGTGACGCCTGGGGGAAGGCGGTGGGCCAGCGCGGCGGTGGCTTCGGTGCCGATGACGGCGAAGCTGCCGTCGCTCAGCTCGAAGATGTCCGGACAGGTTTCCATCGTTCCGCTGCCCCGCAGCTTGGGTGGATCTCCGAGACGGCGGACGACGCTGAGGGCAGACACACGCGGAGCCTTTTCTATGTCCGGGCAGGCTGGATGACGTGCCAGGGCAGAGCCGGGCACGATACCAAGATCTATCACGCCGCAGGCCCGTCAGGAGGCTCACTGGACGGTGAACCAACAATCCACCACTCCTCCGGATCGTCGGCCAGCTCCTCGATCATCACGTCGACGACCGCCCCGACCCGTGCCTCCACCGAATCCGTGGGCAGGGACCTGCGGTGCTCGACCGTGCGGTCCCAGTACTCGGCGAACAGCTTGTTGCGGCACAGCACACGCAGATGTCCCAGGAGTTCATCCCAGTCGTACACCCCGACCCGGTGGGCCATCAGCAGGCTCCCGTACTCCCGGTTGGCGAAGATCATCTGGCGGCGCTTGCCCTCCGGGATGCCGGTCAGCGTGCTCCCCGCGTCGGCCAGAGAAGGGTCGTCGATCGCCCGGTCCATCTGGTCCAGTGTGAGCCTGTACTGCTGGATCAGGTTCGCCCGATGAATCTCCTCCGTCATCAGAGTGAGCTGTCGGAGCAGGTCCAGCAGGAGCTCCTCCTGACGCCGACGGCGGGCGCCTCGGGCGAAGAAGGCGCGCATCAGGCCAAGTCCCGCCACTACTGCAGAACCGATCCTGCTAGCCCGCGCGGCCGGAGTCTGTGTGGCCATGTCAAGGCATCCCCCTGGATCCGGTGGCCGTGCGCCGCGTGGTGGCATCGTGGGTCGGCACACGGTGGGTGAAACCACCCCGCCCCCAGCGTGCCCGGCGGCTCAAGCAGGCGTGGAGGTGGAGAGGGGGGCGCATGGAAGCGCGCCTCGTACGTCGACCAGCGCCCTGACCCATGTGTGCCCCGCGAGCGCCGTTCGCATTCGTGCAATCAGGGCTGGCAGGCACGTCACCCCAGCTCAGAGCTACCCTCTGGCCGCGTCATACACCTCGCGCGCCTCCAGCACCGCGTCCATGCGGCGAGCCGTCCAGTCGGCCAGTGCGCGCACCTGCTCGGCGGCCTCGCGGCCCAGGTCCGTCAGCGAGTAGTCCACCCTCGGCGGGATCACCGGCTTCGCGTCCCGGTGGACCAGTCCATCCCGCTCCAGCGTCTGCAAGGTCTGCGTGAGCATCTTCTCGCTGACCCGCCCGATGGCACGCCGCAGCTCGCTGAAGCGGTGCGGGCGCTCCAGGAGTTGGATCAGGACCAGGACCCCCCAGCGGCTGGTGACGTGCTCCAGGACCAGGCGATGCGGACACATCGCCTCACCCTCCACGTTCCACTTGCTGCCAGCTGCACTGACGGATCCATTGACTGATGCGCTTACGGCCATGCCAGTACCTTACTTCAAAGTGGGTACTTTCGAGAAGTAAGTGCAGCCCCTAGGGTTAGTGGCATACCCACTCACAAGGAGCTGCAACATCATGAGCATCGTCGTCACCGGAGCCACCGGCCACCTCGGCCGCTTTGTCATCGAAGGGCTGCTGGAGAAGGTTCCGGCCGACCAGATCACGGCCGTCGTCCGCAGCGAGGAGAAGGCGGCGGGCTTCGCGGCCCGCGGCGTGAAGATCGCGGTCGCCGACTACAGCGCTCCCGAGACCTTCGGCAGCGTCTTCTCCGCCGGTGACAAGGTGCTCCTCATCTCCGGCAGCGAGATCGGCAACGACCGCGTGGGCCAGCACAAGGTCGTCCTCGAAGCCGCCAAGGCCGCCGGGGTCGCGCTCCTCGCCTACACCAGCGCGCCGGGCAGCCTGACCGCCGCGCTGGCCGACGACCACCGGGGCACCGAGGCGGCGATCCTCGAGTCCGGCGTGATGTACACCCTGCTGCGCAACGGCTGGTACAACGAGAACTACACCGAGAGCCTCGCCCCGGTCCTGGAGCACGGCGCCGTCGTCCAGGCCGCCGGCGACGGCAAGGTCTCCTCGGCCTCCCGCGCGGACTACGCGGCCGCCGCCGTGGCCGTGCTGACGGGCGAGGGCCACGAGAACAAGACGTACGAGCTGGGCGGCGACACCGCCTGGGGCTTCGCCGAGTACGCGGCCGAGGTGGCCAAGCAGACCGGCAAGGAGATCGCGTACAGCCCTGTCTCCGTCGAGGTCTTCACGGGCATCCTGACCGGCGCCGGGCTGCCCGAGCCGCTCGCCGCGACCATCGCCGGAGTGGACGCGTCCGTCGAGAAGGGCGAGCTGGTCGTCACCAGCGGTGACCTGTCTCGGCTGACCGGCCGCCCGACCACCCCGATCGCGGAGTCGATCGCGGCGGCACTCAAGGGCTGACCTGCTCGAGCTTCCCTGAAGAGCGACGGCATTCGAGGGCCGACTCCCCTGCCGCCCTCAAGAGCCGTCCTCGCCCACCCCCGTTTGTAATGACCGTATCGTGAATACGGCCATGACAGGCGGGGGTGTTCGGCGTTACCGTCGTGAGCGGCTGCGCGCTCGCAGCCGCTCGAGAGGGGAGAGGCCGTGCCGGTGAGGTCCAAGGGCGAGCAGCACACAGGTCTGGAGTCCAAGGGCGAGCAGCGCATAGGTCTGCTGAACGGCTTCGCGGCGTACGGCATGTGGGGCCTCGTCCCCCTCTTCTGGCCCCTCCTCGAGCCCGCCGGAGCCATCGAGATCCTCGCCCACCGCATGGTGTGGTCGCTCGGCATTGTCGCGGTCGCGCTGCTGGTGATACGGCGCTGGGCCTGGGCCGGCGAACTGCTGCGGCAGCCGCGCAGACTGGGCCTGGTCGCGGTCGCGGCGACCGTGATCACCATCAACTGGGGCGTCTACATCTGGGCCGTGAACACCGGCCATGTGGTGGAGGCGTCCCTCGGCTACTTCATCAACCCACTCGTCACCATCGCGATGGGCGTCCTGCTCCTGAAGGAACGGCTGCGGCCCGCCCAGTGGGCGGCGGTCGGCATCGGCTTCGCCGCGGTTCTGGTGCTGACGGTCGGGTACGGGCAGCCGCCGTGGATCTCCCTCTGCCTCGCCTTCTCCTTCGCGACGTACGGGCTGGTGAAGAAGAAGGTCAATCTGAGTGGTCTGGAATCGCTGGCCGCGGAGACCGCGATCCAGTTCCTGCCCGCGCTGGCGTACCTGCTGTGGCTGGCGGGGCAGGGTGACCTGGTGTTCGGTGCCGAGGGTGCCGGGCACGCGGCGCTGCTGGCCGCGACCGGTGTGGTGACGGCGGCGCCGCTCGTCTGCTTCGGGGCGGCGGCGATCCGCGTACCGCTGTCGACGCTCGGGCTGCTCCAGTACCTGGCACCCGTACTGCAGTTCCTGCTCGGCGTCCTGTACTTCCGCGAGGCCATGCCCGCCGAGCGGTGGGCCGGGTTCGCGCTGGTGTGGGCCGCGCTGTCGCTGCTGACGTGGGACGCACTGCGGACGTCACGCCGGGCGCGGCTGACTCTGCAGGCGGCAGGGGTTGCCGAGGCGGCAGGGGTCGACGCGGACGTCCCGGAGATCCAGAAGCCGACCTCGAGCCCCAGGTCCTGAGCGGCCTCGGGGAGGTGGGGTGCGTTCCCGCGTCGTCCGGTGCTGGGGGAGGTAGCTGGGGGAGCATCGGCGTGCTGCCGCATCGCCCTCGTACTGGACGTACTTGGGTAATGCGGCAGTGCGGCGAGGTGCCGTGCCTGGGGGTACCTCCCACGCCTTTAAGGCAGTGGGGGAGGCGTGGAGGCGTGCCTCACTTCCCCGAGGCCGCTTAGTCGCCCGGTGGTCAGTAGTCGAGTCAGTAATCGGCGTCCTTGCCGATGTACAGCCCCGCGAACCCGGCCGCGGCGGCGGGCGAGGCGAGGGTCCGCCGCAACCGGGCCGCGGTGGCGCCCGCCCGGAACGGGTCGCCGGACGAGGCGCCGTGGTAGATGTCCGACAGCCACAGCGAGAACTCCTGGTACTGCCACACCCGCCCCAGACAGGCCGCCGAGTAGCCGCTGAGCCCGCTCCCGTCGCCCTTGCCGCAGTACGCGATGAGCGCGTCGCCGAGCAGCAGGGCGTCGTGGATCGCGAGGTTCATGCCCTTCGCGCCGATCGGCGCGAGGAGGTGGGCCGCGTCGCCGGCCAGATACAGCCGCCCGTACGCCATCGGCTCCACGACGTAGTTGTGCATGTCCAGGACCCGCTTCTCGATCAGCCGCCCCTCGGTGAGCGGCTGGGCCCCGTCCGCCGCGAGCCGCTTGTGGAGCTCGGCCCAGACGCGTTCGTGCGACCAGTTCTCGGGGTCGTCGCCGGGCGGGCACTCCAGGTAGTACCGGGTGACCTGCGGGCTGCGGGCCATATGCCCGGCGAAGCCCCGCGGATGGATGCCGAAGACGACGCAGTCGTTGGACGGCGGCGCCTCGGCGAGCAGCGCCAGCCAGCCGATCCCATAGTCGTGTCGGGCGATGCCGACATGCTCCGGCGGCATGCACGCCCGGGTGACACCGCGCGCGCCGTCGCAGCCCGCGACGGCCGCGCAGTCGAGTCGTACGCGCTCGCCCGTGTCCGGATCCGTGTACGCCACCGAGGGCTGGTCCGAGTCGATGGCGTGTAACTCCACGTCGCGTACGCCGAAACGGATGTCACCGCCCCGCTCGTCCGCGTACACACGCACCAAGTCCGTCACCAACAGCGGCTGGGGATAGGCGAAGTGGTGGTGCCCGGACATGTCGCCGTACCGGAACCTGTGCCGCTCGCCCGCGAACCGGAACTCGCACTCGCTGTGCACCTGGGCGTTCTCCAGCAGCCGGTCGGCGAGACCGCGCCGCTCCAGGGCGCGCACCGCCCACTCCTCCAGGAAGCCCGCACGGGGCCGCTGCTCGATGAACTCCCTGCTCTCCGTCTCCAGCACCACACAGTCGACGGAGGCGGCACGCAGGATGTTGGCGACGGTGAGACCGGCGGGGCCGGCACCCACGACGACGACCGAGGTGCGCTCTGTGGAGGAGGGGGCGGCGGTGTCCGTCATGGGGACATTATGTCGGCGAGTACCGCGCCGTGTGGCGTGCCGCGCATCCTCAACTCACCTTCTGTCGGGCGGGGTTGGCCGCCGCCTCGGCAGGCACTCCGGCCACCCGCTTCCCTCGCCCGCGTAGTCCGAAGGACGAGAGCAGGGCGCCGAGAGACACCATCACCACCGGGACGATCAGGGCTGTACGGAAGGCGGACAGGGTGGACTCGGGATCCGAACCCGAGGAGGCCAGGCCGTACACCGCCGTCACCGCCGAGATGCCGAGTGCCGAGCCGAACTGGGTCGCGGTGTTCAACAGGCCGCCCGCCAGGCCCTGTTCGGACTCCGTGACGCCGTCCGTCGCCGCGATCGTGAGCGGACCGTAGGCCAGGGCGAAGGCGATGCCCGCGATGAGCAGGGTGGGGAACATCGCGGCGTACGTCCAGTCCATGCCGACCGGCAGGAAGAGCCCGTACGCGACGATCCCCAGGACGAAGCCGCCGAGGATCACCCGGCCGTTGCCGAACCGGTTGACCAGGCGGGGCGTGAGCGTCGGCGCGAGGATCGCGTCGCAGCCCATCACCACCAGGGCGATCGCCGTCTGGAGCGAGGACCAGCCGCGCAGTTCCTGCAGGTAGAGCGTGACGACGAACTGGAAGCCGAAGAAGGCGCCGACAAAGAGCAGGGCGCCGAGGTCGGCACGTACGACCGACGCCTTGCGCAGAATGCCCAGACGGACGAGGGGAGCGGCGCTGCGGCGTTCGACGACGACGAAGGCGGTGCCCAGGAGCGCGGCGGCGGCTGCCGCTCCGGCCGTCAACTGCCATTCGTTCAGGCCGTGTTCGAGCCGGATGACGGCGTACGCGGCGAGCAGCATGGCTCCGGCCGCGGTGATGGCACCGAGGATGTCGAAGCTTTCGGCACGGGTGCGGGTGCGGGTGCGGGGCTGGGAGGCGTTGTTGACGGATGTGGTACGCGGCTGGGGGCGCCCCTCTGCTGTGTGCGGTTTTCCCTCGCCCGTCTGGGCCGGAATCAGGCGTACCGCCGCCGTCAGGATCGCCGCCGCCAGCAGTACCGGTGCGAAGAACACCCAGCGCCAGCCAAGTTGGGTCAGCAGGCCGCCGATGACCAGGCCGAGGGAGAAGCCGCCGGCCGCCGTGCCCGCGAAGACGAGCAGGGCCTTGTTGCGCTGCGGGCCCTCTTCGTACGACGTCGTGATGAGGGACAACGCGGCCGGAGTCATGAAGGCCGCCGAGACGCCCGTGACGAAACGGGCCACGATCAGCATCCAGCCCTCCGTGGCGAAGCCGCCGAGGCCCGAGAAGGCGAGGAAGACGGTCAGCCAGGTGAGGAACATCCGGCGTCTGCCCAGGAGGTCGGCCGCGCGACCGCCGAGCAGGGTGAAGCCGGCGTAACCGAGTACGTACGCGCTGATCACCCACGCCGCCGCGTTCGTGGACAGGTCGAGATCGGCTCTGATGGAGGGGATCGCGACGGCCAGCATGGCGACGTCGATGCCCTCGAGGAAGATCGTTCCGCAGAGGACGAGCAGCAGGGCCCAGGCGCGGGTGCCCATGGCGGGACTCCTTCGAGGCAGGGGGCGGTTGGGTAGAGGCGGTTACTCGGCTGAGGGTCGGTTCCCTCTTGTAACCATGGCCAGCCTGCGGCAGCATCCAAAGCTATGGAAGAAGGCACTTTGAAGGTACCGAGTAACTGCGCGGGCACCGTGGGTGTGGACTACGGCGACACGGACCCCTTCCAGTGGGACACCCGCGAGGACTGCCAGGTGCGCCAGATCCTCGACCGGGTCGCCGACAAGTGGTCCCTCCTGGTCATCGCTCTCCTCGACAATCGCCGCCTCCGCTTCACCGAACTGCGACGGGAGATCGACGGCATCAGCCAGCGCATGCTGACGGTCACCCTGAGGCAGTTGGAACGGGACGGCCTGGTGAAACGCACGGTGCATCCCGTGGTGCCACCGCGGGTCGAATACGAACTGACTCCGCTCGGCGGGACGCTGCACACGACGATCCGCTCCTTGGTGACATGGACGGAGGAGCACCAGGGGGAGATCGCGGCGGCCCGGGCGACGTATGACGCGGCCGAGAGTGGGAGAGGGTAGGTGCGGCGGGGCGAAAACCCCGTGCGAAACCCCCCGTCCGACGTACCGTCCATCCATGACTCAGTCGCCCACGCCCCTGCACTGGAAGATCGTCATCGACGCCGCCGACCCGCACGCCCAGGCCGACTTCTGGGCCGCCACACTCGGCTACGAGGTCGAGGACAACAGCGTCCTCATCGAACGCCTGCTGGGCTTCGGCGCCGTACCGCCCGAGATCACCGTCGAGTCCCACGGCCACAAGGCCTGGCGCGACCTCGTCGCCGTACGGCACCCGGAGGACCCGTACGACAAGGAGAGCGGCACGGGCCTCGGCCGGCGACTGCTCTTCCAACGCGTACCGGAGCCGAAGACCGTCAAGAACCGGCTGCACATCGACGTACACACCGAGCCCGGGCAACGCGACGCGGAGGTCGCGCGACTGACGGACCTGGGGGCGACGGTACAGCGGGAGGTGAAGGAACCAGGCGGCGAGTGGGTGCTCATGACGGACCCGGAGGGCAACGAATTCTGCGTGCACTGAGCTCCCCGCCCATGCACCCATGCGTCACCCACGCACCCATGCACTGACTTTCAGGCGGTGATGTCCTTCGTCGTGAAGCGCGCCCACGCCGCCGTGCCGAACACCGCCGCGTACAGGCCCTGAAGGCCGAGGTTGCGGAACAGGTCGTCCCAGTACACCGGATCGCGCATCAAGTCCGCGAAGGACAGCCAGTAGTGCGAGAAGAAGTACGGCTGTATCGCGTGGAGTTGGGGTATCTGGTCGAGGATCTGGATGGTGATCAGCAGGCCCACGGTCGTCGCCATCGCCGCTATGCCGCTGCTGGTGAGCGTCGACACGAACAGGCCGAGCGCTGCTATTCCGATCAGTGACGCGGCGACGATCAGCGCGATCAGAAACGCCCGCACCAGCCCTTCACCGAAGCTGATCCGCGTTCCGGAGATCGTCGTCAGCTCGCCGAGTGGGAACAGCAGGGACCCCACGATCAGCGCCGACACCGCCACGACGAGCGTCGCTACGACACAGAACGCCAGCGTGGTCGCGTACTTCGTAAGCAGCAGCCGTGTACGCCCCGCGGGTGCGACCAGCAGATAGCGAAGCGTGCCGGCGTTCGCCTCGCCCGCTATCGCGTCCCCCGCGATGACGCCGATCGCCATCGGCAGGAAGAAGGGCAGCGTCGCGGCAAGCGCCGTGAACACCAGGAACAGTCCGTTGTTGGTGATCTGCGAGACGAACGCCGGTCCCCCGCCGCCTCCGCCCCCGCCGTCACTCGTCTCGATCTTCACCGCGATCCCGACGAGCACCGGCACCGCGGCCAGCACCCCCAGCAGCGCGATCGTCCGCCACCGGCGCAGGGTGGTCACCAGCTCGTTGCGCAACAGGCCGAGGGTCCACAGCGGACTCGGCTTCCGTAGGCCGACGATCTCGGCGGTGCCGGAGTCGGCGGTGACTTCAGTGACCTGTGAGACCTCAGAGACCTCTGATGCTTCAGCCCGCGACATCGAAGCCCTCCCCCGTCAGCGCAACGAACGCGTCCTCCAGCGAAGCCCGTTCGAGCCCGAAGCCCCGTACCCGGACACCTGCCGACACCAACGCCGCGTTCACCTCGGCGAGGTCGCGGTCGCGGTCGTCCGGAGGCTCGCCGGTCACCCGGTCCTCCTCGACGACGACGTCGGCCACGCCCTGCTCCTTCAGTACGCGGGCCGCGTCGCCCGGATCCGGTGTCGTGACGACCAGGCGACCACGTGCGCCGGCCGCCAACTCGGCCACCGGGCCCTGGATGATCAGCCGCCCCTGCGCCATCACTGCGGCATGCGAGCACACCTGCTCGATCTCGTCCAGCAGATGCGAGGAGAGGAAGACGGTCGTACCGTCCGACGCCAACTCCCGTACCAGCGAGCGAATTTCGCGCATCCCCTGCGGATCGAGCCCATTGGTCGGCTCGTCCAGGACCAGCAGCCGGCGCGGCTGGAGCAGTGCCGCCGCCAGTCCGAGCCGCTGCTTCATGCCCAGCGAGTAGGCCTTCGCCTTCTTGCTCGCGGCGGCCGTCAGTCCGACCCGGTCAAGGGCGGCCGCGACGCGCGTGCGTCGAGTGCGGGGATCGGCGGTCGGGTCGGCGGAGTCGTACCGCAGGAGGTTGTCGCGGCCGGACAGGAATCCGTACAGCGCCGGTCCCTCGATCAGCGCGCCCACCTGCGGGAGCACCGTGCGAGTGGCGCGCGGCATGACTTGTCCCAGGACGCGCGCCGTGCCCGAGGTCGGCTCGATCAGGCCCATCAGCATTCTGATGGTGGTCGTCTTACCGGAGCCGTTCGGCCCCAGGAAGCCGAAGACGCTGCCCGCCGGGACGGCCAGATCGAGGCCGTCGACGGCGAGTTGTCCACCACGGAAACGCTTGGTGAGCGCACGGGTGGCGATCACCGTGTCCGGCCCGGCTTCCGGCCCAGTTGCCGGCCCGGTGTCCGGTTCCGCGGTGGACAGTTCCGCCATCGACTCCCTCAACTCCCCGTTGGCGCCCGACCAGAAACCTCCGGTCGGACGCCAACCACCTGTCGTCCTCTGCCTGTTACTTCGCGGCGTTGGCCGCCTTCACCAGCGCGTCCTTCGTGACGGCGCCCGCGTACACCTGGCCGTCGTCCGTGATGAGCGCGTTGACCAGTCGGGTCGAGAAGACCGTGCCCGAGCCGAACTCGCCGCTCACCTTCGTGCCCAGCGAGTCGAGGAAGCTGCCCGCGTCGCCGGATGCCGACGGTATGCCCTCGCCGCCGGTGTCGAACCGGGCGATGGTGGTCCAGCCCTCGCCTATGGTCTTGAGCCCTTCGAACCCTTCGAGCCCATGGCCCAGATCCTCCTCGGCCTTCGGAAGCGCCCGCTCCTCGGACTTCATCTCGTCGCCCTCGGTGACCTTCGCGCCCTTCGGCGGGCTGAAGTCGAAGGTGGACGCGGCCGGCTTGCTGAAGTCGACCTTGGTGAAGCCCGCGTCCACAACGGCCGCGCCACCGCTGGCCGGGGTCAGCGTGAACTTCAGCGGCATACCGGTCTTGGAGTCCACCGCTATCGAGATCTGACCGACCGTCGAACCGGACTGCTTCGGCTTGATGACCAGCTTGTACGCATCGCGGCCCGCGACCTGAGCCGTGCCGTCAACGGTCACGGACGTCGTGTCGTCGACCGCCTTCAGCGCCTCGTCGGCCATCTCCTTGGGCGTGGTCGGGACGTCCTTCGGCGCCTCTTCCTTCTTGCCCTTGTCCTCGGCGGAACCGGAGGCGTCCTTCATGTGGAACGCCTCGTTCGACGCGCTGTCGTACGCCCACACCTCGTCGCCGTTGTGGATCAGGCTGTACTCGGCGGCCTTGTCCAGCAGCGACACCTTGTGCTTGTCCGGGCCGTCGGCCGCGACCCGCAACGTGTGCGTACCGGACGCCAGTTCCATGAGCTTGGTCGACGGATCGGCGGAGGAACCCTCGTCGTCGGAACCGCCGGCGCCACCGCCACCCGGAGCGAAGCTGCTCTCCAGGCCGCCGAGGTCCGGCAGGCCCAGATTCGTGCTGACCTTCACCGTGCCGGACAGCTGCTGTACGTCGGACGCGGCGATCTTCTCTATGAGTTGCTCAGCGGTGATCTCTGGCAGGTCGGGGTCGCCGGAGCCCGCGAACGCCGGGACCAGCCCGATGGTCGCCGCAGCCAACCCCATCACCGCGACGGGGACGACGTACCGCGCCGCCTTGCGCCGGCCGGTCCGCAGCTCCTCGTTCGTGTCGTCGTCGGATTCGTACGGTGCCATGTGTGCCCTACCTCCGTCGTCGGCGGCGGCTTACCGTCATGCTGCACTCGTCCACCCCGGCCGCCATTGTCACCCGAACTCCTGTGAAGTGGTGTTTCCAATCAGACCAAATCGGCCGACGAGAAGCGTCAGACCTCGGAGCCAACTCCGTGTACTGCTGCGGTATGACACGAGTGGGCGGCGCCTCCCCCGCCCCGTAAGGGTTGTGCGGGAGGACGCCGCCCGTCATGCCGTTCAGAGCCGGTCGGTCATCGGCTCACAGCCCGTGGATCACCGGTTGATGAACACGTAGTCCGCCCCGTACGGGACACCCACGATGGTCCCCTCCTCACAGGACCCGGCGGGAGCCACCCCGCCCACGGTGTTCAGCCGAAGGATCTCGGCCGTACCGGCCAACAGCCCGCGGTGCTTGCCGGACTGAGTGGCTTTGAGGTCCAGCTCCGGGATGTTCTTGTCGCCGTTCGGCGTCTTGGAGATCACCGCACCGGTGACCGCACTGCGGTCGGGCGCGATCCACTGCGGCGTACCGGAGTTGGGCTTCACGAAGGAGTGCGCGATGCCACCGCCGAGCACGGCGCGCACATCACGCTGCGCGAAGGCGGTGCTGCCGTCGTCCGCCTTCTTGCATTCGTAGATCTGCTTGCCCTTGATGACGGAGGCCTGGAAGTTGTACAGCGCGTTCCTGAAGTCGAAGTCCGTGGTGATCTTGTGGAGTTGGCCGCGGACGGCTCCGCCCGGGAACTCTGCGGTGTGCAGATTGGCGTAGAAACCACCCGGATTGGACTTCAGCTGGTCGAGCAGGGCGGCGTCCTCGACCTTGACCGTGCCGGTGACCGTACGGCCCTTGGCCTTCTCCAGCAGCTTGGTGAAGTCGACCTTGACGCCGCCGTTGACGCCCTTGGCGCCCTGGTGGATGTGGAGCAGGGTCGGCTTGTCGGTGCCGCGCCACTTGACCGCGACGGACACCTTGTCGCCCTTGACCTTCACGAACTGGAGCGCCGCGCCGTCCTTGTCCCCGACGGCGGGGCCGCCCTGGACTGCCACCTCGTTCGCGCCGTTGAGGCTCGCGGCGAGGATGGTGCCGCCGCTGCCACTGCCGCCCGCGAGGCCGCTCTGCACCTCGATGGACTGGCCCCCGTGCTGCGCGTGGTTCGCGCCCTTGCCCTTGCCCTGGTTCCCGCTGTCGGCGACCGCCGGGATGACGGCGGCGGCGACACCGGCCGCGGCGGCCACCGCGACACCGGAGATGACCAGGCTCTTACGACGCTTCGCGGACGTAATGGATGTCCCCATGATTCTGTTTTCTCCCCGTAGCTCAGCTGACACCCCCTGCGTCAGCTTCTGGGCTTAGTTACGGGGTGGATCTGAGTCTGGACTCAATCCAAGTATGTGACGTGCGTCACTCTGGATCGGGAGCCTAGAAGAGGCCATGGACCGAGAGCCTGGTTCGGGACCCCCGTTCAGGGGCTGCGGCGGGGTCAGCCCGCCCGGTGCACCACCGCGTCGCACAGCTCCACGAGTGCCACCTTCGCATCGCACTCCGGCAGCGGCACCAGTGCGGCGCGGGCCTCCTCGGCGTACCGAACGGTGTCGCGGCGGGCCTGCTCCAGGGCCGGGTGGGCGCGGAGGAGGGAGAGTGCCTCGGCATGCCGGGCGTCATCCGTCAGGTCCGAGTCGAGCAGCTCGGACAGCGCGATGTCCTCGGCCAGACCGAGCCGCTCCACGCGCTCACGCAGCCGCAGCACGGGGAGGGTGGGGATGCCCTCGCGCAGGTCGGTGCCCGGCGTCTTGCCGGACTCGTGCGAATCGCTCGCGATATCCAGTACGTCGTCGGCGAGCTGGAAGGCGACGCCGAGCCGCTCCCCGTACTGCGTGAGCACGTCCACCACGGTCTCGTCGGCGCCCGACATCATCGCGCCGAACCGTCCCGACACGGCGATCAGCGAGCCGGTCTTGCCGCCGATCACGTCCAGGTAGTGATCGATCGGGTCGCGTCCGTCGCGCGGTCCGGCCGTCTCCAGGATCTGTCCGGTGACCAGGCGCTCGAACGCCTCGGCCTGGATCCGTACCGCTTCCGGTCCGAGGTCGGCCAGGATGTGCGAGGCACGCGCGAACAGGAAGTCGCCGGTGAGCACCGCCACCGAGTTGCCCCAGCGAGTGTTCGCGCTGGGCACCCCGCGGCGTACGTCCGCCTCGTCCATCACGTCGTCGTGGTACAGCGTGGCGAGGTGGGTCAGCTCCACGACCACGGCCGAGGGCACGACGCCCGGCGCGTACGGGTCCCCGAACTGTGCGGCGAGCATCACGAGCAGCGGCCGGAACCGCTTGCCGCCCGCGCGCACCAGGTGCTGCGCGGCCTCCGTGATGAACGGGACCTCGCTCTTGGTTGCCTCGAGCAGGCCCTCCTCGACAGCCGCCAATCCGGCCTGGACATCGGCTTCGAGAGCCTGGTCCCGCACGCTCAGCCCGAACGGCCCGACGACGGTCACGAGGGTCTCCTGTCTGCTGACGCTCTCAAGGGCGGTCTCTGCGTGCTCTTGGTGCGGTTGCTGCTGTTGCTTCTTTGGGGGCTGTGTGTCGTGTGTGCTGTAGGTGTTTGTCGATGTGTCGCTGCTCGCACTCAAGTCAGCGTATCCGGTCGCCTTTCGATCACAGTGAGCGCCCGCCCGTCCAGGCCAGGCACTATCGGATCACTGGCGGTAGGTTCCAGCCGACCTGCTACGACAACGAGGCACACGGCACGAAAGGTTCCATTCCCGCCACCTCGGAGATCGCCCGAGCCCTGGAGGACACAGTGCTTCAGGGCATACGCCCGCGCACTCGAGGAGCTGTTTCTGTGACGGCCGCCGCTTGGTGGAACAGCCGCTCCAGTACCACCGCGATGCCGTCCTCCTCGTTCGACAAGGTCACCTCGTCGGCCACCGCCTTGAGTTCGGGGTGGGCGTTGGCCATAGCCACGCCGTGGGTTGCCCAGTCGAACATGGGGATGTCGTTGGGCATGTCACCGAAGGCGATCGTTGTGGTGTGGGTGAGACCGAGGTGGGCGGCGGCGCGTGCGAGGCCCGTCGCCTTGGTCACTCCGCATGGCTGAAGTTCGACGGTGCCGGGGCCGGACATCGTGACAGTGGCGAGCGAACCGACCGCTCCGCGGGCCGCGGACGCCAACTCGTCGTCCGTCAGGGACGGATGGCGCAGGAGCACCTTGCTGATGGGTTCTGTCCAGAGGTCGTCGCGGTGGAGGATCCGTACCGCCGGCAAGGTCGGATGCGGCATCTCGTAACCCGGTTCGATCAACGTGAGCCCGTCGACACCGTCCTGGTCCACGGCCGCGTACACGTCCCCGACCTCCGCCTCTATCTTGCCGAGCGCCGTCTCGGCCAGTTCCCGGTCCAGGGTCACCGACCACACCATGCGGTCGGCCCCGGCGTCGTACAACTGCGCCCCCTGCCCGCACACCGCCAATCCCTGACCGCCCAGTTCGTCCAGCAACGGCCGTACGCGCGGCGCCGGACGCCCCGTCACCACGAGGTGCCGGGCCCCCGCCGTGATCGCCATCGCCAGCGCGGTCCGTGACCGGTCGGAGAGGGTGTCGTCGCCGCGGAGCAGCGTTCCGTCCAGGTCAGTGGCGATAAGTGAATATGCGATCGGTGCGGCCATGATCAGAGAATACGGATCGAACGGCCCATCGACCCGGCCCGAACCAGACGACGTCCGAAAACTCGACCATCCCCCGCGTCACCGTGGAGGCCACCGAGGCGCCAACCCGCCCGAACTCGTCGCCGGCTTCCTGGCGTGGCAGCGAGCCGCGGCGAGCGAGTAGTAAGCCTCTGGCGCGCGAGTCGTAAGCCTCTCGGACGCCCCGCGCGCAACTCCCCCGTAACGTGATCCCCACCCACACGGAAAGCGAGGCAGCACCCGATGCCCCCCTTCGAGGTCCCCGAGGGCGATCCCTTCGGTCCCCACAATCTTCCGTACGGCGTGTTCTCCCCTGTCGGCTCCCAGGAGCGCGGTGTCGGCGTCCGGCTGGGCGACCACGTCCTCGACGCGGGCGGCGCGGCTCGGGCTCTCGGCTCCCCGTACGTTCGCCTGCTCGCCCGCCGCACCCTCGACCCGCTGCTCGCAGCGGGCCGTACGGCCTGGTCGGATGTGCGACGAGCGATCACGGCGTGGTTGACCGTGCCCGCCCACCGGGAGACCGTCGAACCCCTGCTGCACCCGCTCTCCGAAGTCACCCTGCACCTCCCCTTCACGGTCGCGGACTACGTCGACTTCTACGCATCGGAAAACCATGCCCGCAACGTCGGCAAGATCTTCCGCCCCGACGCCACCGACTCCCTCACCCCCAACTGGAAGCACCTGCCGATCGGTTACCACGGCCGGTCCGGCACCGTCGTGGTGTCCGGCACGGATGTGGTACGCCCCTGTGGCCAGCGCAAAGCTCCCACGGACCCCGAGCCGGTCTTCGGGCCGTCCGTCCGCCTGGACATCGAGGCGGAGGTCGGCTTCGTGGTGGGTACGCCCTCCGCCATGGGCTCACGGGTGCCGCTGAGCGACTTCCGCGACCATGTCTTCGGCCTCTGCCTCCTCAACGACTGGTCCGCGCGCGACCTGCAGGCCTGGGAGTACGTCCCCCTCGGCCCCTTCCTCGGCAAGTCCTTCGCCACCTCGGTGTCGGCCTGGATCACGCCGCTCGACGCCCTGGATGACGCCCGGGTCGCGCCTCCGTCCCGTACTCACCTCCTTCTCCCCTACCTGGACGACGCCTCCGAGGAACCCGGCGGCTACGACCTGCGCATCTCCGTCGCCCTCAACGGCCATGTCATCTCCGAGCCGCCCTTCTCCACCATGTACTGGACCGCCGCCCAGCAGTTGGCCCACATGACGGTGAACGGCGCCTCCCTGCGCACCGGCGACCTCTACGCCTCGGGAACGGTGAGCGGAGCCAACGAGCGCGAACGCGGGTCCCTGCTGGAGCTGACCTGGAACGGACGCGACACCCTCGAACTCCCTGACGGCAAGCGGACGTTCCTCGAGGACGGCGACGTCGTCACGCTGACGGCCTGGGCACCGGGGCCGAACGGAACCCGGGTGGGACTGGGCGAGGTGACAGGGCAGGTCGCACCGAGCGTGTGACCCCTCACCCGGTCACCTGTCCCACCCGGTCCTCTATATCCAGTCGTCCGGCCCGTCCGGCTCCTCGGGCTCGCCCCAGTCCTCCGGATCCGGCTCCTGCGCCCCCGAGTCCCCGCCCTCGGCCGCGGGAGCCGGCGACCCCGGAGCCAGGGAGGCAAGCACTCCGAGCACCCCATCCCCATACGTCGCGAGCTTCTTCTCGCCCACCCCGCTGATCCCGCCCAACTCCGCGATGGACGTGGGCCCCACGGCGGCGATCTCCCGAAGTGTCGCGTCGTGGAAGATGACGTACGCCGGAACACCCTGCTCCTTGGCCTGCGCCGCACGCCACGTACGCAGTGCCTCGAAGACGGGAACCAGCTCCTCGGGCAGCTCGACCGCCGCGGCCTTGGCCTTGCGCTCGCCTCTGGGCGACGCCGACTTCGCGGTCACCGGCTTCTTCGGCTCCTTGCGCAGCGGGACCTCCCGCTCACGCCGCAGCACCGTTCCGCTCGCCTCGGTCAGTACGAGCGTCCCGTACTCGCCCTCGACCGCGAGCAGTCCCTGGGCCAGCAACTGCCGTACGACTCCTCGCCATTCGCCCTCGGACAACTCCTCGCCGATACCGAACACGGACAGCTGGTCGTGGTCGAACTGTATGACCTTGGCGGTTCTGTTCCCGAGCAGAATGTCGACGATCTGGACCGCCCCGAACTTCTGCCCGCGCTCGCGCTGCAACCGCACCACCGTGGACAGCACCTTCTGGGCCGCGACCGTGCCGTCCCAGGTCTCCGGAGGGACCAGGCATGTGTCGCAGTTCCCGCACGCCGTGGTCTCGGCGTCCTGGCCGAAGTAGGCGAGGAGTTGGGCTCGGCGGCATTGAACGGTCTCACACAGCGCGAGCATCGCGTCGAGGTGCATCGCGGCCCGGCGCCGGAACGCCTCGTCGCCCTCGCTCAACTGGATCAGCTTGCGCTGCTGTATGACGTCGTTCAGGCCGTATGCCATCCATGCCGTGGAGGGCAGTCCGTCGCGGCCCGCGCGGCCCGTCTCCTGGTAGTAGCCCTCGACCGACTTCGGCAGGTCGAGATGGGCGACGAACCGTACGTCCGGCTTGTCGATGCCCATACCGAAGGCGATGGTGGCGCAGACGACCAGGCCTTCCTCGCGCAGGAACCGCGACTGGTGCGCCGCGCGCGTGCCCGCGTCCAGGCCCGCGTGGTACGGCACCGCCTCGATGCCGTTGCGACAGAGGAACTCGGCCGTCTTCTCCACGGAGTTGCGCGACAGGCAGTACACGATGCCTGCGTCTCCCGCGTGCTCCTCTTTCAGGAAGGTCAGCAACTGCTTCTTGGGGTCGGCCTTCGGCACGATCCGGTATTGGATGTTGGGGCGGTCGAAGCTCGCCACGAAATGGCGGGCGTCCGGCATGCCCAGGCGTTGCGTGATCTCCTGGTGCGTCGCGTGCGTGGCCGTCGCGGTCAGCGCGATCCGCGGTACGTCCGGCCAGCGCTCGCCCAGCAGTGAGAGCGCCAGGTAGTCGGGGCGGAAGTCGTGGCCCCACTGGGACACGCAGTGCGCCTCGTCGATCGCGAAGACCGAGATCTTGCCGCGGGCGAGAAGGTCGAGAGTGGACTCCAGGCGCAGCCGCTCCGGGGCGAGGTAGAGCAGATCGAGCTCGCCCGCCAGGAACTCGGCCTCGACGACGCGCCGCTCGTCGAAGTCCTGCGTGGAGTTCATGAACCCGGCGCGCACGCCGAGCGCCCGCAGCGCGTCCACCTGGTCCTGCATCAGCGCGATCAGGGGGGAGACCACCACGCCCATACCTGGTCTGACCATCGCCGGAATCTGGTAGCAGAGCGACTTGCCTGCGCCAGTCGGCATGAGCACTACTGCGTCGCCGCCGGCCACCACATGCTCGATGACCGCTTCCTGCTCACCGCGGAACGCCTCGTACCCGAAGACACGGCGGAGCGTGCCCAACACCTCGCTCTCCGCGAGCCCCGCGGCCCTGCTCTCGCCCAGCCCCACGGCCTGCCCGGCAAGCCCTGCGGCCCTGTCCTCTTCGGTCATCACACCCGTCCCGCCCGTCCCGCTCATCGCCCTGTCCCCCGTCGCACGTCGTGCCTCGACCACTGCGTCCACGATAGGCGTCGGCACCGACAGCCTCAGAGTTATCCACAGGCCGCCCTCGATGACTCTCGACGGACACGCACGAGGCCCCGGCTTCCGCGAAGGGAGCCGGGGCCCGACGCGCGGGTGCGCATGTCAGCGCACGAACACTCCCGCCTGCCCTGCCAGGTCGAGGAAGTACTGCGGCGCCACACCGAGTACCAGCGTGACCACCACGCCGAACGCGATCGCCGTCATCGTCAGCGGTGACGGCACGGCCACCGTCGGTCCCTCCGGCTTCGGCTCGCTGAAGAACATGAGCACGATCACGCGGATGTAGAAGAACGCCGCGATGGCCGACGAGATCACACCGACCACGACGATCGCGCCTGCGCCGCCCTCCGCCGCCGCCTTGAACACGGCGAACTTCCCGGCGAAGCCGGAGGTCAGCGGAATGCCCGCGAAGGCCAGCAGGAAGACCGCGAACACCGCCGCCACCAGTGGCGAACGCCGCCCGAGCCCCGCCCACTTGGACAGATGCGTTGCCTCGCCGCCCGCGTCCCGCACCAGGGTCACGACCGCGAACGCGCCGATCGTGACGAAGGAGTACGCCCCCAGGTAGAAGAGCACGGACGAGATGCCGTCCGCCGAGGTCGCGATGACACCGGCGAGGATGAAGCCCGCGTGGGCGATCGACGAGTACGCCAGGAGCCGCTTGATATCGGTCTGGGTGATCGCGACGATCGCGCCGCCCAGCATGGTGACGATCGCGACGGCCCACATCACCGGCCGCCAGTCCCAGCTCAGGCCCGGCAGTACCACGTACAGCAGGCGCAGCAGCGCCCCGAAGGCGGCCACCTTGGTGGCTGCGGCCATGAAGCCGGTCACCGGCGTCGGCGCGCCCTGGTACACGTCCGGGGTCCACATGTGGAACGGCACCGCGCCCACTTTGAACAGCAGGCCCATGACGAGCATCGCGGCGCCGATGAGCAGCAGTGCATCGTTGCCCATGGTCTCGGCGAGCGCCGGGGTCACGTTCTCGATCGAGCCGTCGACGACCTGCGCGATCGTCGCGTACGACACCGAGCCCGCGTAGCCGTACAGCAGGGCGATGCCGAAGAGCGTGAACGCTGAGGCGAAGGCGCCGAGCAGGAAGTACTTGACCGCCGCTTCCTGCGACATGATCCGCTTGCGGCGGGCCACGGCGCACAGCAGGTAGAGCGGCAGTGAGAAGACTTCCAGGGCGATGAACAGCGTCAACAGGTCGTTGGCGGCCGGGAAGAGGAGCATTCCGCCGATGGCGAAGAGGAGCAGCGGGAACACCTCGGTGGTGGTGAACCCGGCCTTCACCGCGGCCTTTTCGCTGTCGCTGCCGGGCACGGACGCGGCCTGCGCGGCGAACGAGTCGACCTGGTTGCCGTGCGCCACGGGGTCGAGCCGCCGTTCGGCGAAGGTGAACACGCCGAGCAGACCGGCCAGCAGGATCGTTCCCTGCAGGAAGAGCGCCGGCCCGTCGACGGCGATGGCGCCCATCGCCACGATGCCGGCCTTCGTGGTGCCGTATCCCCTGGTCGCGAGCGCGATGACCGCGGCAAAGGCGGCGGCGAGCGAGACGACGGACAAGAACACCTGGGCGTAGTAACGGGACTTGCGCGGTACCACCGCCTCGATGAGCACGCCGATGATCGCCGCGCCGATGACGATCAGGGTGGGCGACAACTGCCCGTATTCGATCTTGGGTGCGTCGATCTTGTCGATCGGATCGGCCGCCATTGTCCACAGGCTGTGGACGGCTGTTGCGCTCACTTGGCCGCCTCCACCTCAGGCTCGGGGTCCTGCTTCTGTACATCGGACATGGTGTGCTCGACCGCCGGGTTGACGATGTCGGTGAGTGGTTTCGGGAAGACGCCCAGGAAGATCAACAGGGCGATCAGCGGGGTGACGACCACGAGTTCCCGCACCCTCAGGTCGGGCATGGCCGAGACCTCGGGCTTCACCGGGCCCGTCATCGTCCTCTGGTAGAGGACGAGGGTGTAGAGCGCGGCGAGGACGATGCCGAAGGTGGCGATGATCCCGATCACCGGGTAGCGCGTGAACGTGCCGACCAGAACCAGGAATTCACTCACGAAGGGCGCGAGGCCGGGCAGCGAGAGGGTCGCGAGACTGCCGATCAGGAAGGTGCCGGCGAGTACCGGGGCGACTTTCTGCACTCCTCCGTAGTCGGCGATCAGCCGCGAGCCGCGCCGCGAGATCAGGAAGCCGGCCACCAGCATCAGGGCAGCGGTCGAGATCCCGTGGTTGATCATGTAGAGCGTCGCGCCCGACTGGCCCTGGCTGGTCATCGCGAAGATGCCCATGATGATGAACCCGAAGTGCGAGATCGACGCGTACGCCACCAGCCGCTTGATGTCACGCTGCCCGACCGCGAGCAACGCCCCGTAGACGATGCTGATCAGGGCGAGTACGAGGATGACCGGTGTCGCCCACTTCGATGCCTCCGGGAAGAGCTGGAGGCAGAAGCGCAGCATCGCGAAAGTACCGACCTTGTCGACGACCGCCGTGATCAGTACGGCGACCGGGGCGGTGGCCTCCCCCATGGCGTTCGGCAGCCAGGTGTGCAGCGGCCACAGGGGCGCCTTCACGGCGAACGCGAAGAAGAAGCCCAGGAAGAGCCACCGTTCGGTACTGGTCGCCATGTCGAGCGTGCCGTTGGCCCGGGCCTCGGCGATCTCCTGGAGCGAGAAGTTTCCGGCCACTACGTAGAGACCGATCACGGCGGCCAGCATGATCAGGCCGCCGGCCAGGTTGTAGAGGAGGAACTTCACGGCGGCGTACGAGCGTTGAGCCGCCGCGTTCTCGTCGGTGCCCGTGTGGGCGCGGTCTCCGAAGCCGCCGATGAGGAAGTACATCGGGATGAGCATGGCTTCGAAGAAGATGTAGAAGAGGAAGACGTCGGTGGCCTCGAAGGAGAGGATCACCATCGCTTCGACGGCGAGGATCAGGGCGAAGAAGCCCTGCGTCGGACGCCAGCGGCTGCTGCGGGTCTCCAGGGGGTCGGCGTCGTGCCAGCCCGCGAGGATCACGAACGGGATCAGCAGCGCGGTCAGCGCTATGAGCGCCACCCCGATGCCGTCCACACCCAGCTCGTAGCGCACCCCGAAGTCCGCGATCCAGGCGTGGGATTCGGTGAGTTGGTAGCGGTCGCCACCGGGCTCGAAGCGGACCAGGACCACCACGGCGAGTACCAGGGTGGCGAGCGAGACCAGCAGCGCCAGCCATTTGGCGGCGGTGCGGCGCGCGGCCGGCACGGCGGCCGTGGCGATCGCCCCGAGGGCCGGGAGCGCCGCCGTCGCTGTCAGCAGTGGAAAGGACATCGGTATCAGACCGCCCTCATCAGCAGGGTCGCGGCGATGAGGACCGCCGCACCGCCGAACATCGAGACCGCGTACGAGCGCGCGAAGCCGTTCTGCAGCCTGCGCAGCCGTCCGGAGAGGCCGCCCATCGAGGCCGCCGTGCCGTTGACGACCCCGTCGACCAGGGTGTGGTCGACGTACACCAGGGAGCGTGTGAGGTGCTCTCCGCCGCGCACGAGGACGACGTGGTTGAAGTCGTCCTGGAGCAGGTCGCGCCGGGCGGCCCGGGTGAGCAGGGAGCCGCGCGGGGCGACGACGGGCACGGGACGGCGCCCGTACTGGACGTAGGCGAGGCCGACGCCGATGACCATCACGGCCACCGTGGAGAGGGTGACCGTCAGGGCGCTGACCGGCGGGTGCCCGTGCGCGTGGTCGGTGACGGGCTCCAGCCAGTGGATGAACCGGTCGCCGAGACCGAAGAACGCTCCCGCGAAGACCGACCCGAAGGCGAGCACGATCATCGGGATCGTCATGGAATTCGGGGACTCATGCGGATGCGGCTCCGCGTGCTCGCCTCGCGTCTCGGCGGCGGGCTCCACGCTGGGCTCGGCCGGAGACGGCGTCGGAGCGTGCCGCCAGCGTTCTTCTCCGAAGAACGTCATCAGCATCACGCGCGTCATGTAGTACGCGGTGATGGCCGCGCCGAGGAGGGCCACGCCGCCGAGGATCCAGCCCTCGGTGCCGCCCTTGGCGAAGGCCGCTTCGATGATCTTGTCCTTGGAGAAGAAGCCGGACAGACCGGGGAAGCCGATGATGGCGAGATAGCCGAGGCCGAAGGTGACGAAGGTGACCGGCATGTACTTCCTGAGGCCGCCGTACTTGCGCATGTCGACCTCGTCGTTCATGCCGTGCATGACCGAACCGGCGCCGAGGAAGAGCCCGGCCTTGAAGAAGCCGTGCGTCACCAGGTGCATGATCGCGAAGACGTAGCCGATGGGGCCGAGGCCCGCGGCGAGGATCATGTAGCCGATCTGCGACATGGTCGAACCGGCGAGCGCCTTCTTGATGTCGTCCTTCGCGCAACCGACGATCGCACCGAACAGGAGCGTGACGGCGCCGACGACGGTGACGGCCAGCTGGGCGTCCGGCGCGGCGTTGAAGATCTCGCCGGAGCGGACGATCAGGTACACGCCCGCGGTCACCATCGTCGCGGCGTGGATCAGGGCCGAGACCGGAGTCGGGCCCTCCATCGCGTCCCCGAGCCAGGACTGCAGCGGCACCTGGGCGGACTTGCCGCAGGCGGCGAGCAGCAGCATCAGGCCGATGGCGGTGAGCTTGCCCTCGCTCGTCTCGCCCGTCGCCTCCAGTACGGGCCCGAAGGCGAAGGTGCCGAACCAGGCGAACATCAGCATGATCGCGATGGAAAGGCCCATGTCGCCGACGCGGTTGACCAGGAAGGCCTTCTTCGCGGCCGTGGCAGCGCTGGGCTTGTGCTGCCAGAAGCCGATCAGCAGGTACGAGGCGAGGCCGACGCCCTCCCAGCCGACGTACAGCAGCAGGTAGTTGTCGGCGAGGACGAGCAGCAGCATCGCCGCGAGGAACAGGTTCAGATAGCCGAAGAAGCGGCGCCGGCGCTCGTCGTGCTCCATGTACCCGATCGAGTACAGGTGGATCAGGGAGCCGACGCCGGTGATCAGCAGCACGAACGTCATCGACAACTGGTCGAGCTGGAAGGCGACGTCGGCCTGGAAGCCCTCTACGGGGACCCAGCTGAACAGGTGCTGGGCTATCTCCCGTTCTTCCGCGCCCTTCCCCAGCATGTCGGCGAAGAGGATCGCGCCGATCACGAAGGAGGCGGCCGCGAGGACGGTGCCGATCCAGTGGCCGACGGCATCGAGCCGCCGGCCACCGCACAGCAGTACGGCCGCTCCGAGCAGAGGCGCCGCTACCAGCAGCGCAATCAGGTTCTCCACGATTCAGCGACCCCTTAGAGCTTCATCAGGCTGGCGTCGTCGACCGAGGCCGAGTGGCGGGTACGGAACAGGGACACGATGATCGCGAGCCCGACCACGACCTCCGCGGCGGCGACGACCATCGTGAAGAAGGCGATGATCTGGCCGTCGAGATTGCCGTGCATCCGGGAGAAGGCCACGAGCGCGAGGTTGCAGGCGTTGAGCATGAGCTCGACACACATGAACACCACGATCGCGTTCCGCCTGATCAGGACGCCGGTGGCGCCGATCGTGAACAACAGGGCGGCGAGGTAGAGGTAGTTGACGGGATTCACTTCGCGGCCTCCTCTTCACGATCTTCGCGGCCGAGCCGTTCCCCGGCGCGCTGCTCCAGCGCCTTGAGGTCGTTGATCGCCTCGTCCGAGACATCGCGGATCTGGCCGCGCGAGCGCAGCGTCTTGTTGACGGTGAGCTCGGACGGTGTGCCGTCCGGGAGGAGGCCCGCGATGTCCACCGCGTTGTGCCGGGCGTAGACACCGGGGGCGGGCAGCGGCGGGAGGTGCTTGCCTTCCCGTACGCGCTGCTCGGCCAGCTCGCGCTGGGTCTTGGCCCGCTCGGTGCGCTCCTTGTGCGTGAGCACCATGGCGCCGACGGCGGCCGTGATGAGCAGGGCGCCGGTGAGCTCGAAGGCAAAGACGTACTTCGTGAAGATGAGGGCGGCGAGACCCTCCACGTTGCCACCGGCGTTGGCCTGGCCCAGGCCGTTGAACTCGTTCAGCGAGGCGTTGCCGATTCCCGCGCAGAGCAGGATGCCGAAGCCGAGGCCGCACAGGAGGGCCAGCCAGCGCTGCCCCTTGATGGTCTCCTTCAGGGAGTCGGCGGCGGTGACGCCGACGAGCATGACCACGAAGAGGAACAGCATCATGATCGCGCCGGTGTAGACGACGATCTGCACGATGCCCAGGAAATAGGCGCCGTTGGCGAGGTAGAACACCGCCAGGATGATCATGGTCCCGGCGAGGCAGAGGGCGCTGTGCACGGCCTTTTTCATGAAGACGGTGCACAGGGCGCCGATCACCGCGATGGTGCCGAGGACCCAGAACTGGAAGGCCTCTCCGGTAGAGGTGGTGTAGGCGGCGAGATCCATCATTGGCCGATCACCTTTTCCGACGCCGGCTCGTCCGGGCCGAAGGTCGAGGCGGCCTCCTGCGGCACCTCTCCCTTGGAGAGGGCCACCTGGCGCTCCGTACCCGGTGCCGCCTCCGTGACCAGACCCCGGTAGTAGTCCTGCTCATCCGTCCCGGGGTAGATCGAGTGCGGGCTGTCGACCATGCCCTCTTCGAGGCCGGCGAGCAGCTGCTCCTTGGTGTAGATGAGGTTGGCGCGGCTGCTGTCGGCCAGCTCGAACTCGTTCGTCATCGTCAACGCGCGCGTGGGGCACGCCTCGATGCACAGCCCGCACAGAATGCAGCGGGCGTAGTTGATCTGGTAGACGCGGCCGTACCGCTCGCCCGGGGAGTAGCGCTCCTCCTCGGTGTTGTCCGCGCCCTCCACATAGATGGCGTCCGCCGGGCAGGCCCAGGCGCACAGCTCGCAGCCGATGCACTTCTCCAGGCCGTCCGGATGGCGGTTGAGCTGATGCCGGCCGTGGAATCGCGGGGCGGTGGTCTTCTTCTGTTCGGGGTACTGCTCGGTCAGCCGCTTCTTGAACATGGCCTTGAAGGTCACGCCGAAGCCTGCGACGGGGTTCTGGAAACCGGGTTTGGTCTCCTTCTGCTCATCAGCCATCGGACGCCTCCTTTCCGTCACGAGATCCATCAGATCCGTCACTGGCAGTATCGACCCCACCACTGACAATCAACTCCCGCTCCCGGCGCGGGCGTCGCCTCGGCACCGGTGGCAGGGCCTGTCCCGGCAGCGGTGGTACGGGGAATCCACCCGCCATCGGGTCGAAGGCGACGGCCTCCGCGGGCGCCTCCTGCGCCTCCTTGGCGGACTTCCGGTCGCGGAACATGTCGACGGCGAACGAGAGCACCAGCAGGCCGAGGACCGCTGCGGCGACATAGAGGGCGATGTCGGCGAAGTCGTAGTTCTCGTTGCGCAGGGTTCGCACGGTCGCGACGGCCATCAGCCAGGTGACCGAGACCGGAAGGAGGACCTTCCAGCCGAACTTCATCAGCTGGTCGTAGCGGACACGGGGCAGCGTGCCGCGCAGCCAGATGAAGAAGAACAGCGACACCTGGACCTTGAGGACGAACCAGAGCATCGGCCACCAGCCGTGGTTGGCACCCTCCCAGAACGTGCTGACCGGCCAGGGGGCCCGCCAGCCGCCGAGGAAGAGCGTCACCGCCACAGCCGAGACCGTCACCATGTTCACGTACTCGGCGAGCATGAACATCGCAAACTTGATCGACGAGTACTCGGTGTTGAAACCGCCCACCAGATCGCCTTCGGACTCCGGCATGTCGAGGGGCGCACGGTTGGTCTCGCCGACCATCGTCGCGATGTAGATCAGGAACGAGACCGGCAGCAGCACGATGTACCAGCGGTCCTGCTGCGACTCGACGATCGCCGAGGTCGACATCGACCCCGAGTAGAGGAACACCGAGGCGAAGGCGACACCCATCGCGATCTCGTACGAGATCATCTGCGCACAGGCCCGCAGGCCGCCGAGCAGCGGATAGGTGGATCCAGAACTCCAACCCGCCAGCACGATCCCGTAGATGCCCACCGAGGCGACCGCGAGGATGTAGAGCATCGCGATCGGCAGGTCAGTGAGCTGCATGGTGGTGCGGTGGCCGAAGATCGAGATCTCGTTGCCGGCCGGCCCGAAGGGGATCACCGCGATCGCCATGAAGGCCGGGATCGCGGCGACGATCGGCGCGAGGACGTAGACCACCTTGTCGGCGCGCTTGACGATGAGGTCTTCCTTGAGCATCAGCTTGATGCCGTCGGCGAGCGACTGGAGCATCCCCCAGGGGCCGTGCCGGTTGGGGCCGATGCGCAGTTGCATCCAGGCGACGACCTTGCGCTCCCACACGATGGAGAAGAGCACGGTCAACATCAGGAAGGCGAAGCAGAAGACCGCCTTGATGACGACCAGCCACCAGGGGTCGCGGCCGAACATGGAGAGGTCCTCCGCGGCGAGGTACACAGTCATGCCTTCACCTCCTTGGGGGCCTCGGGGGCGAGGGTCGCCGGGCCGATACGGACGAGGTCACCGGGGATCGCGCCCGTGTCGGAGGCGACGCCTCCCCCGGCGGAGTTCAGCGGGAGCCACACCACGCGGTCGGGCATCTCCGTGATCTGCAGCGGGAATTCGACAACTCCGGAGGGGCCGGTCACGGCCAGTACGTCGCCGTCCTTGACGCCGGCCTCGGCGGCCGTGGCGGGCGACACGCGCGCGCGTGCGGCATGCCGGGTCCCGGCGAGCGCCTCGTCACCCTCCTGGAGGCGGCCCTGGTCGAGCAGCAGCCGGTGCCCGGCGAGCACGGCCTCCCCGGCGGCGGGGCGCGGCAGTTGGGCTCCTGTCTCCAGGGGCTCGGTGGCCCGCGCCCCGTCCCAGGCGCCGAGCCGGTCGAGTTCCACGCGCGCCGTGCGCAGATCGGGCAGCCCCAGGTGTACGTCCATGGCGTCCGCGAGCATCTGCAGGACGCGGGCGTCGGCCGGCGCCAGACGGCGGGTCATCTGGTCGGGCTTGAGCGCCGCCTCGAAGGACCGTGCCCGGCCCTCCCAGTTGAGGAAGGTGCCCGCCTTCTCCACGACCGCGGCGACAGGGAGGACGACATCCGCGTGCTCGGTGACCTCACTGGGGCGCAGTTCGAGCGACACCAGGAAGCCCACTTCGGACAGTGCCGCACGCCCGCGTGCCGGATCGGGCAGGTCCGCGACCTCGACACCGGCCACGACGAGCGCGGTCAGTTCACCGGTGGCGGCGGCCTCGACGATCTGGCCCGTGTCGCGGCCGTACCGGAGCGGGAGTTCGGCGACTCCCCAGGCCGCGGCGACCTCGACCCGCGCGCGCGAGTCGGTGGCCGGACGTCCGCCCGGCAGCAGCGAGGGCAGCGCACCCGCCTCGATGGCGCCGCGCTCCCCGGCCCTGCGCGGAATCCACACCAGTTCGGCGCCGGTCGCGGAGGCGGCCCGTACGGCGGCGGTGAGCCCGCCCGCCACGGCGGCCAGCCGCTCCCCGACGACGATCACGGCACCCTCGGCGCGCAGCGCCTCGGAGGCCGTCGCGCCGTCGCCCTCCAGGCCGACGCCGGACGCGAGCGCGTCCAGCCACTCGGTCTCGGTGCCGGGCGCGGCGGGCAGCAGCGTGCCGCCGGCCTTCTCCAGTCCGCGGGTCGCGTGCGTGGCGAGCGCGAACGTCTTCTGTCCGTGTCCCCGCCAGGCCTTGCGCAGCCGCAGGAAGACACCGGGCACCTCCTCCTCGGCCTCGATGCCGACGAGGAGGACGGCGGGCGCCTTCTCCAGAGATGTGTACGTGACGCCCGTACCGTCGAGGTCCCGGCCGCGTCCGGCGACCCGGGCGGCCAGGAAATCCGCCTCCTCGCCGCTGTGCACGCGCGCGCGGAAGTCGATGTCGTTGGTGTCGAGGGCCACGCGCGCGAACTTGCTGTACGCGTAGGCGTCTTCGACGGTGAGCCGGCCTCCGGTCAGGACGCCGGCCCTGGAGCGGGCCGCCGACAGCCCCTCGGCCGCCGCCGAAAGGGCCTCGGGCCACGAAGCGGGCTCCAGCTCACCGGATTCACCCCGTACGAGGGGCGTCGTCAGGCGGTCCCGCTGCTGTGCGTACCGGAAGCCGAACCGCCCTTTGTCGCACATCCACTCCTCGTTGACCTCGCGGTCGGGAGCCGCGAGCCGCCGCATGACCTTGCCGCGCCGGTGGTCGGTACGGGTCGCACAGCCGCCGGAGCAGTGCTCGCACACCGAGGGCGAGGAGACGAGGTCGAAGGGGCGCGAGCGGAAGCGGTACGCCGCCGACGTCAGCGCGCCCACCGGGCAGATCTGGATGGTGTTCCCGGAGAAGTACGACTCGAAGGGGTCGCCCTCTCCGGTGCCGACCTGCTGGAGTGCGCCCCGCTCGAGCAGCTCGATCATCGGGTCGCCCGCGACCTGGTTGCTGAACCGGGTGCATCGGGCGCACAGCACGCACCGCTCACGGTCGAGCAGCACCTGGGGCGAGATGGGGACGGGCTTCTCGAACGTCCGCTTCTTGCCCTCGAAGCGGGACTCGGCGTTGCCGTGCGACATGGCCTGGTTCTGCAGGGGGCACTCGCCGCCCTTGTCGCAGACCGGGCAGTCCAGCGGGTGGTTGATGAGCAGCAGCTCCATCACACCCTTCTGCGCCTTCTCGGCGACAGGAGAGGTGAGATGGGTCTTGACGACCATGCCGTCCGTGCAGGTGATCGTGCAGGACGCCATGGGCTTGCGCTGGCCCTCGACCTCGACGATGCACTGGCGGCAGGCGCCGGCCGGGTCGAGGAGCGGGTGGTCGCAGAAGCGGGGGATCTCGATGCCGAGCTGTTCGGCGGCGCGGATGACCAGGGTGCCCTTGGGCACGCTGATCTCGATGCCGTCGATGGTCAGCGAGACGAGATCTTCCGGCGGAACCGCCGCCTCCCCGCCCCCGGAGGGAGCGCTCGTGGTCACAGTCATGCGTTCACCTCCGCGTGCTTGTCCTTGTCGGCCCAGGCCGTCGACTTCGCCGGGTCGAAGGGACAGCCCCGACCGGTGATGTGCTCCTCGTACTCCTCGCGGAAGTACTTGAGGGAGGAGAAGATCGGCGAGGCGGCGCCGTCGCCGAGGGCGCAGAAGGACTTGCCGTTGATGTTGTCGGCGATGTCGTTCAGCTTGTCGAGGTCGGACATGACGCCCTTGCCGGCCTCGATGTCACGCAGCAACTGCACGAGCCAGTACGTCCCTTCGCGGCAGGGTGTGCACTTGCCGCAGGACTCATGGGCGTAGAACTCCGTCCACCGCGTCACCGCCCGCACGACACACGTCGTCTCGTCGAAGCACTGCAGAGCTTTGGTGCCGAGCATGGAACCCGCGGCACCCACTCCTTCGTAATCAAGAGGGACGTCGAGGTGCTCGTCGGTGAACATCGGGGTCGAAGAGCCGCCCGGCGTCCAGAACTTGAGGCGGTGCCCCGGCCGCATCCCGCCGCTCATGTCGAGCAGCTGGCGCAGCGTGATGCCGAGCGGGGCCTCGTACTGACCGGGATTGGTGACATGGCCGCTGAGCGAGTAGAGCGTGAAGCCCGGGGACTTCTCGCTGCCCATCGACCTGAACCATTCCTTTCCCTTGTTCAGAATCGCGGGAACTGACGCGATCGACTCGACGTTATTTACAACAGTCGGGCACGCGTAGAGCCCCGCGACAGCAGGGAAGGGGGGACGAAGTCGCGGCTGGCCACGGCGGCCCTCGAGCGAGTCGAGCAGTGCGGTCTCCTCACCACAGATGTACGCGCCCGCGCCCGCGTGCACGGTGACCTGGAGGTCGAGTCCGCTGCCCAGGATGTTCTTGCCGAGGTATCCCGCCGCATACGCCTCCCGGACTGCCTCGTGCAGCCGCCTCAGTACGGGGACAACTTCACCGCGCAGATAGATGAAGGCATGCGAAGACCGGATCGCGTAACAAGCGATCACGATGCCCTCGATGAGGCTATGCGGGTTCGCGAAGAGAAGCGGGATGTCCTTGCAGGTGCCCGGTTCCGATTCGTCGGCGTTGACAACTAGATAGTGAGGCTTGCCGTCGCCCTGCGGGATGAACTGCCACTTCATGCCCGTGGGAAATCCCGCGCCGCCGCGTCCGCGCAGACCGGAGTCCTTCACGTACGCGATGAGGTCGTCCGGCGACATGGCGAGGGCCTTGCGGAGCCCCTCGTACCCCTCGTGCCTTCGGTACACGTCCAGCGTCCAGGACTTGTCCTCGTCCCAGAAGGCCGACAGCACGGGTGCGAGCAGCTTCTCCGGGCTGGTGTCTTTGATCTCGGCTGCCAAGGTCATCACTCCCCCTCCTCGGAGACCGGGCCCGCCGTATCAGCGGGGCGGGGCGGAGCCCCTCGTTCATGGGTGGTGGGGGGCGACGGGTGGGAGGGGTCGGAGGCCGAGGTCTGCTGCGGCGCGTCATGCGAGCTGAGGTGCTCGGCGGGCGGCTGGTCCTGCGGACCGCCGGAACCCCGCGGGCGCACCACGCGCGCGGGAGTCATCTCGCCCTTCGCCAGCCGGAGGCCGGTCAGTGAGGCCGGTCCGGCGCTGCCGCCCGCCTCGACGGCTCCGGGGCGCTCGTCGGGGAATCCGGCCAGGACCCGTGCGGTCTCCTTGAACGTGCACATGGGGGCGCCGCGCGTCGGTTCGACCTGTGCTCCCGCGCGCAGGTCGTCCACGAGGCGCTTCGCGGTTTCCACGGTCTGGTTGTCGAAGAACTCCCAGTTGACCATCACGACCGGTGCGAAGTCACAGGCCGCGTTGCACTCGATGTGCTCCAGGGTGACCTTGCCGTCGTCGGTGGTCTCGCCGTTGCCGACACCGAGGTGGTCCTGGAGGGCCTCGAAGATCGCGTCGCCGCCCATCACCGCGCACAGGGTGTTGGTGCAGACGCCCACCTGGTAGTCACCGGAGGGCTTGCGCCGGTACATGGTGTAGAAGGTGGCGACTGCGGTGACCTCGGCCGTGGTCAGGCCCAGCATGTCGGCGCAGAACTGCATGCCGGTGCGCGTGACATGGCCCTCCTCCGACTGCACGAGATGCAGCAACGGCAGGAGGGCGGACCGGGAGTCCGGGTAGCGGGCGATGACCTCGCGCGCGTCGGCCTCGAGCCGGGCTCGAACGTCGTCCGGGTAGTCGGGCGCAGGCAGTTGGGGCATGCCCAGGCTGACGCCCTGTGTCTGTACGCCCTGCTCGGAAGGAGTGGTGGTCACCGGTCGACGCCTCCCATCACGGGGTCGATGGACGCGACGGCGACGATGACGTCGGCGACCTGGCCGCCCTCGCACATCGCCGCCATGGCCTGCAGATTGGTGAAGGACGGGTCGCGGAAGTGGACCCGGTAGGGGCGGGTGCCGCCGTCGGACACGGCGTGCACCCCGAGTTCGCCCTTGGGCGACTCGACGGCGGCGTACGCCTGGCCGGGCGGGACCCTGAAGCCCTCGGTCACCAGCTTGAAGTGGTGGATCAGGGCCTCCATGGAGGTGCCCATGATCTGCTTGATGTGGTCGAGGGAGTTACCCAGTCCGTCCGGGCCGAGGGCCAGTTGTGCGGGCCAGGCGATCTTCTTGTTGGCGACCATGACCGGCCCGGGCTGCAGCCGGTCCAGGCACTGCTCGATGATCCGCAGCGACTGGCGCATCTCCTCCAGGCGGATCAGGAAGCGCCCGTACGCGTCGCAGGTGTCGGCGGTCGGGACGTCGAAGTCGTACGTCTCGTAGCCGCAGTACGGCTGCGCCTTGCGCAGGTCGTGCGGGAGGCCGGCCGAGCGGAGGATCGGGCCGGTGGCGCCGAGGGCCATGCAGCCGGCCAGGTCGAGGTAGCCGATGTCCTGCATACGGGCCTTGAAGACGGGGTTCCCGGTGGCGAGCTTGTCGTACTCGGGAAGGTTCTTCCTCATCTTCTTCACGAACTCGCGGATCTGGTCCACCGCGCCCGGAGGCAGGTCCTGGGCGAGGCCGCCGGGCCGGATGTACGCGTGGTTCATGCGCAGGCCGGTGATCAGCTCGTAGATGTCGAGAACGAGTTCACGATCACGGAAGCCGTAGATCATGATCGTGGTGGCGCCGAGCTCCATGCCGCCGGTGGCGATGCACACGAGGTGCGAGGAGAGACGGTTCAGCTCCATCAGGAGCACCCGGATGATCGTCGCGCGGTCCGGGATCTCGTCCTCGATGCCCAGCAGCTTCTCGACGGCGAGGCAGTACGCGGTCTCGTTGAAGAACGACGTCAGGTAGTCCATGCGCGTCACAAAGGTCGTGCCCTGTGTCCACGTACGGAACTCGAGGTTCTTCTCGATGCCAGTGTGCAGATAGCCGATGCCGCAGCGGGCCTCGGTGACCGTTTCGCCGTCGATCTCCAGGATCAGCCGGAGCACGCCGTGGGTGGACGGGTGCTGCGGGCCCATGTTGACGACGATGCGCTCGTCGTCGGCCCGGGCCGCGGTCTGCACGACCTCGTCCCAGTCGCCACCCGTGACCGTGTAGACGGTGCCTTCGGTGGTCTCGCGTGCGGATGCTGACTGCGTGCTCATGAGTACGACCTCCGCTGGTCCGGAGCCGGGATCTGGGCGCCCTTGTACTCGACGGGAATGCCGCCGAGGGGGTAGTCCTTGCGCTGCGGGAAGCCCTGCCAGTCGTCCGGCATCATGATCCGCGTCAGGGCCGGGTGACCGTCGAAGACGATGCCAAAGAAGTCGTACGTCTCGCGCTCGTGCCAGTCGTTCGTCGGATAGACGGAGACCAGGGACGGGATGTGCGGGTCGGCGTCGGGGGCGCTGACTTCGAGGCGGATCAGCCGGTTGTGGGTGATCGAGCGCAGGTGGTAGACGGCGTGCAGCTCGCGGCCCTTGTCGCCGAGGTAGTGGACGCCGCTCACCCCCGTGCACAGCTCGAAGCGGAGCGCCGGGTCGTCGCGCAGGGTCCGGGCGACCCGGACCAGGTACTCGCGCTCGATGTGGAAGGTGATCTCGTCGCGGTCGACGACCGTCTTCTCGATCGCGTTCTCGGGGACCAGGCCCTGTTCCTCCAGGGCACCTTCCAGCTCGTCGGCGACCTCGTCGAACCAGCCGCCGTACGGGCGGCTGGCCTCCCCGGGCAGCCGGACCGAGCGGACCAGGCCGCCGTAGCCGGAGGTGTCACCGCCGTTGTTGGCGCCGAACATGCCGCGCTGGACGCGGATCTCCTCGCCCGCCTCGCCGGGCCGGCCGGGGAGGTTGGAGGCGCTGAGGTCCTTCTCGGGGTTCACCCCGTTCGTGCCGTTGCCGTTCGCGTCGCTCACCGCAGCAGGCCCTTCATCTCGATGGTGGGGAGCGCCTTGAGCGCCGCTTCCTCCGCCTCGCGGGCCGCCTCCTCGGCGTTCACGCCGAGCTTCGAGGTCTGGATCTTCTGGTGCAGCTTGAGAATCGCGTCCAGCAGCATCTCGGGCCGCGGCGGACAGCCGGGCAGATAGATGTCGACAGGGACGACGTGATCGACGCCCTGCACGATCGCGTAGTTGTTGAACATCCCGCCGGACGATGCGCAGACCCCCATGGAGATCACCCACTTGGGGTTCGGCATCTGGTCATAGACCTGCCGCAGCACCGGCGCCATCTTCTGGCTGACGCGTCCGGCGACGATCATCAGGTCGGCCTGACGCGGTGAGCCGCGGAAGACCTCCATGCCGAAGCGCGCCATGTCGTAGCGGCCCGCGCCGGTCGTCATCATCTCGATGGCGCAACAGGCGAGGCCGAAGGTGGCGGGAAAGACGGACGACTTGCGTACCCACCCAGCGGCCTGCTCGACGGTGGTCAGCAGGAAGCCGCTCGGCAGCTTTTCTTCGAGTCCCATGCTCAGTGGCTCCTCTGTCGCCTATCCGGGGTTCAGTCCCATTCCAGGCCGCCGCGCCGCCATACGTACGCGTACGCGACGAAGACGGTGAGCACGAAGAGCAGCATCTCCACGAGCCCGAATATCCCAAGGGCGTCGAAGGTGACGGCCCAGGGATAGAGGAAGACGATCTCGATATCGAAAATGATGAAGAGCATCGCTGTCAGGTAGTACTTGATGGGGAACCGCCCGCCGCCGGCCGGCGTCGGGGTCGGCTCGATACCGCACTCGTAGGCCTCGAGCTTGGCCCGGTTGTACCGCTTTGGACCGATAAGCGTGGCCATGACCACGGAGAAGATCGCAAAGCCTGCCCCGAGGGCTCCCAGTACGAGGATGGGCGCATACGCGTTCACCGCTCCTCGCTCCTCTCAGTCGGCATTGACTGCTTGCGGGGGTCCCCCCGGCCGGAGGCTGGGGAGGTTCGTCGGACTTCACCCGCCCCACGAAGCTCACAGGCTCCGTCAGCTTCCCGAGACTCACAAGCCCCGTGCGGCTTCACGAAGATCGCGTACATGTGAAGCAGGTCACAAGCCCAACTGCCACGCATCTTATGCCCGCCGGTCTGTGATCTGCGACACGGGGTACGACAACGTCTTTGTGATCTCCACCACCTGGCGATCGATCATGAAGTCGGAGACGTACCGACCTTCGCTCAGGGGGCGCCCGAGTGATCACCAGAAGTGACAATTTCGCTCGTTAACGCAGGTCCAGCAGTGCTGGCCACTATCAAGAGGCGGCGACCGCAGGCAAATTGGCGCTGGACATCGCCGCTTGGTAAAGGAACTCATTCACACTTCGGGGGAGTTGGGTCACCGGTGTGGACGGACGCGAGCGCGTGCATCCGTTCACGAGCGGAACACGAACTCGATATCCGACTGAGACACAGGAGTCGTCGCGGATCCGGCTGACGCTCGCGACGCATCCGCCGCGGCGGCCGTTCCGTGACCTGTGTCACATTCGAAACCGGGCCACGCAAACAGGGCTTGGCCATCGGTCTCAACGAGTGGTAGGCGGCGGACAATTCGGACGTAATGCGAAAAGGCCTTGTTCACAGCCCCGATGAACGGTGTCCGCTATGCCCGATACGGCGTCAATAAAGAATGTCACGCCAGGGATTCGGGCGGCCCATTGAACAACTGTGGCGCACCACACGTTTCTTGAAGATATGGAGGAGCCCCTGATACCGGTTGGACTCATGTCCCACACCGCTCACATACGCAGCCACCGGAAACCCCGGCCTCGCAGCAGTTCGACGCTCGCGATGCGCGCCGGAGTTGCCGGTGGCGTTCTCAGCACCCTGGCAGTGGGGGCTGCGGCCGGATCGGCGAACGCGGCCGAGCCCGTGACCCAGACGATCGAACTGCCCACGCTCACGGCGGACCTGTCCGCCACCGTGGCCGAGTCCGCGGCTGCCACCCAGCAGGCCGCGGCCGACTACGAGCTGCTGGCCGAGCGTGACGCGGCCGCCGCCAAGGCGGCCAAGCAGGCCAAGGCCGACCTCGCCGAGGCGAAGAAGAAGGCGGAGGCCAAGAAGAAGGCCGAGGCCGAGCGCAAGGCCGCCGCGGAGGCCGCCGCCTCGCGGTCCGCCGAGCGGACCACCCTGAACACCTCCGCGCCCTCGAGCTCCGAGACCGATGTCCCGGCCCCGGCGAGCGGCAGCGTCGGTACGGTCATCAACTTCCTCAAGGCACAGGTCGGCGACGCCTACGTCATGGGCGCCATGGGTCCCAACTCCTGGGACTGCTCCAGCCTGGTCCAGGCCGCGTTCAATCAGGTCGGCGTCGACCTGCCACGCATCTCGCAGGAGCAGTCGACGGTCGGGACCGATGTCCCGCTGTCCGACATCCAGGTCGGCGACATCCTGTACTGGGGCGGCAAGGGCTCGGCCTACCACACGGGTGTCTACATCGGAGGGGGCGAGTACCTGGACGCCGCGAACCCCAGCAAGGGCGTCGTCATCCAGAAACTGTCGGGCTACCCGGCGAGCGGCGCTGTGCGCGTCCTCTGACCCTCCGGTCACGCTGCTGAAGGGCCGCCTCCCCAGCGGGGGAAGCGGCCCTTAGGTGCGCGCTCAGGCGGCTTCTCAGCCGGCCTCAGAGTTACGCCTTCGGGGCCACCTTGCTCAGCCCGTTGATGATGCGGTCCATCGCGTCGCCGCCCGTCGGGTCGGTCAGGTTGGCAAGCATCTTCAGCGTGAACTTCATCAGCACGGGGTGCGTCAGGCCGCGCTGCGTCGCGATCTTCATGACCTTCGGGTTGCCGATGAGCTTCACGAAGGCGCGCCCGAGGTTGTAGTAGCCGCCGTAGGTGTCCTTGAGGACCTTCGGGTAGCGCTGGAGGGCGAGTTCGCGCTGGGCGGGCGTCGACCGGGCGTGCGCCTGGACGATGACGTCGGCGGCGATCTGGCCGGACTCCATGGCGTATGCGATGCCCTCGCCGTTGAAGGGGTTCACCATGCCGCCCGCGTCGCCGACGAGCAACAGGCCCTTCGTGTAGTGCGGTTGGCGGTTGAAGGCCATGGGCAGGGCCGCGCCGCGGATCGGGATCGTCATGTTGTCCGGGGTGTAGCCCCAGTCCTCCGGCATCGAGGCGCACCAGGCCTTCAGGACCTCACGCCAGTCCAGCTCCTTGAAGGAGCTGGAGGTGTTCAGCACCCCGAGCCCCACATTGCTCGTACCGTCGCCCATGCCGAAGATCCAGCCGTAGCCGGGCAGCAGCCGGTCCTCGCCCGGTCCACGCCGGTCCCACAGCTCCAGCCAGGACTCCAGGTAGTCGTCCTCGTGGCGCGGGGACGTGAAGTACGTACGCACCGCGACGCCCATCGGCCGGTCGTCGCGGCGGTGCAGGCCCATGGCCAGGGAGAGCCGGGTCGAGTTGCCGTCGGCCGCCACGACCAACGGCGCGTGGAAGGTGACCTCGCGCTTCTCCCCCGAGTCGGCGTCGCCGAGCTTCGCGTGTACGCCCGTGATGCGGCCCGTGCGGTCGTCGACGATCGGGGCGCCCACATTGCAGCGCTCGTGCAGCCGCGCGCCCGCCTTCTGCGCCTGCCGCGCCAGCTGCTCGTCGAAGTCGTCCCGCTTTCGTACGAGTCCGTAGTCGGGGTAGGCGGCGAGATCCGGCCAGTCCAGCTGGAGGCGGACGCCGCCGCCGATGATGCGGAGGCCCTTGTTCCGGAGCCAGCCCGCCTCCTCGGAGATGTCGATGCCCATCGAGACGAGTTGCTTGGTCGCGCGGGGCGTCAGCCCGTCGCCGCAGACCTTTTCGCGCGGAAATGCGGTCTTCTCAAGCAGCAGGACGTCGAGTCCGGCCTTCGCGAGGTAGTACGCGGTGGTGGAACCGGCTGGCCCGGCCCCGACGACGATCACATCGGCGGTGTGTTCGGAGAGGGGCTGGGGCTCGGTCACGGTGGGGTCTCCCCAAGACTCGAAATCAACGTGCCGACGGGCACTGGACATGGGCAGTCTATTCAGCGGTACTGATCACCCTGCTGAAGGGCTGCCCCATGAACCGACCTTCCCCCGTGGTACGGCTGCGCGTCCCCACCGAAGAGGACGCCTTCGCCTGGCACCGGGTGTTCGACGACCCGGACGTGATGGAGTTCCACGGCGGAAAGTCGGCCGAGCTGTCCGTCTACGAGGAGTTGACCGCGCGGCAGCGCCGGCACGACGCCGAGTACGGCTTCTGCTTCTGGACGATGCTGGACGAGAAGGGCGACGTCATCGGCTTCACGGGCGCCCAGCCGTGGCCGCACGACTGGGGTCCCAAGGGCGAGATCGAGATCGGGTGGCGGCTCGGACGAGCGTACTGGGGCAAGGGATACGTGACGGCTGCCGCGTGGAGCACGCTCGACCGACTGCGGGCGGCGGACGTCACCACTGTGGTGGCGATGGTCAACTCCCGCAACGAACGCTCCATCGCGGTGACCAGACGCCTCGGCATGACCCTGACCGAGAGGTTCACCTCGCCGGCCTCGAAGCAGACGGGCCACTGCTACCGGCTGGACCTCTGAGCCCTCTGAGCCGGTGACGCCTGCCGGGTCGGCCTCCACGGCCAGGTGGCCGGGTGGCCGGGTGACGCCTTGCCGGCGGCGCCCGGCTTCCGGCAGCGGGCGGCAGGGCTTACTCTTCCGGTACCGCTGGGGGTGACGTCTGTGCGCAAACCACCCGATGTGCGTGTGCCGCGGCTCGTCGGTCTGATGGCCGTGGACGCGCGTGAGACGGCCGAGGCACGTGGTGTGCTGCTCGCCGCGCCCGACCGGCCCGACTTCCATCTGACCGTCGTCGACTACGTCGTACGCCAGTACCCGCTGCCCGGCACCGAGGTGCCACACGGTGCCGTCGTCACCGTGTGGTTCGACTTCGGCGAGGGAGAGGGCGGCGGGGGCGCGGGGGTGCGGGAGCCGCGGCTGCCGCATCCGCCGTCGGGCGGGCTGTACCGCGAACTCGACGAACCGGGCGACCCGTTCGAGGTTCTGAGGTGAACCGAGCCGGGCCCCGTAGGAGTCAGGCCTGCTTGAAGCCCCGGTGCAGCGTCACGATCCCGCCCGTGAGGTTGCGCCACGCCACCTTCGACCAGCCGGCCTTGCGCAGGCGCTCGGCCAGCGCGGGCTGGTCGGGCCAGGCGCGGATGGACTCGGCGAGATAGACGTACGCGTCGGGGTTGGAGGACACCGCTCTCGCGACCGGCGGCAGCGCGCGCATCAGGTACTCCGTGTACACGGTGCGGAAGGGCGCCCAAGTGGGGTGCGAGAACTCGCAGATGACCACGCGCCCGCCCGGCCTGGTGACCCGGTACAGCTCGCGCAGGGCCGCGTCCGTGTCCTGGACGTTGCGCAGGCCGAAGGAGATCGTCACCGCGTCGAAGGTGTCGTCCTTGAAGGGCAGCCTCGTCGCGTCGCCCGCCGTCAGCGGCAGCCAGGGGTGGTTCCTCTTGCCGACCTTGAGCATCCCGAGCGAGAAGTCGCACGGCACGACGTACGCTCCCGTCCGCACGAAGGGCAGCGACGACGTGGCCGTACCCGCCGCCAGGTCCAGCACCTTCTGCGCGGGCCGCGCGTCCACCGCCCTCGCGACCTCCTTGCGCCAGCGCCGGTCCTGGCCGAGCGACAGCACGTCGTTCGTCAGGTCGTACCGTTCCGCCACGTCGTCGAACATCGAGGCGACTTCGTGCGGCTGCTTGTTCAGGGAGGCGCGGGTCACGGGCCCATTGTGGCAGCCGAGAGCAGAGCGGGGACGCCCGGCCTGACCGGCCGGGCCTGGATCGACGCCGAGCGCCCCGAGAGCCCCCGACTCCGCGAGGCACCTGTGCAGTCCCTGTGAGAGTCCGCGTTGTCTTCGTGAAGCCCGGCCGTTTTTGAGACGTTGCCCGTTCCCCGAACGTACGTCACGAGAGATCCCCGACGTACGTCACAAGAGAGGTGCATGTGCAATGAGGAGTCTCCTGAAACCGGCTGCCGGGCTTGTCTTCGCGACCGCGCTGACCTGCACCGGGTGCTCCTCGGACCCGTCCCCCTCGCAGGCGGCCCCCGCACTTCCGAGAACGCCCGTCCCCTCCACGGAGACCTCGCCGGATACGCCGTCACAGTCGCCGTCGGAGACGTCCTTACCGAGTCCCTTACCGATTCCCGCGTACGCCCCGTACGTCAGCGCCACCGCGGCCTCCGGCAACGAATCGGCGGGCTCCCCGTCGGCGTACAACCTGGCCTTCGTGATCGCGGGCCGCGGCGGCTGCACGCCGACGTGGGGCGAGTACGGCATCGGCAAGGCGTCGGTGAAGTCCAGGATCTCGGCGCTGAAGTCGTCCGGAGGAAACGTGCGGGTCTCCTTCGGCGGAGCCTCCGGCAAGGAGCTCGCGACGACCTGCAAGAGCGTCTCCAAGTTGGCCAGTGCCTACGCGACCGCGCTCGACGCCGCCGGTGCGACGGAGGCCGACTTCGACATCGAGGGCCCGCCGTTGTCCGACTCCAAGTCGGTGGCGCTGCGCTCCAAGGCCATCGCCCTGCTCCAGAAGCAGCGCCCCGAGGTCCGGGTGTCCTTCACGCTGCCCGTGATGCCGCACGGCCTGAACAAGGACAGCCGGGCCGTGCTGAAGTCCGCGAAAGCCGGCGGCGTGAGGGTCTCCACGGTCAACATCATGACGATGAACTACGGCAGTTCGTTCGACGATGACATGGGCACCTACGCGATCAAGGCGGCCAAGGCGACCCACGGCCAGCTCAAGAAGATCTTCGGCCTCTCGTCCGAGGCCGCCTGGAAGGGCCTCGCCCTCACCCCGATGATCGGCGTCAACGACGTCGACAACGAGACGTTCACGCTGTCCGACGCGGCCCAAGTCCGGTCGTTCGCCGAGGAGAAGGACGTCGCGTGGGTGTCGATGTGGGCGGCGGCCCGTGACCGGCAGTGCGCGCGCGGCAAGGCGAAGGCGAACGTCGCGCGGACCGACTGCAGCGGGATCAAGCAGCGTTCGGGCGCGTTCGCGGAGGCGTTCTCGGGCTGACCGCTATCTGCGGCGGTGCACTAGGCGGCCCGCGCAGACGGTCGCGAGACAGGCGCCGGTCTCGTCGAAGACGGCGAGGTCGGCGCGCCCGGTCTGGAGGATCGCGGGCCGTCGCGCCGCGCTCGCGAGCACGACGACGTCGTTACGCTCGGCGGCGGCCCGAAGCTCGGCCGTACCGGCGTACTCCTCCAGAACCGCCACCGCCCCGAGCTTCAGCACCGCATGCACCCGTTCCCGAGGCGTCGGCGCCTCGGGCAGCGGCCCCTCGTGGACGAGTGCGGGCCCGAGAACCCCGGGCCACCGCCGTACGCGAGCGCCCGGGAAGCGTTCCTGGAGGTCCGCGAGCGAACCCGTCGCGGCGACCCGAATCCCTTCCACTACGACGGCTCCGTCCTTGACCGGGGCAGGGTCGTCCCAAGTGTGGCGGAGCTCATCCGCGGCGTGAATCGTCAGCACAGGAAAGCTAGTTGGAGGCGAGAAGCTTCAACTCGGGGTGCGCCGTCCCACCCGCGATCGCCGTCGACGAGATATGCGACTGGACCCGCTCGTCGACGGGGTCGTTCGCCGGGTCGTCGTGGACGACGAGGTGCTCGTACGTCGTCGCGCGCTGGGCCGGGACGCGGCCCGCCTTGCGGATCAGGTCGATGATCTCCATGCGGTTGGAGCGATGCTTGGCACCGGCCGACGAGACGACGTTCTCCTCCAGCATGATCGAACCGAGGTCGTCCGCCCCGTAGTGCAGCGACAGCTGGCCGACCTCCTTACCGGTGGTGAGCCACGACCCCTGGATATGGGCGATGTTGTCCATGAACAGCCGCGCGATGGCGATCATGCGCAGGTACTCGAAGATCGTCGCCTGCGTACGCCCCTTGAGGTGGTTGTTCTCGGGCTGGTACGTGTACGGGATGAAGGCCCGGAAGCCGCCCGTCCGGTCCTGTACGTCGCGGATCATGCGCAGGTGCTCGATGCGCTCGGCGTTCGTCTCGCCCGTACCCATCAGCATCGTGGACGTGGACTCCACACCCAGCCGGTGGGCGGTCTCCATGATCTCCAGCCAGCGCTCACCGCTCTCCTTCAGCGGGGCGATCGCCTTGCGGGGCCGCGCGGGCAGCAGCTCGGCACCGGCACCGGCGAAGGAGTCGAGCCCGGCGGCGTGAATCCGCTGGATCGCCTCCTCGACGCTGACCTTGGAGATCCGCGCCATGTGCTCGACCTCCGAAGCCCCCAGGGAGTGGATGACGAGCTGCGGGTACGCGGCCTTGATCGCGGCGAAGTGCTCCTCGTAGTACTCGACGCCGTAGTCCGGGTGATGCCCGCCCTGGAACATGATCTGCGTACCGCCGAGCTCGACGGTCTCCGCACAGCGCCGCAGGATGTCGTCCAGATCGCGCGTCCAGCCCTTGTCGGTGGCCTTCGGCGGCGCGTAGAAGGCGCAGAACTTGCAGGCCGTGACGCATACGTTGGTGTAGTTGATGTTGCGCTCGATGATGTACGTCGCGATGTGTTCCGTACCGGCGTAACGGCGGCGGCGTACGGCATCGGCGGCGGCGCCCAGCGCGTGCAGCGGGGCGTCCCGGTAGAGGTCGAGCGCCTCCTCCGGGGTGATCCGCCCACCCTCGGCGGCACGGTCGAGGACGGACTGAAGGTCGGCCTTCTCGGTCACCGGGCGGTCCCTTTCGACAGGGTGTGGACGGACTGATCCAGCGTACGCCAGGCATGTGGATCACCCGACGTCAGGCCGCGTACGCCCCGATGAGGGTGCCGACGAAGGCACCGCCGATGAGGAAGGGACCGTACGGCACCGGAGTCTTGCGCCCGCCCCTGCGCGTAACGACGAGCCCGATCGCGTAGAACCCCGCCAGAAAAAACCCGGCGAAGGAACCGAGGATCAGTACCCCCCACCCGTACCAGCCGAGGGCGGCCCCCAGCCAGAGGCCGAGCTTCACATCCCCGAAGGCCACCCAGTTCGGATTGACGAGAAAGCAGACGAAGAACCACCCGGCGTACGCGAGAGCGCCCAACAGCGCGCGAGTCCAGTCGCCGTGGTTCTCGGGCACCAGCGCCACGATCCCCAACAGCCCCGGCACGGCGACGGCCAGCGGCAGATTCACCACGTCGGGCAACCGATGCACAGAGAAGTCGACCAGGGTGAGCAACACACCAAAGGGCGCGACCAACAGCCATACGCCCAGCTCAGGCCGGGTACCGGTGGCAGCGGCAAGAGCGGCACAGACCAGCGCGGTGACAACGACGACGAGCGGCGTACTGGGCCCATACCTCCGCCCCGCACACCAGGCCAACCCAACCCACCCGCTGATGCCGTGCCCATCCGGACACTGCGCCCGCCACTCCTCCTCGGGCTCGACGGAGAGCCGATAGGCGGCGCGGGGCACGAGTATCCCGGCGAGCCCGCCCCAGAGGGCGGCACCGAGGATCAACGCGAATTCCACGAAAAGCTCCTAGCCCTCGCCACCGCTGTGGGCAAGCGATCCGCTACCGCTGTGGGCATACGTTCCGCAGGGCGGAACGGGTGGGCACAGCCACAAGCTCCGGGCAACTTGTCACCCAACGGCCGCGACACCACTTCGCCAGGAGGGGAGCAACTCATCCAACAAGGCCTCAGTCCGAGGCGGCAGCCCCCGAGCCCCACTCCGAGACACCAGGTCCGCCGCAAGCCTCTGAAGCTGCGCTTCGTCCCCCGTGGCATGAGTGGCCCGAAGCAACTCATGCCACAACCGCTCATCGCCCGGCGCGGAGCCAAGCGCCGCGTTCAGCGCCTCAATGGCCTTCCCCGCCCGGTTCTTCTCAAGATGGAACGCAGACAACGCCAGCCCAATATCGGCGACGAGCAAGGGCAGTTGGGCATCGATGATCTCGTGCGTAAGCCACCCGTACCGCCCCGCGGGCCGCTCCGCCAGCAACGGCCCCCGCACCAACACCAACGCATCGGTCAGCAACCGCCCCCGCACAGCCCGGCTGTCGACCCCACGCCCCTGAGTCGCCTCGTGGTACAGCGACCGCAGCACATCCAGGTCGGACACCACCGACTTCGCGAGCTTGAGCCGTCCCGTCGAGTCGGTGCCAAGTCGCGGCGTACCGTCCGGATCATTGCCCAGCCAGGCCCGCAGCCGCTCGACCAGCGCGTCCCGCACATCCTCCGTGACCCCCCGGGGCCACAGCGCGGACGACAGCACCCGAGGGTGCACGCCCTCCCGGTGCAGCAGCAGCAAGGCCAGCGCCTCGTGCAGCAGCGGGCTGCGCTCACCGTCCGGCGTATCGAGGCCGATGATCTCGTACGGGCCGACGAGTCGCGCGTACACCGCCGGCCGCCCCTGCTCGCTGATGTCGACGAGGAACGGCGGGTCGGAGGCCGGACCGTTCTCCTCGCGATCGGGATCCGCCTCGACGAACAGCTCGACGACGGCGCGCTGTTGGGCCACCGGCAGCAGCTGCGCGTCGAGTTCGAGCCCGAGGAGCGGCGCGAGGAGCTTGCCCTCGCTGGTGATCTCCATCTCCCAGGCGGCGCCGGGCAGATCCCCCGACTCCGTACCGACGAGATAGCCGATGCCCAACCGGCTTGCGTCGGAGGCGAGTTCGGCGAGCTTGACGGCGTCCTCGGCGGACGGTTCGGCGGCGAGGAGTACGAGGTGCGGGGCCCAACGGGTGTGCTGCGCGGGCCCCGTACGCCCGGTGAGGACGGAGTCGTGCCCGGCCGCTCCCAGCGCCCCGCGTCGCTGCCGCGTCTCCGCCTCCATGGTCTCGACGAGCGCCTCGATGTCGTCGAGGTGGCGCAGCCGGTTGGGCGCGAGGGGCGTCAGGTCCTGCCCGAAGCCGACGAGGGTGATCGTCATGCGGTCGGACCACCCGTTGGTCGCCAACTCGGCGGCCACGGAGGCGAACACGCCCGCCCGGTCCTCCTCGCTGCCGCTCAGCGAGACGATGCCGGGCACGGACTCCAGGTTGAGCAGCAGCCGCGAGTCGTCCATCGTGCCGAGGCTGACGAGTCCGGGGTACGGGGCCGCCGTGTCGACGTCTTCGTACCGCTCGGCGTCGGCCCGCGCCAGCATCCAGAACGTCTGGTCCTGCCCGAGCTGCCACGGCACCGGCGGCCTCCCGGCAGGCTGCGCCAGTTGCAGGTGCAAATCTCCGTTGCTCATCCAGGCCGCGTACACGGTCGGCAACGGCCGCGACTCCTCCGCGAGCGCGGCGGCCAGCCCGCGCAGCGACCGGTCGAGAAGTCGTACGCCCTCGGGGTCGGCCCCCACGAGCAACGCGTCCTGCACATCGGCGGCCGTACCGGTGGGCGTCGGCGGCTCCATCATGCCGCGCCGCCCGCCGACGGCACCGAGGGCCGACTGCCACAGGGCCTGCCGGCGCCGGCGCCCGAGGGCACCGAGGAGCCCGGCGGCGAGGAGGGGCGCGCCGAGGAGGGCCTGCGGCAGTCCGAAGCCACCGTCGTCTCCGGCCTCGGCGGCGGGAGTGGCGTGCCCCTGCCCCTGCTGGCCTTGGCTTTGCTGGCCCTGGTCCGGGGCGGGCCGCTGTTCGGGAACGGTGATGTGAGCGGTGTCATGATCAACGGCCCCGCTGCCGCCCTGCTGCCCACTCCCCTGCTGCTGATGGTTGTCGCCCGTCCTGGAGTAGTCGGAGATCTGCTGCTGGACCTCCTTCGACACCTGCGGGGCCTCGTCGGGCATCTCGACGAGGTCGCCGCCGCGGGCGTCGCCGGGCATCTCCAGGATCCAGCCGGGCCGGATGAGGCTGGCCTCGGAGAGCTTCGAACCGTCGGGCTGCGCGCGGTCCTTGTTGAGCTGGTAGATCTCCTTGTACCGCCGCCCGTCCCCGAGATGCCGCTCGGCGATCTCCCAGAGGGAGTCGTGATGGCGGCCTTCCGGCGGCTGGATCCGGTAGTACTTCGTGTCGCCGCTGTCGGCGGTGCGCCCGCTCTCGGCGGCGTGCGCGGCGTTGGCCGCCTGCTCGGCCAGCGCGGCGGCGGCGCTGGAGGCGGCCTGTTCCTGCTGCCCCAGCAGGCCGGCGGGCGTCTGCTGCGCCGCGGCGACGGTCGGCCGCTGGTTCTCCTGCAACTGCTGCCCCAGCTGCGAGAGTCCGGGCGCAAAGCTGGCCGCGGTCGCACCGACCAGCAACAAAGCGGCGACGAGCTGCCGCGCGAGCAACTGGCTCGGCCCGGCACCGGGCACCCGGTTCGGCACCCCGACACCGGACAGGGCGGCCTTCATCTCCACAAGTACGCACGCGGTGAACTGAGCCCAGGCAAACCAGACGAGAACGGTCAGCACATTCAGAAACGTGCCGGCCGTGATCTCCTGCTGAAGCCAGTCCAGACTCGGCGTCCCGCTGGGCAGCGGCCACCCCATCTGCGTGGCCAGCGCCCCGGGCACCCCCACCAACAGAACAATCAGAGCGATAAAGGCAAAGAACGCCTTGATGAAATCCCCGAACGTGCGTCGCCGCCGAGGCAACGGCTGCGGCGTCCGATTCCGCGGACCCGGCGAACTGCCCGTCGAGCTGGAAGTGGTGCGTCGCGCCATGGCGGGTGTCCTGGTGTCGTGTGTGGAGGGAGGCGTGTGGGGGTGTAGTGAGCCTACTGAGATCTTAAGGAGGGTGTCGAAGGCCGGGCAGTGGGCGCCCGTTCTCTGACCACCCGATTCCGTACGACCCGCCCCCTAGGCCCGAGTTGTCCGGCCAGCAGTCGCCGCACCACATCCGAGATGTGAGCCACTTCGCAACTGTCACGCCACAGACCTCACGATCCCCACGCAATCCCCATCGCCGCTCGGATGGCGTCTGCTCCCCCTGCTGACTTCGTTCTCTGTTGCACACGCCAGAGACGCTTGACACAGGGGCAGTTCGCCCGTGGTCGGCCGCACCGCGCCCACCGCCGCCACGTTCGCCGCAACGACGGCGCTGCTACTCACCGCTTGCGGTGGGGGGGGGCGACGACGCGTCAGATGACATCAAGGGGGCGGATACGGGGTCGAGGAGTCCGTCCGCACATGAACGTCCAGGAAATCCAGTCGATCAACCGCTGACGCACTCCGCCGCGATCAACGCCCTACGCGGCCCGCAGGTGACACCACACGTACTTGCCCTTGTCGCCGCCACGTCTCAACGGATACCAGCCCCAGTCGTCGGCGCAGGCGCGGACGAGTTCGAGACCGCGGCCCGCCTCCGCGTCGACGGCGTACGCCAACTCCCGTGGAGGCGGCGGCGGTTCAGGGTCGGCATCCCAGGCTTCGATGCGCAGGACTCCGTTCCGCCAGTGCAGTCGCAGGGAGGCGGGCCCTTTCGTGTGTCGTACGGCGTTGGCCACGAGCTCGGTGACCAGCAGCTCGGCGACTTCGGTGAGCCGGATGAGTCCGTGGATGGTGAGGATCAGGCGCAAGGTGCGCCGGCAGACGGTGACCGCTCGGAGGTCGTGCGGGATGTGGAGCGTGTACTCCCAGGGTTCGTCCTTGGCTTCGTCCTTGGGTTTAGGCATGCGTGAACTCCGTTTGATGGAAGGGGAGTTGGAGAGAGGCGCGACGGTCGACGGGCGATGGCTCTGCCGCAGCCGTCACGGCATGACGGAGCGGTGCACTTTCGGAGCCCCGAGGTTCCGTTGCGTGTGCGACGCGTCACCGACAGTAGGGCCACAATTTGTGACGCCGCAAGTCGTTGCCGTAATCTGCCCCTCGAACGAGTCGCCGCTGCCCCACAGTTGAGGGGCAAGGAGGAAGCAATGCCGCGCAGGCGACAGCCCACCGCACGCCAAGAGCGCCTAGGCGCTGAACTGCGAAAACTGCGTGAGGCCGCAGGGCTCAAGGGACGCGAAGCCGCCGCCCTGCTGGGGACGGACTCGGCTCAGATGAGTCAGATCGAATTCGGCACAGCGGGCGTCAGCGAGGACCGCTTGCGACGCCTTGCAGCTCAATACGCCTGCACGGACGTAGAGTTGATCGAGGCTCTGGCCGCGATGGCGTCCGACCGGACGCGCGGCTGGTGGGAGGAATACCGAGGCCTGCTGCCCACGTCGTTCCTGGATCTGTCGGAGCTGGAGCACCACGCCACTTACTACTGGGATGTGAACTTCCTGCACATCCCCGGCCTTCTACAGACAGAGGACTACGCTCGCCGGATCCTCGGCCACAGGGTCCCTGAACTCCCCCACCCTGAGCTGGAGTTGCGCGTCAGCCACCGGATGGAACGAAAGGTCATCATCGAGGGCCCCACGCCCATCCCGTACGAAGCGGTGATCCACGAGGCGGCGTTGCGCATCAGGGTCGGCGACCGTGCTGCCGCACGAGCTCAGCTGGCCCACATTGTGGATCTCTCCGAAGCGGACCACATCACCGTGCGCGTCATCCCCTTCGACCTGGACGGTTTCGCCGGCGCCGACAGCACCATGGTGTACGTGGGTGGCGCGGTCCCCAAGCTGGATACGGTCGTACGCGACGCACCACACGGCACAGCCTTCATCGACTCCGAAGCCCAACTCGGCGCATTTCGAACACTCTTCCGTAGAATGGAGGCAGTGTCACTCGAACCCGAGCGGTCGCGTGACTTTATCGACAGGCTGGCGAAGGAATTGTGAGGCGCCCATGAGCATGCCCGACAACTGGCAGAAGTCGTCCTTCTCTGGCAGCGGTGACGGCAACGCCTGCGTCGAACTCGCCTCCACCCCCACCACCATCCACCTCCGCGAGAGCGACACCCCCGCCACCCAGCTCAAGACCTCCCCCACTCTCCTCGCTCACCTCCTTCACTCCATACGCGCCGGAGCCCTCGCTACTACGCCGTCGCCGTAACCGCAACGGGCCCCGGATCAGGCGGACGCTGTTGGCGAATTCCGGCGGTAGTGCGGGCGCATCGCCCGATGCTGCCGGACCCCGGGTATGCGGTCGCGGGGGGGGGGGGGGG